>JBFWZE010000006.1:26626-48105 GCA_050185685.1 Dehalococcoidia bacterium
AAGCTCATACCAAACGGGAGCCCGCTACCACCCGCAATGATCAGGAAGAAGCCCAGGATGGTGACCAGAAACAGACGGCGCTGAATCACGAGTACGCCCCTTCGATGAACCCGCTCTGCTCCGGCACGTTCTGTCTGCGGGCCTTCCGAACTTCGCCGGTGATACCGACGATCTCATTCAGGATCAGCAGGCCGGCTGGGATGCCGAGGAAGAGGTAGTAGTTTGTACGGTCGTGGAGGGCGTCCACGATGTTGCCTATGTAAGGCGCGTAGTAACGAACGTGCCCTACGAACTGCTGCCGCGAAACGGTCTCGCTGTCGGGTGCAGCGTTCGCATCGCCCTGCGTTTCGAATCTCCGCTCACTGCCCTCCCCTTCAATGCCGATTACGCGGTGCGTAACGAGGACCTTCGCATCGTTCTGACGCCGGTACGTGATTACATCTCCGACGCCGATCTCGTCCGGCGACGCGGGCTCAACGAACGCCACGCTACCCGTCGCAAGCGTTGGCTCCATGCTCCCCGAGAGGACGATGAGGCTTTCCCAACCGAGTGCCTTTGGCACCGTAACCAGGCCAATGACGCCCACCATGGCGGCTACAACGATGAGGGTTACGGACCACGACAGCAGCCACCATGCAAAGCGACCGGTCCGGGCGAGCCGGGCCTCGTCGTCGATCTGATCACGCCACGCCACTCGCATCAGCCATCACTCCTGCGGCGAGCCGCGAGGGCGATGCCGGTGGTGAGTAACCCCAGTGCAATAAGACCGATGCCTGCGCAGACCAACCGGATGACATCAACCGCAGACTCAGAAACGAGGCCGCCCTGACCCGTTGACGGGAATCGGCTCGGCAGCACTTCTGAGACGAAGGTCGAAACCGGCCGTGGCGTTGACGGAACCGTCGTCGGTGTCCGAGTCGGCTCCGGCGTAGCGCGGGCGCCAAGGACCTCCGTGGTTGATGCGGTAGTCGGCGTGCTTGTAGCCACGGGCGTCAAGGTCGGGGTCGCGATCGCTTCATCTGGCGCAGTTGCAACCAGCGTTATGACAATGGTGCCCAGCAAACCCTGACAGTCGTTTGGCGTAGCAAGGTTCAGCGCGGCGAACACGTCAAAGCTCTCGGTATCGCCGACGCCGATGACGTCAGCGTTCGGGACGTACGAAAGGGATCCAACCGAAGCGGTGAACCATCCGCCACCGCCACACGTCGAAAGCGGCCCCGAGGTCGAAACCTCAGGTGCAGACAGTCTGTACGCACCTTCACCCGTGTTCTGCAGTACGACGCCGGCTTCGCAAATGTCGCTCGGCGCCATCGCCGACGGTACGCAGTTCGCTGTGAGCCCAAAGACCAGGGTGTTTCCGCCGCTGCTCGTCAGCTCAATGACGATCGCATGGGCCTGAACCCGCGTGACGTTGCGCGGGTCAAGACCGTTATTGAGGCCAACAAGCCCAACCGCGCTGATGAGAAACAAGAAGAGAGAGAACTGCACGAGCGATCGGCTTAGCGATTTGATCATAGCGTTCTCTCCCTTCTTTCTTCAGATGCCCAGTGCTCTGGCGATATGTGGAACTAGATCGCGTCGCTCGTCAGGTGCGGCGTTGCGCTCTGCTCAGCGTGAATCGTGATCGCGATCGTGCCGGGGTTGCTGCCCTGGCAGCCGGAGCCGGCGTTGCCTGAGGCAGTGCTCAGGAGCTCAACCTTGACGAGGAGCTGCTGGCCAATATCGGCGGTGCCCGCAGGCATGAACTGGGGCTTTTCGCCCGCCTGGTCGACAAACTGGTACGAGATCTGCCAGTCCTCGCCAGAAACGCCGTCGCAGTCCAGGCCTACGATGTTGTCTGCGAGGTTCAGGTCCGAACCAACTCCGACTGAGAAGGCGTTGACCGTGAGGTCTACCGCGAGCTGGTTGGCAATCGTGGCAGGGTCACGGGTGAGGTTCACCGTGATCGTGCACTCGTCGCCGGGCGCGAAGACACCCTGCGTGCCGAGCTCGGTGCAGGCCTCGCCCAGGTTGTTGAACGTGATTGTGAGGACTTCGTCCTGAGCGTCTTCGTTCAGACCGGTGGTGCCGCCTGCGGTCTCGGTACCGTCGCCCGTCAATTCGAAGTCGACGATGGCCGCCGCGACGGTGCCGTTGATCTGCTCCTCGTCGCTGAAAGCTGAAAAAGCTCCACCGGAGAACACTACCGCCAGGGTAGCGCCGATGATGAGAACGCTACTGAGTATTGCGCGACGCAATTTTGAGCCTCCCTGCTCCTGACCATTGAGTCAGGCTAGACCTCGTCCTTGAGGCCACTCTCCTGAGAAGAGAAACGCGATTCACCATTCGGCATTACCGAACAGGCGACACTTTGCCGAGGTTGCAGACAATAACACGAGAAAATTTTCGCCGTAAACCCGTTTTCAGAAGGAAATCAGGGAAAACCCGTAAATCGTTCGAGGGCCATATTTCGCTGTTTTGCCGACCTCGCACGGTCGAACTCTACGGCGATAGGCCTAATTTGGAGAAAAATACCCTTCTCGACGTAACAATGTGCGCAAGCTCTCAATCGCCGCCTATCAGTCGCTGCTCCGCGTCTCTCGCTTGAGATTGTGTTTCGACATCACTTAGGATTGGCGGCGATGAACGTCGTCGACGGCTATTTCACCTGGCTCGGCAAGGGAGGCGCCGCCCGTATTGCCGGCGGACTGGTTCTGCCCGTCGTCATCACGCTGGGCGTTGCAGCGGCCGCGCTCAACGGCGGCGGTGATGACCCGGCCGATGCCATAACGGTCAGCTCTCCCACGGTGGCTGCAACCGTGACGGCTCCCGCAGCCGCCGCGGCGACGAGCTCACCGGCGCCACCTCAGGCGACCTCAACCTCGAGCGCGCCATCCGTGACCGCGACGGCCGTCCAGGTTGCGGCAACGAATACGCCGGTGCCGCCACTATCGACCGCGACCAGCGCGGCCCCCGTACAGCAGGCCGTCGCGATGCAGCCGCCCGCAGTAGCCGCCGTCTCTACAGCAGTGCCGACACAGCCGCCGCCGGCTACCTCGACGCAGGTCCCACCGGCGGTACCGACTGCCACACGAGTCCCGCCGAAGGCGACTCGGGCGGCTGCTGGCGGCTACCTCCCCGGCAACGCCTATAACTGCGGCGACTTTGCGAACTACGCCGCCGCCAAGGCCTACTTCGATGCGGTGCCCGGCGATCCAAGCCAGCTCGATTCCGACAACGACGGTATCCCCTTCGAGAGCCTGCCCGGCGCACCGTAGCCGCGTCCCGACATCTGACCTTGAGCTCGTAACACTTCTATCGGCGAGCAGGCCCGAAAACAGCAAATTCTGGTGGTCGTAGGCATATAAGAAGGGCCGTCGCTTCGACGGCCCTTCTCTGATTCTTGCGCTGGCGGACGTTCTCGCCTGCTAGCCTCGAGGCGGCAGCTCCTGCAGCGCCCACTTGTTGCCATCCGGGTCCGCGAAGAACACGAACGAACCCCAGGGCATCACCTGCACGTCGCTCACCTCGACGCCGCGGCCGACGAGGTCTTCGCGGGCGGCGGCGGCGTTCGGCACCACCATCTGGTAGCTCTCGATTGACCCGGGCGCCATCTCGGTCATGCCCTTCCCGAGCACGATGCTGCAGGCGGAGCCCGGCGGCGTCAGCTGGACGAAGCGCATCTCGTCGCTGACCGTGTGGTCGTGGTCGAGATTAAAGCCGGCGCGCGTGTAGAACTCGATCGCGCGATCGACGTCGGTCACCGGTATGGGGATCAGCTCGATTCTCATTTCCATGGTTTCGACCTTAGGCATCCGCCCGCAAAGGCGTCAAGACACCAATGACAGCCGGTGTCAGCAGACCTAGCTGACGCCAACCTTCGCATCCAGCTCCGACAACCGAGGCAGCAGCAGGCGCGCGACGTTGTCCTGCTCCTTCGCATTATTGAAGGCGACGCGGATGTGGTTGTAGCCGTGACCGCTGAATACCTCCAGCTGCTCCAGGCAGTCGTCCGGCGACCCGACGATAGCGCCGGCGACGAAGGCCTCGAAGTTCGGCGCGAAGTTCGGCGAGCGGGTGCCGCTACGGTTGTCCCGCATCTCCGTGTAGGTCTTTTCGGCGTCCTCGAGGGCCCGCTGCCGCGTCTCGGCGACGAGGATGCGGCCACCCCGGGTCAGCGTCATCGGCTTCTTCGGCCAGTCCGGCGAGTTGAGGACTTCCTTCAGCTTCTCCGGCTTGCCTACGGAGCCCTGCATCCAGCCGTCGCAGTAGCGCTTCACCGTCTCGATCGAGGCGTCGGAGTCGCCGCCCCACCAGATCGGCGGACCCTCGCGGCGGTACGGCACGGGGTTAAATGGAAGGTCTTTCACCTGGACGTACTTGCCGGTGTAGGTCACCTTCTCCGGCGCGGGGTGGGCCCAAAGCTCCTTCCAGAGCTCGATGACTTCACGCGCGTACGCCATGCGCTCGGCGTGGCCCGTGACACCTGGGACGTTGTAGGCAACCGCTTCCTCTTCGTACCAGCCGGAGCCGACGCAGCAGATCACCCGCCCGTGTGTCACCTGGTCGAGGGTCGTGATCATCTTGCAGAGAACCGCCGGTGAGCCGCGAAAGCTGAGGTTGAGCGTCGCCCAGCCGAGGCGCACGTTCTTCGTTACGGCGCCGATCGCCGTCATCAGCGTGAAGCTGTCGTACGGGAGGTCGGGCGAATGCTCCGCCTCGGTCGTGAGCCGGCGCGTCTCGCCCTTCATCTCCGGCGTCAGCGGCACGATGCTGTAACGCCAGTTCATCAGGTGGTCAAAGAGCCAGACGGAGTCAAAGCCCTGGTCGTCGGCGATCTTCGACTCCGCCAACGCCTCGTCCGCGGTGATCTCCGGCCGCAGCTGAATACCAATCTTCATGCTCGAAACCCTCCCCAGGTCGACTCTCGTGCTCGGACGACGCGATAGGGCCGCGAGCTTCGCCAGTATAGGCCGCAAAACGTACCTGATTCGAGCGGCGACGATCACATTCGTTCATCGGGCCTGATCCGAGATATAGCCGATAAACAGGTCGGCCCTGCCTGCAAGAACATCGCCAGAAACCTCCGACCGGCTGTAGCGCTTCGCGGCAGGCGTGCATGCCACCGTGACGATGCCGTCTCAGACCCGACGGCCGCCCCGGATGGGGCGCGAGAAGCCGGCAGCATGCGTGCCGAGGGCATCGAAAGGGGCAGAGGGTATGTGGAAGGCCGTCTTCATCTGGATCGCCTGCATGGCGATCGGCGTGATTGGAGGCTTCGCCATCGGCTGGGTGGTCTGGCAGATGGGCTTTGAGCTGCTTGGCAGCTGGCTTGCCATCGCCGGCGCGGGACTCGGCGGCATTATCGTGCTCTTCTGGTACCTCCGTAGAATGGAGATGGTCTGACGAGACGGCCGCCCGCGGTCGTGCCGGCTGTCAGGGACCCTTGAGGAACGTCTTCCTCGCAAGGCTGGGGCTCGAACCGGCGCCGTGAATCTCAGACAGCATGCGCGCAACCTCGTCGGCCGTCGCGCTCGAGTAGTTCAGGACCGGCTCGAACTCGAGGATCTGCTCGGCCTCGCAATGAGGGTTCTCCACGAGCGTCTGGCCCATGAGGACGAGAGGGTGAGTCCGCAGCGCCCCATCGACGACCCTTGGCGAATGGGTCTCGAGGTTGTACTGACAGATCGCGCGCACCGGCAGTCCTTCAAAGAGCAACGTCGCCGTCGCCTCCCAGTGGCAGAGGTCCTCCGCCGGGACATCGGGGCCCATCGCCCAGGCGGCGTCATATACGATCCGAGCGCCATTGAACCTCGTCCATGGCACGAGCCTGTACGCCTTCCCTGCCTGAGCGAGCGACCGCAAACTGCCGGTTGCTGGCCGCCATTCGCGCCTGTCGATGACCCTGAGCGCCCCGCAGAGCAGCCTGTCGGCGACGTCGATGCCGAAGGCCTGGAGCTCGAAGTACCAGTCGTCGGGTGATTCGTCCCCGGTGACAAACAGGCAGAACTCGTTATTGAGGAGGCCCTGGTGCAGAAACGGAAGCAGAATCGACTTCGCGTCGTTTCGACCCGTCGCAATGTGACAGACGTGGGCGCCCCGCTCGAGCCAACCATCATCGTGCTGCATCAAGGCGACCTGCTGCACGCCCGCGGCCTCGCCACACTCAGCCATGCGCTCGGTGGTCTCACGTCGCAAAGTCGCTCAGGCAGCACTAGGCAAAAAGGCCTTCCTGCAGCGCCCTGATGCCGGCCTCGGTGCACGAAGACGCATCGAGCTTCGCCAGGAGACGCTGCTGCTCTCGGCTCACCGCCCACACCGACCAGCCCAGGATTGCCGCAATCTCCTTTTCAATGAACCCCTCGCTCATCAATTCGAGCAACGCGGTCTCCTCAACGCTCAATGCATGCTGTGCTCCGGCCTGCGGGTTTCTGCAGATCGCGGGTCCGTCACCGTCAATGCCGTGCAGTAAGGCAACGTACTCTGCCGTCGAGCTGGGGGTGACGCTCCGAAACGCGTTCACAGAAACCCGGAAGTTGCCGCCTCTGAGACGGCGGAGCAGGACGTTGCCGCTCCACAGCCGGTTGTCCGCCAGATACGAGAACTCAGTCGCCACCCATCCCGGCGCCGCATCGACAATCTCCGTGATGTGCATACCGGCCAGCTCGCCCGAGGGGTAGTCCATGAGGCCCTCAAGCTGCGGGTTCACATAGACGATGAGCCCTTCCTCATCGACGACGAGAACGGGCACGGACGACGCGTACATGACTCTGTCGAACGCGGCCGTCAGGCAGCAGCCATCATGATGGGGGTGGAGTAACTCACTCACACGCCGCGGCTCCAGCGCCTGCAGAGGCGCCAGACGGTGGGGTCTTCGAGCCAGGCTCGGGACCTCTAGCGAATGACCAGCCTTCATGGCGACAACCTCCCCCGACCCTCCACGGCAGCGAAGCGTCCTCGCCGAGAGAGTAGAGGCACGACCCACAGCGCGGACATTATCAAGCGGGCCGGACTGCTTGCATTCCTGTTGCATCCGAACGCAAACGCCATTCTTTACGGGAGGCGGCCGCATAGCCGTAGTACAGCCCGGCGAGCGGACGAGGGAACTTCCGGGTGTGAGCGCAGAACAAGAAAAGGCCCCTCGAGTTGAGGGGCCTTCTGCTGCGTATTGGTGGCGGGAGAGGGATTCGAACCCCCGACCTTCGGGTTATGAGCCCGACGAGCTACCGCTGCTCCATCCCGCGACGTGTGTACATCTACTACCTGGCGCGAGTCTTGAAAGACCGCCGGCCGAGGTGCCTGAATAGTGTTGAAGCTGGCTTTGATATATCCGCGATTCGTGATTGTGCGCGAGTTTTAATGTAGGTCAAGCCCTCGACCATTAGTACGGCTTAGCTGAAGACATTGCTGCCCTTACACATGCCGCCTATCAAACGGGTGGTCTACCCGTGGTCTTACTCCTTTCGGATGGGAAAACTAATCTTGAAGTGGGCTTCGCACTTAGATGCTTTCAGCGCTTATCCCTTCCGAACTTGGCTACCCGGCAGTGCCCTTGGCAGGACAACCGGTACACCAGCGGTTCGTCCATCCCGGTCCTCTCGTACTAGGGACAGCTCTTCGCAATTTTCCTACGCCCACACCGGATAGAGGCCGAACTGTCTCACGACGTTCTGAACCCAGCTCGCGTGCCACTTTAACCGGCGAACAGCCGGACCCTTGGGACCTGCTCCAGCCCCAGGATGTGACGAGCCGACATCGAGGTGCCAAACCTTGCCGTCGCTGTGAACGCTTGGGCAAGATAAGCCTGTTATCCCCGGGGTAACTTATATCCGTTAAGTCACGGCCCTTCCACTCGGAACCGTAAGATCACTTTGCTCGACTTTCGTCCCTGCTCGGCTTGTTGGCCTTGCAGTCAAGCTCCCTTATGCCAATGCACGCGACGGGTGATTTCCATCCACCCTGAGGGAACCTTTAGGCGCCTCCGTTACCTTTTGGGAGGCGGCCGCCCCAGTCAAACTGCCCACCAGCCATTGTCCCGCTGCTTGATCAGAGGTTAGAAAGTAAACATGTGAAGAGTGGTATTTCAACGTTGACTCCTCTGAGCCCGGAAGCCCAGATTCACAGTCTCCCACCTATCCTACGCATCACTAGCTCACTTTCAATGGCAAGTTACAGTAAAGCTCCACGGGGTCTATTTGTCCTGGTGCGGGTAACCCGCATCTTCACGGGTACTTCAATTTCGCCGAGTCCCTCGTTGAGACAGCGCCCAGATCGTTACGCCATTCGTGCGGGTCGGAACTTACCCGACAAGGAATTTCGCTACCTTAGGACCGTTATAGTTACGGCCGCCGTTCACTGGGGCTTCGGTTCAAAGCGTTAACCTCTCCCCTTAACCTTCCAGCACTGGGCAGGCGTCAGCCCCTATACATCCCCTTACGGGTTGGCAGAGACCTATGTTTTTGGTAAACAGTCGCCTGGGCCGGCTCCCTGCGGCCACAGTCAGCTCCAATCGCGAAGATATTCACCAACCGTGGCGCTCCTTATCCCGAAGTTACGGAGCTATTTTGCCGAGTTCCTTAACGAGGGTTATCTCGATCACCTAAGGGTACTTACCCCCGCCCACCAGTGTCGGTTTGCGGTACGGGCACCAACAGTGCTAGTTACGAAGCTTTTCTTGCCAGTGTGGACTCAACGGACTTGGCTTTGACAATGTCTCCACCTAGCTCCGACCCCTCCGCTTAACCTGGTGACGGATTTTCCTATCACCAGACGCCTACGGGCCAGCGACGCACCATGTCCAATGGGCACGATCCGCCTATCCTCCTGGGTCACTCCTTAACCTTAAAACGCCCTGTTAGTGGTGCTGGAATACTAACCAGCTGTCCATCGCTTACGGCTTTCGCCCTCAGCTTAGGCCCGACTAACCCTACGCGGATTAACCTTCCGTAGGAAACCTTGGGCATACGGTGGACTGATTTCTCGTCAGTCTTGCGCTACTCATACCGGCATTCGCACTTCCGAACGCTCCAGCGCCGTTTACACGACCACCTTCACTGCAGAACGGAACGCTCCCCTACCCCTCCTGACTAAGTCAGAAAGCCATAGCTTCGGTACCAGGCTTGAGTCCCGTTGAATTGTCGGCGCAGGACCACTCGACCAGTGAGCTATTACGCACTCTTTAAATGGTGGCTGCTTCTGAGCCAACATCCTGGTTGTTTTAGCAATCCTACATCCTTTTGCACTTAGTCTGGATTTAGGGACCTTAGCTGATGGTCTGGGTTGTTTCCCTTTCGACTACGAACGTTAGTGCCCGCAGTCTCACTCCCGGGTTAGCAGCAATGGCATTCGCGGTTTGATTGGGTTTGGTAAGCTATACGCCCCCTAGCCCATTCAGAGCCCTACCTCCAAAGCCCATCACCCGAGGCTGCCCCTAAAGGCATTTCGGGGAGAACCAGCTATCTCCAAGTTCGATTGGAATTTCTCCGCTACCCACAGCTCATCCGGTAGACTCGTAAATCTAATCGGTTCGGACCTCCACTCCGAGATTATCGGAGCTTCATCCTGGCCATGGGTAGATCACCTGGTTTCGGGTCTACTCCATGCAACTGAACGCCCTGTTCAGACTCGCTTTCGCTCCGGCTCCGTAAGTCACCTTACTTAGCCTTGCTACATAGAGTAAGTCGCCGGCTCATTCTTCAATAGGCACGCCGTCACACGATGTTTCACATGCTTCGACTGCTTGTAGGCACGCGGTTTCAGATCTATTTCACTCCCCTCCCGGGGTGCTTTTCACCTTTCCCTCACGGTACTGGTTCACTATCGGTCATCATGGGTATTTAGCCTTGGAAAGTGGTCTCCCCAGATTCCCGCGGGATTTCTCGTGTCCCGCGGTACTCAGGTACCTGTTAGAAGTTGCCGACTCTTTCGGCTACGGGTCTCTCACCCTCTATGGCGGTCCGTTCCAGGAGCCTTCGCCTAGAGTGACAATTGGTAACTTCTCGGAGCTGCTGTAGCCACTCCATACAGACCCTACAACCCCGGTGATGCATAGGTCTACAGACCACTAAGCAGTACCGGTTTGGGCTCTTCCCCGTTCGCTCGCCGCTACTAGGAGAATATTCTCTTTTCCTCAGGGTACTAAGATGTTTCAGTTCCCCTGGTTCCCTCCACCGTACCTATGTGTTCAGTACGGGGTAATCCGACATGACTCGGATTGGGTTCCCCCATTCGGAAATCTCCGGCTAAGTTAGCTAGACAACACACCGGAGCTTATCGCAGTCTTGCCACGTCCTTCTTCGGCCCATGACGCCAAGGCATCCTCCGCGCGCCCTTAGTAGCTTGACCTACATTAAGGCCCACGCGCAATCGAGATATATCTTGAAGTACCAGCTTCAACAATATTCAGTTTTCAATGTGCATCTACTCTTGCGAGTAGAATCCCTCACTTGTAGAGGGAGGCTCCGTCCTTAGACGGTTCCGGCGAAGCCGCCGGCGGGACAACCCTTCGCTTTGAAGGATGCTCCCGCCCGAGCCTTCGTCCTGGAGCTTGTTTGCAGCGCTTGCACTTCTCGTATCGACACAAAAATCGGCCTGATGCTCAGGCCGATCTCAAAAGACGGTCACCCGCATCTGTGTCAGTTATCGAGCTGTGCTCCGCGCTGTGTCATTCAAGCTCCATCGCGTAGTGTATCTTGCTCGCTCGTCAGGACGCAAGTCCCGACTGCTGATTCTGGTGGAGCCGAGGAGATTCGAACTCCTGACCCTCTGCATGCAAAGCAGATGCTCTCCCAGCTGAGCTACGGCCCCCGATATGCGGCTGGTGACTCTTCGTCTGCCAGGCCGGCCAATTGTCTTGGTGGGCCATGGTGGACTCGAACCACCGACCTCGGTCTTATCAGGACCGCGCTCTAACCAGCTGAGCTAATAGCCCAGGTTTAGCGCCAGGAAGGCGCAACCTTGACCTCTAAATAGTGAGAAGAAGCGTCGCCAGACGTTGCTGGCTCCCCTGGGTAGTGGGGCTGTCCTGTCAGAGCCGGACTGCTCTATCGGCTTCCTTCCGAGGAAGGATTCACCGATCGACCTGGAACGCTCATGAGTCGCCTACTCACCGTAAAGCTTTGAAAGACTCATGTGCATATCCCTAGAAAGGAGGTGATCCAGCCGCAGCTTCCGCTACGGCTACCTTGTTACGACTTCGCTCCAGTTACCAATCCCACCCTCGGCGCCTGCCTCCTTGCGGTTAGCGCAGCGACTTCAGGTGTTATCGACTTCCATAGCGTGACGGGCGGTGTGTACAAGGCCCGGGAACGTATTCAACGCCGTGTGCTGACCGGCGTTTACTAGCAACTCCGCCTTCATGCAGGCGGGTTTCAGCCTGCAATCTGAACTGAGGCCGGCTTTAGGGATTAGCTCCGGATCGCTCCTTGGCAACCTTTTGTACCGACCATTGTAGCGTGCGAGTGGCCCAAGACGTAAGGGCCGTGCTGACTTGACGTCATCCCCGCCTTCCTCCCCGCTTTACGGGGCAGTCTCGCCAGAGAATACAACTGGCAACAGGGGTTGCGCTCGTTGCGGGACTTAACCCAACACCTCACGGCACGAGCTGACGACAGCCATGCAGCACCTGTGCTAGCTCCCCGAAGGGTCCCTTCCCTTTCGGGTCGGTACCACTAGCATGTCAAGCCTTGGTAAGGTTCTTCGCGTTGCGACGAATTAAACCGCACGCTCCGCTGCTTGTGCGGGCCCCCGTCAATTCCTTTGAGTTTTAGCCTTGCGGCCGTACTCCCCAGGCGGGACACTTATTGCGTTAGCTACGGCACAGAGGGGTCGATACCCCCTACACCTAGTGTCCATCGTTTACGGCGTGGACTACCCGGGTATCTAATCCGGTTCGCTCCCCACGCTTTCGCGTCTCAGCGTCAGGAAATGCCCAGAAAGCCGCCTTCGCCACTGGTGTTCCTCCCGATATCTACGCATATCACCACTACACCGGGAATTCCACTTTCCTCTGCATCCCTCAAGTTCGCCAGTATCCAAGGACCTCTCCCAGTTGAGCCGGGAGCTTTCACCCTAGACTTAACAAACCGCCTGCACGCCCTTTACGCCCAGTAAATCCGGACAACGCTTGCCACCTACGTATTACCGCGGCTGCTGGCACGTAGTTAGCCGTGGCTTATTCGCAAGGTACCGTCATTATCGTCCCCTGCAAAAGGGCTTTACGACCCGAAGGCCTTCATCGCCCACGCGGCGTTGCTGGGTCAGGCTTTCGCCCATTCCCAAGATTCCTAGCTGCTGCCTCCCGTAGGAGTCGGGGCCGTATCTCAGTCCCCGTGTGGCTGTCCGTCCTCTCAGACCAGCTACCGATCGTAGCCTTGGTGGGCCATTACCCCGCCAACTAGCTAATCGGCCGCAAGCCCCTCCAAAAGCGAATAAATCCTTTAATGAGTCCTCCAGGGAAGAATCATCACATGCGGTATTAGCTAACCTTTCGGTCAGTTATTCCCCACTTTTGGGCAGGTTGCTTACGTGTTACTCACCCGTCCGCCACTAGCTTCCTCAGCAAGCTGAGGTCGCTCGTTCGACTTGCATGCCTGAAGCACGCCGCCAGCGTTTATCCTGAGCCAGGATCAAACTCTCCGTAAGATCCAATAGAACTCGAATGTACGAGTCCGGATTTCCCTTGTAAGGGGTTACCCGTGCTTCCTCTCACTATTCAGTTGTCAAGGTGCGTTGCATCCTGGTGGATGCGGCACTACCTTTCAGTAGTGCCATTCTCCCTTGCGGAAGAACCGCTCGCCTTTCGGCGGTCATGCCTGAGCGGGCTCTCACCCTCTCTGGCTCCGGCTTTCTTTCAAGCGCGACGGCCAGACTAGCAAGTTCTACTCATTCACGTCAATCAGACGCGAGGTCTGTAGAACTTCCTTGTAAGGTCGGTTACCTGAGTATCTTAGCTTCGCGAAATCTCGAGAGTCAATGACCTCGACTCTTCGAGAGCGGCTTCGATGCCGGTCGTCGCTCGTGTTTCCCGGCGACTTACGTAGACTATCGCACCCTCAGAGCTTGTGTCCAGAGCTTCTGGAGGGAATTTTGAACCAGTTTTCAGGGAATTCTGGCCGCGAGTGGCTACTCCTTTGCTGCTTCCGCCTCGCTCGGAGCCGCAGCCGTTCCCTCAACAGGGGCAGCTGTCTCTGCTGCAGGCGCAGGAGTCTCGACCGATGGCGCGGTTGAAGGCGCTTCGGCGGCTGATGCAGCGGGTGCGTCCGCCGTTACGGCAGCCTCAGCAGGCGCAGCTTTCGCCGGCGCCTCGGCCTTCGCCGCAGCAGCCTTCGGCGCGGGCGCTTCCTTTGCTGGAGGCGGAGCCTTCTTCTTCTCCTTGCCGACGGACGTAACCGTGGCCAGGTAACCAAGAATGCTTTCCCTCGGGATTAAGGTCTGGGAGCTGGTGCTAATCACGGGAATCTTTCCCTCATCGATCAGCCGGTCCAGCTTCTCCGGTGTGACGCCGAGCGTCCGCACCGCTTCCTCGTAGGTAAAGTCAACTGCTGTGTGCGCCATAACGCCCTGAGTATAGCTGTAACGCGGGTGTTTAGGTAATCGCCCCGGCTGCCCTGCTCTGTGATTGGCGAAGCATTCATCGCGCTGTAGAGTGAGGCGGCGGGTGAGTAAGGAATCTATGTGCTCCGGTTAGAGGTTTCGTATCGAGGCATCATCGCCGTCATTCTGGCGCTGGTTGCCCTCTGGGCCTTGTTCGAGCTCTGGCCCGTAATCCTCCTGGTCCTTGTCTCCGTTCTCTTGATGCTCGGGCTGTTGCCGTTCGTCGACGGCCTCGTCCGTCGCGGCGCCAGTCGTGGCTTTGCGGTCATCCTGATCCTTGTCGCGATCCTCGGGTTCATCATCCTGATGTTCAGCGTGATGGTGCCGGCCCTTATCGATGAGTCGACCTCTGCGAAAGAGAACCTCCCCGATTCCGCACGCGAGATCGAGAATCTCCTCAGTCATCTCGGCATCCACGTCGAGCTGCAAGAAAAGGCACGCGAGTTCGACTGGAACGATCTGCTCTCCGGCCCTGATGCGGTCAACGCCGGCCAGCAGCTCCTGAACGCAACCCTCGCAATCATCACGGTGCTGGTCATGACCGCGTATCTCCTCGCGGACACGCCGCGCATGGGGCGCTTCCTCGGCCAGTTCATTCCCGACGACCGTAAGGATGAGTCCGAGCGTCTCTTCCAGGCGATGAGCCGGGTCGTTGGCGGTTACCTGCGCGGCCAGCTGATCACGTCACTGGCAATTGGCATCTTCACCTTCGTTATGTTGACAATTCTTGGCGTTCCGAACCCGCTGGCCTTCGCCGTGTTCGCCGCGTTCGCAGACGTCGTACCCCTCGTCGGCGCGCTGGCTGCGACGATTCCGCCGACCGCCGCGGCGCTGCAGGATTCGGCCACGAAGGCGCTGATTGTCGTGATTGGGATGATCGTCTACCAGCAGTTCGAGGACCGCTTCCTCGTGCCGCGTATCTACGGGCGAATGCTAAATCTGCCGCCGATCATCGTCCTGATCGCGGTGCTTGCCGGCGCCGAGCTCCTCGGGATCATCGGCGTGCTGCTTGCCCTGCCCCTGACGGCCGCGGCTCGCGTAGCCGTGGACTTCATGATCGAGAACCGGCGCTTGCCGATCATCTCGGTTGACGATGACCGAAAGTCGACCTACCAGGACGCGGACCTGCTCGCGGGCTCCGGCGACGAAGAGGCAGAAGCAAGACCTCCCTCAACGGCGCAGCAGGAACAGGAAGACCAGGTCCTCGCCCCGGATGGCCCTGTAGGCGGCGAAGAACCCGACCAGCCATCGAATGGCGCCAGCAAGGGCAACGAGCCGGAGAAGACGAGCTAGGCTCGGACCCTAGTCGCCCGTACCGCTGCGCGCGTCGGGCGTCTGGGGTCGCTTCGCCCTCGAGAAGATCGAGACGACGGTGTTCTCGTCCAGCCCCTCATCAGCGTTTGCCTCTGCGACAAGGCGCTCGATCTCTGCCTCGGCCGCGAGGTTTGTCATGCGGCGCTCCTGTTTGCGGCCGGAGCCGTACAGGCGGTACTTGAACTGCCGGAGGCGAGCGTCTGCGCGCGAGAACACCTGCTCGAAGGTCTCATGCTCGCGCCTGGACGCGAATCCGTAGGAGAACTGGATGACGTGCTCGTGACCGCACGTCCGGAACGTGTGCGTCAGAGGCGTGAGAGCACGCATCAGCGCGGTGACGCTCTCCCCGTCGTTCCGGTCCACGAGGATCGCAAACTCGTCGCCACCAACGCGGTAGACGGTGTTATCCATGCGCGCGAGGTGCTGAGCGACCTGCTCGAGTAGCTCATCGCCGGCAAGGTGACCACAGTCGTCGTTGATCCGTTTCAGCCCATCGACATCGACGAGCACCAGTGACGCCGACCCCGGCTTTGCCTTACGGATCAGCTCCATTGCGCGATGGGTGAAGGCGCGGCGGTTCCGCAGGCCCGTCAGGTCATCGACGAACGCGAGGTTGGTGACGCGGACATTCGCCGCTTTCCAGACCACGTAGCCGGCAAGCGCCATCAGAGGCAGCCCGGCTCCAATCAGAAGCGGCAAGAGAACCGCCTCGACCACCTGCGAATCAAAGCGGTAGACGGAGGCAAATGCGAGAAGGGTCCAGTAGATGCTGACGAGGAGGACCGCGCGAAGAACTGACGGACGTCTGACGATCGCGATCAAAACAACCCCCTAGCTCCCGGCGTCCTGCCGAGGAGCGCTGCAAAACAGAAAAACCTGCCTCCTTCCAAAACGGAAGGAAAGCAGGCCGGTCGGTTTTGCCATTCAGCTCCCCGGTCCCCGTTGGCAACCACGTGCGGGGGTCGGATCTCAGCTACCCGGCTGTTTCAGGCGCTCATCCTTGAGCTATGTGGGTCGCAGTCCGTGCAACCACTAATACAAACTCGGCGGGGAGGTCGATGTTACAGCGACATCGCATCAAACACAGCAACTTTATCGGACTGCGCGAAAATTTTACGCGCCGCGCACCCGAAGACGTTCTCGGTCACGTTCCTTGTCGATGAGGGCCTGGGTTGCCGTCGGGTCTGGCAGGCCGGTGAGCAGGAAGACGTCACGGGCGCCGGAGGTCTGACAGGCGATGTCACCGAAGTTCAGAGCGCTCTGGAGGATGCCCCTGCGCGAGACGCTAATGTCCTGGACGTTGACCAGGTCGGCGGAGCTGACTCGCAGGTTGAAGGGGTTCTGCTTGTAGACATCGACAATGCGCTGGTTCGTGATCACCCAGACATCGTGCCGATAGCGGTACCAGATCAGGAAGATGATGACGGCCCAGTAACCGACCCAGAGGAGGCTCAACACCCAGAAGATCTGCTTGCCTACGCCGTCATAGGCCCCGGCGGCGTCAAAGATGAACCAGATCACCAGCACCGGGCCAAGGAGAAACAGCGTCCTCAGCGCGATACTCGGCCAGAGAAACCACCAGTGCCGCCGCGAGACCTGTAACACGCTCTCGCCGTCCTGCAGCGGGAACGGGAACTTCTCGACCGACGGCTGTGACTGTGGTTGCGGTTCTGGTGTGGTGGGCGAGGAGGTCATGCGCGTATTCTCGGCTATTTCGGGCCCGCTTTGTAGCTACGAGTGCTCGTAACCACATGACATCCCACCTCGTCACCGTGGCGAAGCTGCTCCTGGTGACGAAAGACGAAGCGCCTCGACGATGCAAGGCGCTTCGATTGCTGACGTCAGCGAATGGCGGTGGCTACCACCAGCCGAGCTTGTAGAAATAGCCCTTCGTCTCGCGGCCCTTCTCGCCCGCCTTGCGCAGGCGCTCGAGGTGCTTGCGGCAGAGGTTCACCGTGAGTCGCTCTCGGTCTTCGCCGCGCCACTTGAGGACGGCGACCTCCTCGAACGGTGGATCGGTACACCAGAGACAACGCGCCGCCGGCATCAGCAACCACCCCCTAGGGCGGGCAGCAGCCGCACGGTGCCGTCCTCGGGCACCTGCTGGATGAGGCCCTGAGAGGTCATCTCGTCGTCGATGAAGACCGCAATGCCCGGACGAATGCCGTCATCCACGACCAGCTCAGCGCCGATGCCCGGGCACTCCTTGTCGAGGCTCTCGATAACGCGGCGCAGGCTGCCGCCCGGCACCTGGACGCGGTCACGTCCACCGCTGTAGTCACGCAGAGGCGAGGGAATGAAGACGGTTGCCACGCTCCCTAGCTTACTCGTCCTTCAGCAGCGCATCGAGGACCACCCGCGGAGACATCGGCAGCGTCTCAAAGCGCACACCGATGGCGTCGGCGACGGCAGACTGGACGGCGGCCAGCGGCGGCACGATGCAGACCTCGCCTACACCGCGGACGCCGTACGGGTGACCGGGGTTTTCGTTCTCGATCAGCACCGTGTCGATCATCGGCACGTCAAGCGTCGTCGGCATGCGGTAGTCCAGGAAGCTGGCATTGTGCATCCGGCCGTCGTCGCCGAAGTAGTACTCCTCGCTCAACGCCATGCCGATGCCCTGGGCAGCGCCGCCCTGGATCTGACCCTCGACGTAAGACGGGTGGATGGCCGTACCGACGTCCTGGAAGGCCGTGTAGCGCAGGATCGTGACCTTACCGGTCTCCGGGTCGACTTCGACGTCGGCGATGTGGCCAGCGAAGGCTGGACCGACCGAGGTGCGGGCGACGTTAACGCCAACCTCAATCGTGCCGCCGGTTCCAGGCAGCTTTGCAGCGAGCTCCTCAAAGGTCATGCGCCGTGTTTCGCCGGACTGGCTGTCCTTCGCCGGACCCCAGATCTCGCCGTCGTCCTCGTAGTGCACTTCTTCGACCGGGACTTCCCAGATCTTCGCCGCCCGCTCCATGAGCTTCTTGCGCATCTCCATCCCGAGCTCGTAGGACGCCCAGCCGCCGGCGAAGGCGGTGCGGCTGCCGGCGGTCATGTTCGTGAACCCGATCGAGTCGGTGTCGACGACCTTCGGCTTGATCCGGTCCGTCGCGATGCCCAGCGTCTCGGCGAGCTGCATCGAGAGCGATGCGCGCGTACCGCCGATGTCGACGGAGCCGAGAACGTAGCTGACAGTGCCGTCAGCGTTGATCGCGCCGGTTGCGCTCGTTTCCATGCCGGCGTTGCCCCAGAAGCCGAGCGCGACGCCGCGGCCGCGGTTGGGACCCTGCAGCTCCGACTTGTAGTGCGGGTGGTTCCGCATCGCTTCCATCTCTTCGAGGTTGCCGGTCTTGCCCCACTTGCCGCCGGAAGGACGGTCATCGCCCTCTTTCGAGGCGTTCTTAATCCGCAGGTCCATCGCGTCGATGCCGAGCTTGTCGGCCAGCTCGTTGAGCAGCGATTCGGTGCCGAACATGCCGGCAGGCGTGCCGGGCGCGCGGTAGGCAGCGGTCTTCGGCTTGTTGAGCACGACGTCGTAGCCATCGATGACGAAGTTCGGGATGTTGTACGGGGCAAGCGCACCAGCCATGCCGCCGAAGACCGGGGCACCGGGGAAGGCGCCGGCCTCGTACGCCAGGTAGACCTCCGCGGCGGTGAGCGTCCCGTCGCGCTTGGCGCCGAACTTCACGCGGCTGTACACACCGGAGGTAGGGCCCGTGCTGATGAAGACCTCTTCACGGGTCATGATCATCTTCACCGGGCGGCCGGCCTTCTTCGATAGGACCGAGGCGAGGGGCTCCATGTACATCGGCAGCTTGCCGCCGAACCCGCCGCCGATCTCGGTCGGAATCACGGTGATGTCGGAGATCGGCTTCTTCAGGACGTTCGACAGTGTCTGCCGGCAGCCGAAGGGGTTCTGCGTGCTGGTCCAGACCGTCAGGTGGCCGTCGCGGTTCCAGAACGCCGTACCGGTGTGGGGCTCGATGTAGCCCTGGTGGTACATGTTCGTGCTGTACTCACGCTCAACGATGACGTCAGCCTCGGCGAAGCCCTTCGCAAGGTCGCCCCTCTCGAATTGGAGGTGCGCGGCGATGTTGGTTGCGCCCTTCGGCATCTTCGCAGCCAGCGGCGTCGTGTCTTTGGTGCGGAGGTTGTCGTGGAGGACCGCCGCCTGCTCCGACATGGCGTAGCGCACGTCGAGGACGGGCGGCAGCTCTTCGTATTCGACGTCGATCAGATCGAGGGCGTCCTCGGCGATGTGGGCGTCCGTCGCGCAGACCGCCGCAATCGCGTGACCGCGGTAGAGCGCCTTCTTCGACGCAATGAAGTTGTCGAGGACGAACCGCAGGGCCTGGACGGCGCCCTCACCGATCTCGGCGAGACCTTCGTCCGGGTTGGGGAAGTCCGCCGCGGTGACCACAGCCTTGACGCCGGGAAGGGCGAGCGCCTTCGAGGCGTCGATCTTCTTGATGTTGGCGTGTGCATAGGGACTGCGCAGGACTCGGCCGTAGAGCATGCCCGTCAGGCGGACGTCGGCGCCGTACTGAGCTCGGCCGGTCACCTTGTCGGTGCCATCGGGCCGCACAGGGCGGGTGCCAATGACCTTGTAGTCCTTGCTCGGTGCAACCATGGGAAAGACCTCCGCCTGCGGCCTTTCGGCCACCTGGGTTTCGTGTGTGTTCGAAGCTGTAGTTGGCTCCTAGGCCCGCATCATCTCGCCGGCCTTCTGGACGGCGCGGATGATCTTGTCGTATCCGGTGCAGCGGCAGAGGTTGCCGGCAAGCCAGAAGCGGATCTCGTGCTCGGTCGGGTTCGGGTTCTTCTCGAGCAGCGCCTTCGAAGCAATCAGGAAGCCCGGCGTGCAGATACCGCACTGCAGGGCGGCCTCCTCGAGGAAGCACTGCTGGATCGGGTGCAGCTCCGTGTCGCTGGCGATGCCTTCGACCGTCGTCAGGTTGGCACCTTCGACCTCTGCGGCCATGACGCAGCAGGAGTTCACCATGCGGCCGTCCATGATCACGGCACAGGCGCCGCAGTTGCCGTTGTTGCAGCCCTCTTTGGCGCCGGTCAGGCCGATGCGCTCGCGAAGGGCGTCGAGGAGGCTGTCACGCTCGTCGGCGAGGAACTCGAGCTCCTCGCCGTTGATGACCGCCGAAATCACAATCTTGTCGCTCACTCTAGTTCCCTCGCGCTCGTTCGGCCGCTTTGCGCAGCATGTGCTGGGTCAGGACGGAAGACAGGTGCCTGCGCTGCTTGATCGAGCCGCGCATGTCATCGATCGGCCGGGCGGCAGCCTTTGCTGCTTCGCCGGCGGCGGCGATCGTCTCTTCCGTGAGGGGCTTACCGACGATCGCGTTGACCGCCTCGTCAGCCATGATGATCGTCGGACCGACAGCGCCGAGACAGATGATGGCCGACTCGACGACGTCGCCATTGAAGCGCACGGCGGCGCCACAGTTGACGACGGCGATGTCCATCTCGTTTCGCGGGATGAAGCGCTCCCAGGCGGCACCGCTGTGAGGTGCCGGCGACGGGAAGTTCAACGAGACGACGAACTCGCCGTCCGCGAGGACGTTGCGGCCGGGGCCGGTGTTGAAGTCCTTGATCATGACTTGCCGGCGGCCGTTAGGCCCGGCAATGTTGGCGACACCCTGGCAGGCAACCATGGCCGGGACCGAGTCCGCAGCCGGGCCGCTGTTGCACAGGTTGCCGCCGAGGCTCGCGCGGCCCTGGATCGCCGTACCGCCGATAACGGAGGCTGCTTCCACCAGCGCCGGGTAGAGCTTCTTGACGTTCTCATCGTTGTAGATGACGTAGCAGGGCGTCGCTGCGCCGATCGTCAGACCGGCGTCCGGGTCGTAACTGATGCCCTGGGTTTCCGCGATTGGCTTGATGTCGACGAACAGCCGAACTTCGCGCCGGCGTTCGCGGGCCTGGACGATGATGTCGGTTCCTCCGGCGAGGACTCGAGCTGTTGGTCCACCGTCCTTCAGCAGGCCGATCGCTTCGTCAACCGTACCTGCGCGTGCGTACTTTACGTTCTGCAAATCTCTCCTCCGCTAGACGTACCCTAGCGCCAGCTACTGGGCGTGACAAGACCTTCCTGTTATGAGAGAGAACGCCCGTTGTTTGGGTGTAGCCCACATGCCGCAGCGTAGGACTTCGAGTGCGCTCGAAGTCAACTGCCGAACGTCCTTTTCTGTCTACACCGCCCTCGTCCCCTGGGAGCTGATCCCCTCAGGCGCAAAGCCGCGGCGCATCGTGTTCTCGGAGATCGTCCGGGGCTGAAGGAACTGAAGCAGATAGTCCGGCCCGCCCGCCTTATCGCCGACGCCCGAGAGTTGCAGTCCACCGAACGGGTGACGTCCGACGATCGCTCCTGTCGTCTTGCGGTTGATGTAGAGGCTGCCGGTGCGGAACTCGCGGCGCGCCTTCTCGATGTTGCGCGGATTGCGGGAGTAGACGCCGCCGGTCAGCGCGTACTCGGAGTCGAGCGCCAGCTGCAGCGCCTCGTCGAAGGTCTCGACTCGGAAGACGCTGAGTACGGGGCCGAATATCTCCTCACGCGCGAGCGGGTCGTCCGGCTTCACGTCGACGAAGACGGT
>JBFWZE010000007.1:0-20247 GCA_050185685.1 Dehalococcoidia bacterium
CCCTCACGTCTGACGTTGATCGCAGCTCGTACGTGCGGACGTGCTGCATCGACTCGAACAGACGCCGTGTGTTGCGGACGCTGGTGTTGTGGTGATGAATGCCCCACCACCAGAGCGAATTCTTCCTGCTAAAGAGCTGCGTCTTGAGCGACTCGTGCTGGGCGCCCCAGAGCAGCTCCTTCTTCCGGGCGCGCTGAAGCGTCCGCCGCACCATTCGTGAGAACGAGGTCCTCCAGGGAAGGTGAAGCCAAACCATCGTGTCGATCTGGGCGAGGTAGATGTCGGCGACGGCGCTGTAGTTGCCCTCGATCACCCATCCGTCCGGCGCCGAGGCGATTGCTTCGGTGACCTGGGCGCGAAACTCCTCCGTCGAGAGCTGGTCCCAGCCAGGGCGCTGCCAGTTGATCGCGTCGAGCTCGATGACCTTCAGCCCCAACGCCTCACCGAGGGCGCGCGCCAGCGTGCTCTTGCCGGAGCCGGTGACGCCGCGCACGGAAATGCGCCGGCCGAGGACGATGTCCTGTCGGTTCATAGCGGTTCCTCCGGGTTCAGGCTCTCGACGAGGGCCTGCGGCAAGAATAACGCTCGGAAGTGAACGAAAGGTTAACGCCTAGGTCGCGTCTCGTTTGGCGGTGGGGCCGCGGTAGACGTGGCGGTCGCGCGGGTTCACGGCGAGGCGCAGCGTGATCACACCCATCGTGATGAACACGAGCATCAGCAGGTACGCCTCCCAGTAGGTCAGCGTTCGCCAGCCGACACCACCGATCTCGAAGATCAGCCCGCCGATCAGGCCGCAGAGGAACCAGATGACGCTCGGCAGCAGGGCAAGTGCCAGCAGCAGGGTGTCGTCGTTGTCCTCGAGGGCGTAGCCGAACAGAATCCAGCCCCAGCCGGTGACGACGAGCGCGAACATCGCCGCGTCGACGAGCCGGACCTGGCGGGCGACGCCGACGATGATGTTGCCGAAGGCGCCCGGAGCCGAGAGGAGCGAGTCAAGCTGCTCCTCCAGGTTGTCACCAAAGAACGTCTGTAGCTTCTGCCCTGCCATGCCCCTGTTATACATCAAAACGCAAGGTACAGCGGTTTAGATCACGCCGGCGTAGTACTCCGCCCGCCAGCGTGCCTGCACCGCACCGATCTCGCGCGCATCGAGGCCGAAGCGGTGGAGGACGTGGCGCACCATTTCCAGGCTCGCCTCGAACTCCGAGTCGATGATCGCACTCGCACCGCTGGCCCGCAGCATGCTGTGCGTTTCGGGCCCGCCGCCGCGCACGGTGATGTCGATATTCGGATTGATACGCCGCGCTGCCTGGACGGTAAGGGGACCGTCCGGCTGGTCGTTGAAGGTGATCGCCAGCGTCCTCGCTTCTGTAGCGCGGGCGCGCTCGAGGACGAGCGGCTGCGTCGCATCGCCGAGCACGCAGGTCAGGCCGGCGGCGCGGGCGCGCTCGACAACGTAGGGGTCGCGGTCGATGACAACGAAGGGCAGGTTGCGTCCGCTGACGGCGCGGGCCAGGTTGCTGCCGCTGCGGCCATAACCGGCGATGATCAGGTGGCGGCGCACGGTGAGGTTTTCGGCCTCCTCCGTTTCTCTGCGGCCGGCGAACCGGGCGAATCCTGCGTGGGCGGCAAAGAAGCGCTCCATTCTGTCGACCTGGTTAAACAGGAAGGGGTTCACCGTGATTGAGATCAGGGCGCCCGCAAGGATGACGCTATTCGCCTCCTCCGGCAGGACATGGAGTGAGATGCCGAGCGCGGCAAGGATGAACGAGAACTCGCCGATCTGACCAAGTGCGGCGCTCACTGTGAGGCCGGTCCGCAGCCCGAAGCCGAGCACCGTCACGATCGCGAAGGCGGCGATCGACTTGCCGATGATGATGACCGCAACCACCGCGGCCACATGCAGCGGTTCTTCGATCAGGATCGCCGGGTCGAAAATCATGCCCACCGAAACGAAAAAGAGCACCGCGAAAGCGTCCCGAAGCGGCAGCGCCTCGAGGCCCGCACGGTGGCTGAGCTCCGACTCGTTGAGGACGACGCCGGCAAGGAAGGCGCCGAGTGCCAGGGATGCGCCGAAGAGCTCCGCAGACCCGAACGCGACGCCGAGGGCGATCGCGAGGATGCAGAGCGTGAACAGCTCACCTGAACCGACACGCACAACCTCGAGCAGCAAGCGAGGGATCAGCTTCACGCCGACGATCAGCATGATCGCGACGAATACGCCGGCCTGGAGCAGCGCCATCACGACTTCTACCGCCGGCGGACCTTCAGGCAGCAGCGCGACGATACCGTGACGCTCGCTGCCGGGCTCTGCGAGCGCCGGGAGCAACACGAGGATGATGACGGTGAAGAGGTCCTCGACGATCAGCCACCCTACCGCGACGTGTCCGGCATGCGATTCGAGGAGATTGCGGTCTTCCAGCGCGCGCAGCAGGACGACGGTGCTTGCAACGGAGAGACAGAGGCCGAGGATCAGGCCCTCTGTGAGGCTCCAACCCCAGAGCATCGCGATGACCGCCCCTAGAACAGTGGCCATCGTGATCTGGCCCAGGGCGCCGGGGATCGCAATCGGCCCGACCGCCAGCAGCTCCCGGATCGAGAAGTGGAGGCCGACGCCGAACATCAGGAGGATGACGCCAACCTCCGCGAGCTCGGCCGCGAGACCAGGGTCGGTGCTGCCGCCCGGGGTGTAAGGCCCGATTGCGACGCCGGCGATCAGGTAGCCCACCAGAGGCGGCAGCCCAATGCGGGCCGCCAGCATCCCGCCGGCAAAGGCGGCAACAAAGGCCACCACGAGGTTAAGAATCAGCTCTGAGTGCAGCGCATCGTCCTTTCGGTCTGCCCGGGGTGAATACCGGGATACGGCCTTGCGGCCGCTGGAAGGGCTATGTCGTTGGGCTCTGTAGCGAGGTCCGGGTGTTCCCGGTCTGGATGTCTAGAAGATGATGATCAGCGACGGTAACAGGAGACTGGTGATTACCAGAACTGCGACGATGAGAAGGAACCCACGCCGCAGGAACCACGGCTTTGGGTCGTCCTCAGAATCCCACGTGAGACCCCACTCCGACAGGTCGTGGTCGGGGTTGTCCTCGTCGGAGAGGGCGTAGTATTCGTCCTCATCCCGCTCGTCCTGTTCACGCATCTTTACCGAGTTTACCATTTCGGCCTCTTTGCCCCCGGATCGCAGGTTACGAAGGTTGTCAGATTCGTCTGCGTTGCGAACCTCGTCGGACGGCGGTAGAGCCGGTACAATGAGTTGTTAGATATGGCGACTCAAAAAGCTGACTACTACGAGACCCTCGACGTACCACGTGATGCGAGCCAGGACGACATCAAGCGGGCCTTCCGCCGCCTGGCGATGCAGTACCACCCGGACCGCAACTCCGAGGAAGGCGCTGAGGCTCGCTTCAAAGAGATCAACGAAGCCTACGAGATCCTCTCCGACCCCGAGCGGCGCTCGAATTACGACCGCTTCGGCCACGCCGGCCTCGAGGGCAGCTTCAGCTCTCGCGGCTTCGAGGGCTTCGGGCCCTTCGGCAGCTTCGGCGATATCTTCGATGCGTTCTTCGGTGCAGCCACCCAGGCGCGCAAACGGGCGCCGACGCGTGGCGCCGACCTCCAGACGACGGTCGAGCTGACCTTCGAAGAGGCGGCGTTCGGCGCAGCGAAGTCGATCACGATCAACCGCACCGAGCTCTGCTCGAAGTGCCAGGGTCTGCGCGCCGAGCCCGGCACCGAGCCGCAGCGCTGCCCGACCTGCGAAGGCGCCGGTGAAGTGCGCCGCGTTCAGCGCAGCGTCTTCGGCCAGTTCATCAACGTGACTGCCTGCGACCGCTGCCGCGGTGAGGGCCTGATTATCCCTACGCCCTGCGGCAACTGCCGCGGCTCCGGCCGTGAGCGCTTCACCCGCACGATCGAGGTGAAGATCCCGGCCGGCGTCGACAACGGGTCCCAGATCCGCCTCTCCGGTGAGGGCGAGCTCGGCTCCTTCGGCGGGCCGCGCGGCAACGTTTACGTGCTGCTCGACGTCGACCCGCACGAGTTCTTCGAGCGCGAAGAGGACGACATCCACCTCCAGCTCAACATCAACTTCGCCCAGGCAGCTCTCGGCGACGAGATTGAAGTGCCGACCCTCGAAGGGACGACGCAGAAGGTCGCGGTCAAGGCGGGCGTTCAGAGCGGTGAAGTGATGACGCTTCGTGGTAAGGGCATCAACCACCTGCGCGGCAACGGACGCGGCGATATGCACATCCACGTCCAGGTGGAGACGCCCCGCAAGCTCAGCTCCGACCAGAAGAAGCTCCTGCAGCAGCTGGCCGAGAGCATGGGCGAGGACGGCGGCGGCAAGGGCCTCTTCGCCCGCGTCAAGGACGCCCTCTCCTGAGCGACGAGGTTCCAGCGACGAGCCTCAGGCTCACTCCCATCGTCGATACCGTCACCACCGTAGACGGCTGCGACCTGTGGACGAGTCGTGTCGGTTCCGGCCCGCCGGTAGTTGCGGTCCACGGTGGCCCCGGGCTCTGGGACTACCTCGATATCTTCGACGAGGCGCTGAGCGACGTGGCTACCGTCGTCCACTACGACCAGCGCGGCGGTGGGCGCTCGAGCCGCGTCGGCCCGTACAGCGTCGAGCAGTTCGTGGCCGACCTCGAAGCGGTCCGTGAGCATTACGGCTACGAGCGGTGGTCGCTCGCTGGACACTCGTGGGGCGCGACGCTTGCCCTCGCCTACGCGTGGCAGCATCCGGAGCGCGTCGAGAAGCTGCTCTACATTTCAGGCGTCGGTCTCGGGAGTGCCTGGAACGCGGTCTACCACGCTGAGGCAGACACGCGCCTGCTTCCGGAGCAAAACGCCCGTCTTGCGGAGCTTCGCAGCAGGACTCGCGACGCCGAGGAAGAGATCGAGTTCCTCTGTCTCGGCTGGGCGCGCGACTACGCCAACCGCGAGGACGGTGTGCGGGAGTCACACCGTATGGCCAGCGACGGCTTCCTGGTCAGCTACGACTGCAACGCCGCGTTGAACGCTGAGACGAAGACCTGGGACGAGGCGGAGCTGATGGGCCGCTGCATGACGGTCGACGCGCCGGTGCTGATCCTGCACGGGGCGTGTGACCCACGGCCATCCTGGGCGACGGACTCGATGCTCGAGTGCCTGCCGTTCGTCGACCGCATCATCTTCGAGGACGCCGGTCACTACATCTGGGCCGAGAAACGGGACGACTTCAGCGCGGTGGTCCGCGAATTCATAGGGAGCAACGACGATGCCTGAGGGCTTCTGGACCGAAGTATCGCTGCGCGTGCAGCCCGGCGTCTGCGACGACGTCTCCGACCTGCTGCAGCAGCTCACCGGCTCCGGTGTGACGATCGAGCCGCCAATCGAGGCGCTGGGCCCGGATGAGGGCTACATCCTCGACGAGAAGGAGCCGCTGACGCTGCGGGGCTACCTCTACGGAGTTGTCTCGCCCTCGGCGCGCTCGAGCATCCGCCGTGGCCTCGTCGCCGCCGGCTACGGCTCGTCAATCGCGGGCACGCTGCACTGGCGCACGATCCGGGAAGAGGACTGGGCGACGGCCTGGAAAGAGCATTACCACGTCGAGCACGCCGGCAAGATCGCGATCCGCCCCGCCTGGCGCGAGTACACGCCGAAGAAGGATGAGCTCGTCGTGACGCTGGACCCGGGAATGGCCTTTGGCACCGGGCAGCACCCGACCACGCGCATGGCTCTCGTCGCGTTGCAGGAGCTGATCACGTCCGACGCCTACGTCCTCGACCTCGGCGCCGGCTCCGGTGTACTGGCGATTGCCGCCATCGGCCTCGGAGCCCGCTACGCGATCGCGGTCGATACGGAGATCCAGGCGTACGAGGCGTGCATTTCAAACGCAGCCCTCAACGGGATGGAAGAGAAGATTCGCTCCGTCCACGGCTCTCTCGACGACGTGGCGGCGGAGGGCCCCTACGACCTCGTGCTCGCGAACATCAACGCGGCGACGGTGACACGCCTCGCACAGGGGATGCACGACGTCCTGAAGCCGGGCTGCTACGTCGTCGCCGGCGGCATCATCGAGGAGCGCGAGCCTGCCCCGGTCGCTGCGCTCGAGGCGGCGGGTTTCACGATCGAAAAGCGCCTGCAGGAAGGCGACTGGCGTTGCCTCATCTGCAGGCGCTCGTAAACGCTGCTGTCGCTCTGTGTCAGCAGGCCGGTGGCTTCTGCAGCTCCGCGGCGTAGCTCTCGGTGAGCTGAATCAGGCGCTCGAGGGTGTGCAGCGGGTCGATGCCTGAGGCGCGCTCGGAGTCGGCCATCGAACGCATCTGCAGTGCGAGGCGCGTAATGACGGTTGCTTCGCCTTGCAGGAGCGCCTGGTAGGCGCCTTCCCACAGCTCCCGCTCGCGACCGCTCATCAGCTCCGCGGCAGTCATCACGTTTTCGAAGCTCGGGTGCCGGGTGACCATTGGCGCTGCCTAGGCCTGTGCGGCCTGGAGGCGCTGCGCGACGTCTTGCCAGTTGATCACGTTCCAGACCGCCTTCACAAAGTCGGCTCGGACGTTGCGGTACTGGAGGTAGTAAGCGTGCTCCCAGGCGTCGATGACGAGCAGCGGCACCGAGCCGGCGACGATGTTGCCCTGGTGGTCGTAGATCTGCTGCACGACCAGCTTCTTCGCGAGTGGCTCGTAGGCAAGGGCGCCCCAGCCGGAGCCCTGAACGCTATTCGTCGCGTTCGTGAGCTGCGCCATGAAGCCGTCGAAGCTGCCGAAGTCGCGCTCGATCGCGTCAGCCAGCTCGCCGGTGGGCTTGTCGCCGCCGTCAGGGCTGAGGTTCGCCCAGAAGAGCGAATGCAGCACGTGGCCGGAGGTGTGGAACGCGAGGTTCTTCTCCAGCATCGTGATCGCGCCGAAATCGCCGGCGCTGCGTACTTCGTCCAGCTTTTCGAGCGTCGTGTTCGCACCGGCGACGTAGGCCGCGTGGTGCTTGCCGTGGTGCAGGGCCATGATCTCACCGGAGATGTGCGGCTCGAGGGCGACGTAGTCGTAGGTCAGGTCAGGTAGCTGATACGCGGGCATCTGTTCTCCTCCAGAGTCCAATGTGGCGAAAGAAGGTCCTCCCGGCAGTGGGAGGACCCAGGAGCGGCGGGGTGCGAAAACCGCCGAGTTGAGGATACGTCTAACTGCAATCAGTTGCAATTGCATCTGGATGCTTGAGCGCTAAGCCGCAGAGCTGCTCGCGCGGATAGACTGATCGCAGGCGCAGAGTTGGAGACGAGCCGGGGTGGGGTGGCTCGGGTCGCTACGGCCCGATCTCGAGGCCTTGCAGCCAGAGGCGGCCGTCGACCTCGACACCGCGGACGATGACCTCCCAGTGGAGGTGTGGCCCCGTGACGAGGCCGGTGCTGCCGAGCTGGCCGATCTTGTCGCCGGCCTTGACGATCTGACCTTCTTTGACCTCGATCGCGGAGAGGTGGTGATAGGCGGTGAAGACGCCGGCGCCGTGGTCGATGATCACGCTATTGCCGCGCACCTTGAGGGGCCCAGCAAAGGCGACGCGTCCGGCAGCCGCGGCGCTTACCGGGTCGCCCGTATTACCGCTGAAGTCGGTGCCTTTGTGGAAGTCGGTCACCGGGCCGCCGTTGTAGCTGCGGCCCTCGCCGTAGATGCTCGTGATCGTGCCCTGACCGGGGACGAGGAAGGGGCCGCTCCAGAGACGCTGAGCGGTGAAGCCTGAGTAGATCGCGGCGCGCTGGGCGACCTCGGCGTTCACGATCGACGGATCGAGCAGCGCCGCGGTGTCGTCGTCGAGCTCGATGTCTTCGACGGGGAAGTCGCGCTTCTGCACCGTAATGCTGGCGGCGACGGTGACCGAGTCTTGCCTGCCGGACGGCGTATAGGTAATCGACGCCGCCATGACGCCGGCCGGCGTGAAGGCATTGACGCCGACCATCGCCCAGAAGCGCTTGCCGTCATGGAGCATCGGGTACTGCTTGTCCTGAAAGCGCAGCGTGGCGGAGGACGCGCTCTCATTGAGGTAGACCACCGTCGTGCCGCCCTGGACGAGCGTGGCCGGCTTGAACTCGATTGAGCCGGTGGCAGGCACGGGTGTGTTCGCGGCCGGCACCGGCGTATTCGCCACGACAACGCTGGTCGGTGCGGTGGTCGGCACGGAGGAGGGAGTCGTCGAAGCCTGAGGGGTGAGCGAAGTCGTCGTGGCAACCGTTGGCGCTGCTGCGATCGGGGAGACCGAAATCGGCGTGGGTGCGGTGCGGGTTTCGACCTTGAGAGTGGTGCTGCCGCCGCAGGCCGTGAGGAGGAGCGGCAGAGCAAGAACGAGGGCGGGCCGTCGAAACCGCTTCGTGAACGGCGACATCTGGTTACGATTGTACGTCGTTGGGGCACCCGCGCGAATTTCAGTCTGTTCAGCCCTAATTCTTGCTGTTACCCTCCACCCATCGGATGGACGTCAGCCCATCCGATACTCACATGCGTCGGACATAACGTTCGGATATAGTGAAGACTGGCTGGACCTCGGGGGAGTAGAAGAGCTGGAGCGGGAGCGTGGAAGACCCCAAAATCATCGCCGAACGGATCATGGCGAACGTCGAAAAGGTGATCATCGGTAAGACTGCCGAGGTCCGGCTGGCACTGGTCTGTCTGATGTGCCAGGGCCACCTCCTGATCGAAGACGTTCCCGGCGTCGGCAAGACGACCCTCGCCCGCACGCTGGCCCGTTCGACCGGCTGCAGCTTCAAGCGCATCCAGTTCACGCCTGACATCCTTCCCAGCGACGTCACCGGCGTCTCCGTGTACAACCAGCGGACAGGCGACTTCGAGTTTCGCGCCGGTCCGCTCGCGGCTCAGATCGTCCTCGCGGACGAGATCAACCGCGCGACGCCCAAGACGCAGTCGGCCCTCCTCGAAGCGATGGAGGAGCACCAGATCACGGTCGACGGCGTGTCGCGCTCGCTGCCTGAACCCTTCATGGTCATGGCGACGCAGAACCCCATCGAGTACGAGGGCACCTTCCCATTGCCGGAAGCCCAGCTCGACCGCTTCCTGATGCGTGTGCACCTCGGCTACCCGTCGACCACCGACGAGGTGCTGATGATGGACGCTCAGCAGAACCGACACCCGATCGACCAGCTTGAGCAGATCACGGACCCAACCGAGATTGCCAGCATTCAGTCGGCGGTCAAGGACGTCTACGTCGACCCGCTGATCAAGCAGTACATCGTCTCGCTCGTCGACATGACCCGCCAGCACGAGGCGGTCTACCTCGGCGCTTCGCCGCGCGGGTCGCTTGCCCTGTACCGCACCGCGCAGGCCCGCGCTCTCCTCGACGGCCGCGACTTCGTCATCCCGGACGACGTGAAGGAGCTGGCGTACACGACGCTGGGTCACCGGGTGATTGTCAGCCCGTCCGCCCGTGTGAAGAGCATCACCGCCTCAGACATCATCCTCGGCTGCCTCGAGCGCGTACCGGTCCCCGGCACCCGCGCCCGCGGCGGACAACCACGCTAGGCGCCTCAGCTTCATGGGCTCTTTGCGAAGGGGTTTTGACACCTACTTTCGCCGTCGCTTCTCACTGACGGCGATCATCATCATTTTCTGGATCTGCCTGCTCGCCGCGCTCTCGACGGGCTACTGGCTGCCCGCGCGGTTGGCCTGGGTGATCCTCTTCGGCGTGCCGCTCGCCTACTTCTGGGCGAAGCAGAACACGAAAGACCTCGAGGTGAGCGTCGAACGGCCGCTGGACCGGCTCCAGGAGGGACAGGTCTACGAAGAGCGGATCCGGGTGAAGAACCTGAGCTGGATGGCAAAGCTCTGGCTGGAAGTCACCGACCCGTCCGACATGCCCGGTCATGTCTCCCGGCGCATCGTCAGCCTCGGTCCCCGTGAGACGCGGATCTGGCGGATCACACAGCAGTGCGAACGCCGCGGTCTGTTTTCGATGGGACCGGTCCAGATCACGACCGGCGACCCCTTCGGGTTTTTCAAGTACACGACCACCTACGGCCGCGCGCAACAGATCCTCGTCTACCCGCGCGCGACCGAGCTGCCGAACTTCTACGTCCCGCCGGCGAACCTGCCCGGCGAGGGCCGCTTCCGCCGCCGGACCCACTACGTCACGCCCAACGCGTCCGGCGTCCGCGACTACGAGCCCGGCGACAGCTTCAACCGCATCCACTGGCCGTCTACGGCGCGCACCGGCGAGCTGATGGTGAAGCTCTTCGAGCTCGACCCCGCGAGTGACATCTGGATCGTGCTCGACCTCGACAAGAGTGTGCACGTTGGCAGCGGCGATGACAGCACCGAAGAGTACGGCGTGAAGATCGCCGCGTCGGTCGCGCGCTTCTTCCTCGTGGCGAACCGCAGCGTCGGCTTCATCAGCTACGGCAACAAGCTGTTCATCGAAGAAGCGCAGCGCGGCGCTCAGCAGTACACCCATATCCTCGAAGCGCTCGCCCTTTCGCGCGCCCAGGGTGACGTCCCGGTCGGCAAGCTGATCAGCGAAGAGGCCAAGCGCTTCGGCCGTCACACCACCGTTGTCGTGATTACCCCTTCGACGAACGAGGACTGGGTGACGTCGCTGCAGTTCATCTCCGAGCGCGGCGTAAAGGTGGCCGCTATCCTGATCGAAGCGGACACGTTCGGCGGCGAAGAGGGCTCGTTGATGGTCTTCGGCGCCCTGGCCGCGGCCGAGGTGTACACCTACATGGTCAAGAAGTCAGACGACCTCATCACTTCCCTGGCCCTCGGCGTAGAGGCGGGCGAATCATCTGCACGGAGGCCAACCCCATGAGGCAGGCGTCCTGGGAGGAGATGTTCCGGCACGCAGAGCACGGTGATGTCGATCAGACGCCGTCGCGCTGGCGGTGGCTGACCCGCTACCTGAACTGGGAAGACATGATCACGCTGGTGATCGCGATGATCGCCTTCCTCACCGTCGTCGGCTCGATTAACGGCGCCGACTGGGTGGCAGAGATGCCATCGCTCTTCCCGATTGCCTTCCTCGGCCTGATCATCGGACTCATCCTCGCCCGAAGCGGTATCAACGAGATTCTGGGCCACCTCATCGCACTCTCGATCGGCACCCTCGGCGTTCTCAACGCGTCTTCGAGCAACCTCGAGGGCTCCTATGTCGACCGCTTCAACGAGCTGTCCGACCGGATGTGGCTGTGGGGGAAGGCAGTCTGGGAGGGCGGCATCTCCAACGACGATCTGCCCTTCGTCGTCCTCGTCGTCGCAGTTACCTATCTCACCGCCTACCTTGCCGCCTGGAGCCTCTTCCGGTGGTACAACGCCTGGTTCGCCCTGATACCGGGCGGCCTCGCGTTGCTGACGAACATCAGTTACTTGCCGGGTCAGCATGGCGCACCCCTGGTGATCTACCTCTTCTGCGGCATCATCCTGGTCGCTCGGATCAACCTCCTGCGCAGCGCCCGGGAATGGCGCAAGGAAAACGCCGGCTTCCCCGACCTGATCAGCCTTCACGTCCTCAACGTCACCGTCTGGGTGGCGGTCGGCCTGCTCGCACTCGCCTGGGTGATGCCGGTCGGTAACGGCAGCGGCGCCCTCTTCAAGCTCTGGCAGGGGATCACTGCGCCCGTCGCCGGACCGCTCAGCGACTTTGGCCGCGTCTTCGCTGCCGTCGACAGCAAGAAGGGCGGTACGGTGCACAACTTCGGCGCCACGCTGCCGCTGCAGGGCGAGATCTCCTTCGGCGGCGGCGAGGTCATGCTCGTTACCACGACGGAGCCGGGCTACCTGCGCGCCCAGAGCTACGACCTCTACACGGCGCAGGGCTGGAAGATCGGCCCATCGTCGCAGATTACGAGCCAGAACTGGCCCTCCCTCAAGGCAATGCAGAGCATCGACGAGACGCGACGTCAGCTGCGGCGTCCGCTCTCGGCGCTTATCACCACGTCGAAGAAGATGAGCGCGCTGGTCAGCCAGGGACAACCGTACGCTGTGACGCTCGACTCGCGTGTCGTATACGGCCCCGACCCGTCGGACATCACCTCCCTGCGCCCGACCGGGAACCTCAACGAGGGCACGCAGTACCGCGTCGACAGCACCGTCAGCAACGCTTCCGTCGATCGGCTGCGCGCCGCCGGAACGCAGTACGCGCCGTGGCTCGCCGCCTACCGCCAGGTGCCCAGCGACCTTCCTGCCCGTGTCAGCGCAAAGGCGCGCGAGCTCACCGTCGGCGCCAGCAACCCCTACGACCAGGCCAACCTGATCGAGCAATACGTGCGCACCTTCGCGGTCGACACCCAGATCAAGCCCGCGCCTTCCCGGAAGGACTCCGTCGACTACTTCCTGTTCGACGTGCAGCGCGGCTACTTCGACTACCACGCTTCGGCGATGGTGGTCATGCTGCGAAGCCTCGGCATCCCGGCGCGCATGACCGTCGGCTACATCCTCAGGCCGCAGGACCGCGACCCAAACAGCAACGTGTACAAGGTCACTGAGGCCAACGCATTCGCGTGGCCGGAAGTCTACTTCCCCGGCCTGGGTTGGGTTGAGTTCAATCCCACCCCGAGCGAGCCGCGGATCACGCGCGTCGGCACCGATGACCAACTGCTTAGCTCCGGTGACGACGTCATTCCCGACGAAGAGCTGTTCCCGCCCTCTGACCTCACGCCGACCGAGCCAGCAGCCGCGCCGGTTGACGACCTGGCGCTGGACGAGGGCAACGGCCTGATCAGCCAGGTGCTCGTCAGTGCCATCCTGCTGTTCCTGGCGGTGACAATGGTCGGCGGGGGAGTCTTCCAGTTCGTCTGGCAGCGCGGTCTCGGCGGCCTGCCGTACCCGGTACAGGTCTGGGAGAAGACGATGCGTCTGACCCGCTGGGCCCGCATCCGGACGCAGCCCCAGGAGACACCGAGAGAGGTGACGAAGCGTCTGCACCGTGAGCTGCCGGACGTCGACGACCTCGATTACCTCGGTGAGAGCTTCATCCGCGCGCGCTACGGTCAGAAAGAGCTGACCGAGCCGGAGAAGGAGCGGCTGACGAAGGTCTGGAAGCAGGTGCGCGGCACTCTTGTCCCGCGCATCTTCCGCTGGAAAGGCTGACCTGTAACGGCTTCCGTCCTCCTGAGATTTTTGTGAGATATTTCGCAATCGACGCAAAAGGGCGTTAAACCGCGCCCCGTCCGGCCCGACTCATTACCTGGACATCATCGAAGACCAGGAGTTGGGAATGACCTTTCGGTTTCGCTTTTTCGCCGCTGCCGCCGCGTTCGCGGTCCTCGCACTGACGGCAGCGGGCACGGGCTCGCTGAGGCCGGCGGCCGTGGATGCAGCCGGCGACTGCACCGTCGCCGACAACACCTTCGACGCGGAAGAGCGCCGATTTGCTGAGTTGATCAATCAGTACCGGGCTCAGAACAGCCTGCCGGCGCTGACCGTCTCGGTGAACCTGAATCGGGAGTCTTCCTGGCACGCGAAGGACATGGCCGACAAGAACTACTTCTCCCACACCGACTCGCTCGGCCGCTCACCAGAAGTGCGCGGCGCCGACTGCGGCACGCTGCCTAAGATCGGCGAGAACATCGCGGCGGGCACCACTCGCGATACGGCACAGGAGGCGTTTGACGCCTGGAAGGCCTCTGACGGCCACAACAAGAACATGCTGAACAGCGGCTACAAGCAGATCGGTATCGCCCGCTACTACCGTTCCGGCTCGACGTACGGCTGGTACTGGGTGACCGACTTCTCGCTGAACACGGATGGTACCAACGCACTGACCGGCGGCTCGACTACTCCGCCCGCGACCGCAACGCCCACGAAAACGACCACTTCGGTGCCTGCAACTGCGACAAAGACCCCGACGAAAACGGCAACGCCCGCAACCGCGACCGCCGCGACCATCGTGAGCCCGGCGCCCGGGTCGAAGCTGACCTCAACCAGCGCGACCTTCACCTGGAACAAGGTGGCCGGTGCGACGAAGTACCAGATCTACGTCGGCACGAGCCCTGGCGCCTACAACCTCAAGAACGTCGCGACGACCGGAAGCTCGATCAGCGTCAGCGGTCTGCCTCGCGGCAGCGTCAAGCTCTACGTCCGGCTCTGGACGCAGGTGAACGGCAACTGGAAGTACGTCGACTACACCTACACGTCGGCGCCGTAGGCGGACTTCGAATAGCTTGTGTGCAGGAGCGGCGGCTGGCAGCAGTTGCCGCTTCCGTGTTCCTGGCGCTTCTCTCTAGGGCTGCTCGGCGGGCGGTTTCAGCGAATCGATGACCTCGCGCGCTGCCTCGAGGTTTTCTTCCGGCACCTGGACCCGGCAGCCGAAGCCGGAGACTCCCAGCCAGGACACCGCGTCGGCCGGGTGGATCATGGCGGGGATCCCCTGGTCCTGCAGCACCTGGATCCAGAACTCCGCCGTCATCTGGTCCGGCGCCACCGCGAGATGAGCCCACTTGTAGGACATCAGTAGTCCGGACCTGAAGGTGTCGTGCCGCCGCCGGGGACGCGCTGACCCTGCTGCTGCTCCTGCAGGAGGTCGAGGATGCGCTGCGCCTGCTCATAGGTCAGGTTCTCGTTCAGGCCTCGCAGCGCCTCTTCGAGCTGACGTTGAACATCGCTGCTGGATCCCGACTGCCCCGGCTGCTGGTCGCTCTGATTCGGCTGTTGGCCGCTGCCCGGGTCTCCCGGTTGCTGGCCGTCCTGGGGCTGTTGCGCTCCGTCCTCACCGTTCTGACCCGGTTGCGGCTGCTGCGGCTGGCCGTTCTGATCGCCCTGCGGAGCGCCGGGCTGCTGTCCCTGCTGCTCCGGGTCTTCCATCTGGCCCGTGAGGATCAGCAGCGCGATCTCCAGATTGACCTTCGCGTCCTCGTCGCTGGGGTTGAGGACGAGGGAGTTGCGGTAGGAGTCGGCAGCGAGCTCGAACTCCTCGAGCGCCATGTAGTGGTTGCCGAGGGCGTAGTAGGTCAGGGCGCCAAGCCGGTCGTTGCTCGGAGGCAGGGCGCGCTGCGTCTCCTGGACTGCCCGGTCGTAGAGGCCGGCGCGGTTGAGGGCGTTGCCCGCGTTGATGCTCAGCTCGGCGAGATCCGGGCGCTGTGCAATGAGCCCGTGATAGATGTCCAGCGCCTCCTGGTAGCTGTTCCGGTCGTAGGCCTCGTTCGCGGCCTGGTTGCGGCTGCGGATCGTCTCCCCGCTGGAGCAGGCGCCCACTATCACGACCAGAAGCAGCATTGCCACGCCGGGATGAGGACGTCCCAGGCGCGGCAGCGAAACGCGTCGCAGAAGGTTCAGTCGCATCGGCACGCACCAGGCCACGAGCAGCAAGGCGAACGCAGCCGCGGCGAAGAGCTGGAAGCGCTGTACCGGCACGGCGCGAGTCTCCTCACCGAGGGGAGTCTGCTCGAGGCGGGAGAGGTCTTCGCGGAAGCCGAGGAGCGTTGTGTTGCCGTCGATGCGTACGTAGCGGCCGCCGCCCGCCGCTGCAGCCGCCCGCAGGCTGTCTTCATTGAGGCGGGTGACCACCGGCCGGCCCGAGGCATCGACCTTCGTGACCGTCGTGCCGAGGCGGTTCGTCTCCGTGAGCTGAGAGCCCTGCGCAGTGCCGACGCCGGCGGTGTAGATGACGATGTCCTGCTCGCGCAACGCCTGGGCCTGTTGACCGAAGCCGCCGCCGAAGTCCTCGCCATCGCTGACGACGAGCACTGCCTTGCCGGCGCTCTCGCTGGCCGTAAGGATGAGGCCTGCCTGCTCGAGAGCGGCGCCGAGGTCTGAGCCGCCGCGGACCAGGCCCGTCTCGGTGCCGGCGCGTCGAATCAGCTCCGTCATGGCGGCCGCGTCTGTGGTCAGAGGCGAGCGCAGGATCGAGGTGCCGGCGAAAAGGACGAGACCGAAGCGGTTGCCGCGCTCAGCCTCAACGAGGCGCGTGAGCTGGCTCTGAGCGAGGGCGAGACGGCTCGGCTGTACGTCGGTGCCCTGCATGCTGGCTGAGATGTCGAGAACGATGACGAAGTCGACACCCTGGCGCTCACGTGTGACTTCGGTCGTTCCCCATACCGGCCGCGCCACGGCGATCACGATCAGCACCGCCGCCTCGAGAACGAAGACGGTGGCTGCAAGGGAGAACGTATCGCGCCAGCGCGAGGCCTGGGGGCCGCCGAGCACACTGCGGGCGCGCATCCGCCACCGGGCTAGCCGCCATGCCATTACCGCCATCAATGCGACGACGATGAGCAGCGCGAAGAAGCCAGGCGCTGCGAAACTCATCTAGCCAGCCTCTGCGGATTCATGCTGCCTGCTTCCAGACGCTGGCGCGGAGGCCTGCCTCGACGACGAGGAGAAAGAGCGCCGCGACGAGGAAGTAGGGTGCGATTTCGTCGTAGACCAGGTACGTGGGCCGTCCGATCTGAGAGGTTTCGAGGCCGTCGATTGCAACGTAGGTGTCCTGGAGGCCCTGCTCGTTGTCGGCGGCGAAGTAGCGGCCGCCGGTGACGCGCGCCATCTCCTCGAGGGCCTTCTCGTCGACGTTGACGCTGCCGCCGGTGCGACGTGCTGCGGGGTCGATCATGCCGATCGTATAGACGCGGATCCCGAGGGTCTCAGCGATGCGGGCGGCCTGTCCGGGGTCGATTGTGCCGGCGTTGTTCTGGCCGTCGGTAAGCAGGATGGCGACGCGGCTGCGCGCCTTCGACTCCCGCAGCAGGTTCAGTGCATCGCCGAGTCCGCTGCCGATCGCGGTGCCGTCCGGGAGGTTCACCTTGTCGACGCTATCTACAAGGACGCCGAGCGAGTCGTAGTCGAGGGTGAGGGGACTGAGGACCAGGCTGCGGTCGCGGAAGATCACGAAGCCGATGCGGTCGTCCTCGCGGCCTTCGATGAACTCCTTGATGACGGTCTGCGCCGACTCGAGCTTGTCCTGGTCGCCGAAGGTGCCGGTCATGCTGCTCGAGGTGTCGAGGACGAGGACGATGTCGATGCCTTCGCCCTGGACCTCGGTCTCGGCGCGCCCTTGCTGCGGCCGGGCAATCGCAACCACAAGGAGCACCAGGGCGAGGGCCCGCACAAGCGTCGGCACCCAGCGGTAGCGCAGCCGCCATGTCTTGCCGTAGCCGGCCAGGAGGCCGACGTTCGAGAAGGTTGCCGGGGCCTGGTCGCGCGTCAGCCGCGACTTCACGATCAGGAAGAGCGGGATCAGCAGCACCAGCACCAGCAGTTGAGGATCGGCGAATCTCATCGGACGCCCACCGGTTCTGCCGACTCCGCTGCGGGCTCTGGTTGCGGACGGCTCATCTCGACAATCTCGAAGGCGGCAGTGAGATCGTGGTCGGCACGCTCGATCGCGGGCATGTAGCGGGCGTATACGGCGGCGTCACATTGCGTGAGCAGGCCATCAATCAGACGCGCCTGCCAGCGGTCGATGCCCCGCCGCCCCATCTCATTGCGCAGCTCGACCGTGGTGAGCGCGAAGGCGTGGAAGCCGTAACGCTCCGTCAGGTAGTTTCGCATCGTCACCGCGATCGTGCCGTAGTAGGTCACGAAGTCGCGGTCGTTCTGGAAGTCGAGTCCGGCGCGCTCGAGGATCGCCCGTGCGCGGTCTTCGGGGCCCATTGCCTCGGTCACGACAGCGATGGGCGCCGGTGCCGGCTTCTTGCGCATCGATCGCACGATGAGGGCGAGGACGATGACCAGGGCGAGGAGCACGGCAGCGACCGCGGCAAGATACGTCTCGATTGCGCTCGCCTTGCCGATCTCGAGCTGCGGCTTCAGGTCGCGCAGGCGGACATCGCTGCCGTCGGTAGGCAGGACGCTGCTGATCAGGATTCGGGCCGGGGGAGTCTCGATTGTGCCTGTCGTGCCGCTCGGCTCTTCGTATCGCAGTGAGAGCGGCGGAATTGTCAGCTCGCCGGGAGAGAAGGCCGCGACCTCGATGTCGAGCGAGATCCTGCTTCGACCGCTGCCGATCGAGCTGCTGGAGGACTTCGGCTGGCCAATCTGCTCGAACTCGGGCGGCAGCGTGCCCGGTGCAAGACCGATCTTCGTGCCGCTGTCGGCCTCGATGGTCACGACGTAGTGAAAACGGTCGCCGATCGTGACGCGGTCGGCCGCCTTGATTTCGACGCCCTCGATGCTGGGTTCTGCTTCCGCTGCTGCTTCCAGCAGGGCGAAGGCGACGAGGCCGCAGATGATACCGAGGATCAGCTTCCAGCGCATCAGGAGGCGGACCTCCGTTTGCCGCCGGCGCGTGCCTTGAAGAAGGCAAGAAGCGGCTGGATGTAAGAACGGTCGGTGCGCAGGGCAATCTCCTCGACGCCCAGCGAGGCGAAGAGGCGGCGGCGGGCGAGAGCGGCGTGGGCGCGATCGCCTGCGTACCGTTCGCGCTCCCGCCTGTCCTCAGTGTCGATGAGCACTTCGGCGCCGCTTTCCGGATCGCGGAGAGTGACGAGGCCAATTCGGGGCAACTCGAGCTCGCGCGGGTCTGTCAGGCTGACGGCGGTAATGTCGTGCTTCTGGCCGGCAAGGCGCAGCTGGCCCTCGTAGCCGCCGGTGTGGAAGTCGGAGATTATGAAGACAACTGCGGGGCGCTTGGCCACCCGCATCAGCAGGTCCACCGCCGCGCCGATGTTCGTGCCGCGGCCGAGTGGCTCGTGATACAGCAACTCCCGCGCCATGCGCAGGACGTGCTGCGTGCCGCGCTTTGGCTCGACATAAAACTCAACCCGGTCGCTGAAGGCGATGACGCCGGCCTTGTCGTTGTTGGCATCTGCGGCGAACGCGAGGAGCGTCGCCAGCTCGGCGGCCATCTCCCGCTTCGTCGCGCTGGTTGAGCTGAAGCTCGATGACGCGCTCACGTCGACAAGGAGGTAGAGGATGAGCTCCCGTTCCTCGACGAACTTCTTCACATACGGCACGCCCATGCGGGCGGTGACGTTCCAGTCGATCGTCCGGACCTCGTCGCCGGGCTGGTACTCGCGTACCTCGCTGAACTCCAGCCCACGGCCGCGGAAGACGCTGTGGTACTCACCGAGGAACAGCAGCCGGACGAGACGCCGCGCCCGGATCTGAATCCGGCGGACACGGGCCAGCATCTCCTGAGGAGTGAGGCTGCTGTGGAAATGCGTCTCGGTCTGTATGGTCATGAAAGAGGCCTGAGCGTCCCGCTCGATAGCCTGCGCAGGTCAGGGTACGGCGACACCTTCGAGCACGCGATCGATGATGTTGTCGCTCGTCAGCTCCTCCGCCTCCGCCTCGTAGGTGATGATCACGCGATGCCGCAGCACGTCGCGGGCGATTGCCTTCACATCGTCCGGGGTCACGTAGTTGCGTCCTTCGATATAGGCGTGTGCCTTCGAGGCCTGCGCCAGGTAGATCGTCGCGCGCGGTGACGCGCCGAAGGCGATCAGCGGCGCCAGGGCCTCCATGCGGTAGGTCCGCGGCTCACGCGTCGCGAGGATCAGATGGACGATGTAGTCGCGGAGCTGCTCGTTCATCCGCACCTGCTGCACCTGTTCGCGCGCAATCATCAGGTCCTGCAGGCTGACGACCTGCCTGACTTTCGGCGCGACACCCATCTCGAAGCGCTCGAGGATCTGACGCTCTTCGTTCCGAGTCGGATACTCGATCATCGCCTTCAACATGAAGCGGTCGAGCTGCGCTTCCGGCAGCGGGTAGGTGCCCTCGGACTCGATTGGGTTCTGAGTGGCGAGCACCATGAACGGCGCCGGCAGCGGGTAGGTGAGACCGCCGATGCTGACGGTGCGTTCCTGCATCGCCTCCAGCAGCGCGGACTGAACTTTGGCAGGCGCGCGGTTGACCTCGTCGGCAAGGACGATGTTTGCGAAGAGCGGGCCGGTGCGGGTCTGAAACTCGGCTGTCTGCGGGTTGTAGATCTGCGTGCCGGTGACGTCGGCGGGCAACAGGTCGGGCGTGAACTGGATGCGCACGAAGCTCGCGCCGATCGTCTGGGCAAGCGTGTGGACGGAGAGTGTCTTCGCGAGGCCGGGGACACCCTCGATAAGGATGTGTCCGTCGCAGAGCAGGGCGATGAGCAGCCGGTCGACCAGATAGCGCTGGCCGACGATTACCCGGCTCACCTCAGTACGTACGGCCTCTACGAACCGGGATTCGTCTTTCAAGCGCTCGTTAATCGTTTCTGGTTCTACCGCCACCCAACCACGCTCCCAACCTTGCCTAGTCTATCGAGTATATACGAGGGAAAGTTCGCAACAGGTTGCGGCGAACAGCGCTTCATAGACCTTTTACGTTACTGACGCGCGTCGTGTTGCGATGAGCTCAG
>JBFWZE010000007.1:20347-46011 GCA_050185685.1 Dehalococcoidia bacterium
GCCGGCGCTTCCGAGGAGAAGGTCAGCGGCGTCGGCGACCAGGCGGTCTTCATGACGGGCAAGAGCAACCGCATCCTGATCGTGCAGGACAAGGCGCGCATCATCACCCTCGCGGGGCAGGAGCTGACGAAAGACGGCGCCGCGGCGATCGGCAAGAAGGCTGCAGCCAATCTGAAGTAGCGATCCGCCCGAACGATCAGGCAGCGAACGCAACCTGGTATCGGCGCGGCAGCTTCCCTCACCCCTCCGTTGGTCACCCTCTCGCAGCGGGGCGATCCTGTGAGCTTGTACCCGGGAGCTCTTCGCCGCCAGTACTATCGCGCCAGTGCCGAGAAGAGCTCGTGCTCGGCGGCGAAGAGCGTGGCAGCGGCCCGGCTGGAGACGCCGCATTTGTCATAGATGTGGATCGTGTGCTGCTGCACCGTGCGGGGCGAGATCACCAGCGCTTCGGCGATTTCACGGTTAGTCAGGCCGCGTGAGACGAGGCGCAGGACTTCGACCTCGCGGCTCGAGAGGCCGGCGGGCCACTCGCGACGCCGGGCCGGTCGGCTGCCCGTCGCGGCCTCGATCACGGCATCGACGGCGCGCACATCGAGACGGCCCGCCTTCGCCTCGTCACGGAGAGCGTCGGCCGCCTGCTCCGGTGTTAGCGCTTCGCGGTAGGCGCGCTCTTCGGTGAGTCCCTGGAACGCTTCTGCCGCGCCGAGGATGCGCGTTTCGGGGTCGAGCGCCGCGCCGCTGAGGCCCCGGGGGTACCCGGAGCCGTCGAGCCGCTCGTGGTTGCTGGCGGCGAGCCGGGCGATCGCCCTCAGACCGGGCGCGATTGCCAGGATTCGCTCTGTCTCGAAGGCATGTCCGCGGGCGCGCTCCTTCTCGATGGGATTGAGGCCGCCGGGCTTGTCGAGAATGCTGTTTGGCACGGCGGCGCGGCCGACGTCGTGCAGGAGCGCCGCCTGCTCAAGCCTCGCGACGCGTCCATCATCGAGACCGAGGCTGCGGCCGGCAGCGGCAGCGAGGCGTGCGACGCCGCGGGAGTGCCCCGGCGTGTACGGCGACTTGAGGTCGGCGTGATCGCCGAGGACGGTAGCGAGCTCGGTGAGGCGGGCCGGGTCGATGAACCGCGGCACGTCAGGCTCGCGCTGCATCGCCTCGTCCCAGAGCGAGACGTCGCCAAGGGGGAGGCGGCGCGGCTTGGACAGGAACAAATTTACGAGAGTGGGGTCGAGGTGGCTGCCGGCCCGTCCTCGCAGCAATGTCCGTAGCTCATCCTGCGTGAGGGAGCGGGCGTTGGTTACCACTGCCTGGGCGAGGGTGAGGAGACGCGATGCCAGCGGCATGTCCTCACCGCTCCGCCCCATCGGCCCCGTGCCGTCCCAGCGTTCGTGGTAGCTATTCAGCGTCTCGAGGACGTGTGCGGGCATATCGAGCCGCCGCGCGAGGCCGACCGCTACCTCGCAGTGGGCGGGAAGCACCCGCGGCGCCAGCTCCGGCGCCGCGGCGAGGAACCGCCCTGCAGCCTCGTTGCCGAGCGACGTGGTCAGGCGGCGGACGAGGTCTGGTCCGTCGCCAAAGTCGACGCCGAGAAGGACGCTGCGCAGCTCCATGTCGTTGCCGTTGGCGACCGTCTCCTCGACGGATGTCGACGTGCAGCCGGCGAAACGCAGGAGTCCTGCCCAGTAGATTGCTTCTCGATCTTCGAGCGATGCGTTCGCCTCGTCTGCGAGGTCGAGCGCGACGAGGGTGAAGCAGATCGCCGTCTCCGGCGGCTGGGCGGCGCCGATGTCTGTGGCCAGCGAGAGGGAGCCGACCAGCTCTGCCAGCCGCAGCGGTTGGTCAGAAGAATGAGCCATCTGGCGCATGGTACGGCATCAATCCGTGGCTAGCATTGGCGTCAGCACAGCAGGAGGAAAGACATGACAATGACGGCCGTCGACCGCAACCTTGCGGCCATCCAGGGCATCTACGAGGCGTTCGGCAGGGGGGACCTTGAGGGCATGCTGGCGCCTATTGATGCGGACGTCGACTGGGACTTTGCGTACCCGTCGGACCACGCAATCCCATGGCTCCAGCACGGGCGCGGCCATGCCCAGGTCGTCCACTTCATGACCCAGTTCGCGACGCACCTTCAGCCGGTGGGGTTCGAAGTTCGGGAGATCCTTTCCGGCGGCAACACGGTTGTCGTGATCTTCGACATCGAGTGTGTCGTCAAGGCCACCGGCAAGACTCTGAAGGAGGTCGAAGAGACCCACATCTGGCACTTCAACGACGAAGGCAAGGTAATCCGCTTCCGGCACGACGCGGACACGCTTCAGCAGTACCAGGCGCTGCAGTAGGACTCTAGCTCGATGCGGGCGTCCCGGTAATCGACTCCGAGGGCATGCCGGCGTCGAGCCAGGCGTCGAAACCGCCGTCGATGACGGCGACCTTCTCATAGCCGAGCTCGAGGGCCTTCTTCGCGGCGGCCTCTGCCTTTGCAGTGTTGGCGCCGTAGAAGATCAGCTCCTTCTCCGCGGGTACTTCGGCCTGGCGGAACTGGATCGACAGGTTCGGCAGGTTGATTGAGCCAAGGATGCGATCGCCGGCCCAGGTGTAGGGAAGACGCACGTCGATCGACGCCGCCTCACCGCTATCGAGCTTTGCTTTTGCCTCTGCCGGCGAGATGATCGGGATGGAACTCTCGGTCATAGTGCTGCTGTTCCTCCGTTTGAACGAGACTCTATCACCGGCGGCCGGGTGGTGCGATTCCCGGCCGCACGCTGTGCACCATACAAAGCTGCTAGATCTTCGTATGGTTCTCCTTGAGCTCCTCCCAGCTGTTCGCCTCCATCCATTCGCCCCAGCAGCCGTAGGTCCAACGCATGTAATGCTCGTTCACGTTCATCGCTTCGATGCGGGCGAATGGCGCTGTCTCATCGCGGACGACTTCGCCGTGGCCGGCCGCCATGCCGTAATGGAGGTCGTACTGGCGCATGCCGTAGCTGATCGTGCTGCGAGTGCTAAGGTCCCAGTTTTCGCCGTCGTCCTGCTCCAGGAGGCCGGCCGGACCGAGCGACCACATGTTGCGCAGGCGCCAGCCCTCGTTGATCGATTCGGGCTGGTTCTTGTCGACGAAGCAGAAGTACCAGAGCTCGGTCGCGGTCGGGCCCTTGGGCTGATGGACGACGACGAGCTGGAACGAGTTCACCGCGAACCAGGCGTTGGGGAAGATGTTGCAGTGGACGACCGACAGCTTCGAGCCGAGGCTGCCGTACCGGCTGCGCAACTCAGGGTTCTTGCGCCAGTTGTAGATCGGCCGCTCCTCCCAGTCTGCCGGCAGAAACGTGGTGGAGGACTGGTGGCCGTAGTCGGAGAGGACGACCACTCCGGGCGCTGCAAGGCTGTAGTCGCCGGGGGCTGCCGGGTTGGCGAGTGGGCCCTGTGCCTCGGTAAGGGCGGTAATCTCCGGCGACTCCTGCCGGAAGCGGCTCTGGTTCGCCGAGGCGTGCGTGATCGAGGGGTGGTAGAAGTCCTGGTTGTTGTCCATGGCGAACTTCCAGTTGCACTCGATGTTGAACTTCATGATGCCGCTGAGCACGGCCATGTCACCGCGGTCGGCGAGCTGGTCGACGCAGAAGCGCCCGCCGTCACCGAGGTACTCCTCGAGCGTGGGCGCGTTCGGGTCGAGGGTCGCCCAGATGAATCCCTTGTAGTTCGTGACCTGAGCAGCCTTGCCCAGGCCCCAGTTCTCACGGTCGAGGTCCTCGTAGTAGACCTCGCGGAAGCCGGGCACACCGACGAGGTCGCCCTTCAAGTCGTAGGTCCAGCCGTGATAAGCGCACATAAACGAGCCGGCGTTGCCGGTGTCGGCGCGGCAGACGGAGTTGCCGCGGTGACGGCAGGAGTTCAGGAGGACGTTGACGTTGCCCTCTTTGTCCTTGACGGCGATCACGCGGTCCTCGCCCATGTAGGTCTGGAAGAAGTCGCCGGCGCGGACGAGCTGGCTCTCGTGACAGATGAAGAGCCAGGCTCGGGCGAAGATCTTCTCCATCTCGAGCTCGTAAATCGTCGGGTCGGAGAAAATCTTGCGGCCGACGAGGCCCTTTTCGCGGTCGACATAGGCCGCCATTTCGCCGGGGGCGAAGCGCTGTTCCGTGGTCATCAAATTACTCGCTCTCTGCTCGAAGCTAGAAGAAGTTGCTCAGGTTGCGGGCGAGGATGTTGGTCTGGTCGAGGTAAATCGTCCGCTTCGCGATCTGGTAGGAGTCATCCGTGCGGCGCAGTACGTCGACGCGGCGGCCCACCCACCAGTCGACGTCTCGTTCGAGGCGGCTGCGGTAGAGGATGAAGTTCGACAGCACGGTCATCTCGTCGTCGTTGAGCTCGGTGACCATGATGTTGTTGATGAGGTGGCGGGTGCGGGAAGGCGGGTCCTCTGCCCATGCGTAGCCGGTTTCGAGGCGGCGGATCCGCGCTTCGAGGAGGGCCTTGGGGTCGTCGTAGTACGCAACATCGCCGGGCTTCCCGAACTCTTCGTCGATCTCGTCCGAGTTCTTGGTCTGCCGGATCGGCATCCAGTAGTGGGTGTCCTCCGTGAAGAGGTCAATCCACTCCATGTAGCGGTGCTCGTCGAGGAGGAGTGCCTCCTGGTAATAGAACTGCTCGATCTCGTGCTGCTGCTCTGCGTTCACCAGCATCCCGCGTTCGTCCTCCCTCTCCAGCCAGCCGGCTGATTGCCGCGAATGTCTCGCTAACCGTAGTCAGCGGGGCGTGAGGGGTCTGTAACTTTTGTTCCCGAAGCGCGGAGATTGGCGCCCGGTAACCCGCTGTTCATCAAGCTATGAGCGCGGGTCCTGGACGAGGGCGTGGAGTGCCTCCGGGTCGCGCAGGAGCAGCCCGCCCTCGACGCGTTCGACCAGCCCTTCGCGGCGGAACTCACCCATCGTCCGCGTGACAACCTCTCGCACCGTACCCATCATGTCCGCGAGGTCCTGCTGACCAATGCGGGCAATCAACGCGCCCTGTTCCGGGTCCCAGGCAGCGATCTCGAGCAGATGATGCGCGAGGCGCTGGCGCAGGTTGCCGAAGACGTTCGACGAGAGCTCGTAGACCATGCCGTAGAGGACGCGGGTGACCTCGCGGGCGATTTTCCAGCTCACGGCCGGGTCGCTCATCGCCACGGTCCGCAGCACGTCGGCGTTCATGACGAGGACGACGGAGTCGGTCAGGCTGATGAAGCCGCGGGTTGCGGTGCCTTCGTTGGGCCGCGTTCCTTCCTGGACGTTTTCGTTGACGCTCCAGAGGGGCGGGCCGCCGACGAGATCGACGATGCCGAAGATCGAGCCGCGGCGGTTATATCGGACGGAGACCTGCCGTCCATGCGAGGAGATGTACGAGCTCAGCAGGCCATCGAGGACGAGGCAGATTGAGAGGTTGTTCTCCTGGTTGAAATCGACCCTGGTGCCTGCCTTGAGATTTACGGGGAAGGCATCCTTCAGGATGTACTTCAGGGTCGGCAGCGGCAGGACGCCGAGGAAGCTCTCTTCGAGCGCCGCGATACCGTTCGCGAGCAGCCGGGTCGATTCCAGGGTATCCCTGCGCGCCACGGTTGGTGGCCATTGCCGTCTTCGAGCGCCTCTACTGATCATCTCTCTCCCCCAAGTCGATGGTCATAAAAAGCTGGTCTGAGGCCGTGCTGTTGATTGAACGGCGAAAAGGGGGACGCCGCAACAGTTTTTCGGCCTCAGACCGGAGAAAGTCACAATGACTTCATCAAACCCCTTGACCCAAACGGCCAATGAGGACCGTGAAGCGCTAGGCGGTTTTGATCCACATCTCGTGCTGGCTCGCCGGCTGGGCGAGGGTCAGCTCGTAGTTCTGGACCTTGCCGGACAGGAGAATCGTGGCGTTCGGCGTGAGGATCTGGTAGGCGCTGGAGAACCTCTGAATCGCCTTGAGCTGCGCGTCGTTGACGAGCTTGATGTTCGTCTCGAGGTCCAGCTCTTGCTCTGACTTCTCGATGATCGCGTCGATCTCGGTGTCGTGCAGGGCGAAGCGGCGGAAGACGTCCGACCAGCTCTTCGAGTGCTGGATACGAAGCGCCTGGCTCGGCGTGTCACCGCCGGGCGAGAGGTTGACCATCAGCTCCCAGCTGTTGTCGGTCCAGCGCTGGAACATCTGCGCCGTGCCGGTCGCAGTGCTGATCCTCGTCTTGATCCCGGCGCGGGCGAGCTGGTTCTGCCAGACCAGTCCTGTTTGCTCCTCCGTCGGCGCGACGTTGTTGCGCGTCATGAGGTCCCAGTCCTTGTCGAGGTCGAAGTTCGCCGCGGACAGCAGCTGCTTCGCCTTGGCGACGTCCTCTGCGTAGTAGGACGAGACGGCACTGGGCTCGAGCTGGTAGAGCTTGAGACCGGCGGGCAGGAGACCGACCTGCATCTTGCCGGTGCCGTTGAAGGCGAGGTCGAGGATCTGTTGCCGGTTGGTGAGCCGCCAGAACGCCTCGCGGACGCGGACGTCCGTCTGCCACGGGAAGCCCCGCTCCATGTTCATCATGATGTGGGCGTTGTTGAGGCCGGGCAGGATGAAGGTCTGGATCTTGTCGCCCATCTCCTTCGGCAGCGTGCCCAGCTGCGTCGGCGAAGGCGTGGTCCAGCGGTCGATCTGGCCGCTGCGGAAGGCAGCCTCCTGAGCGGCGTTGTCCGTCAGGAACAGGACACCGATTTCGTCGACGTAGGGCAGCTTCTTTGATGCCTCACGAAACTTCGGGAACCGCTTATAGAGGTAGTCGACGGACAACTGCTGCCGGTCGATCATGTACGGGCCGCTGCCGATCTGGCGGGCCGTCTCCAGGCTGGCGAAGGTCTCCGGCGGGATGATGTTCTGGCCGGTGCCGCTGCCCAGCATCGTCTGACCAAAGAGGTAGGCGCTGGGCTTCTTCAGCTTGTAGGTGACGGTGCTGTCGTCCGCCGCCTCCGCAGAAGCGAGGAAGTCCGTGACGAAGACCTTGTCGAAGTTGTTCGGCAGGGTCGTCGCGTACTGCTGGGTTGCGACGATGTCTGATGCCTTTACGGGGCGGCCGTTCACGGGCGCCACATCGTGGTAGACCATGTTCGGCTTCAGCTTCATGACGACGGTGAGAGGGTCCGGCGTCTCGATCGAAGACATCGCTTCCAGGACATAGCGGCGTGAGTCCTCGCGAGAGGTTAGCGGCCGGTCGTAGACCCAGACGCCGCCGAGGGTGGTGCCTTCGCTCCAGTTCGAGATCGGGTGGTAGTTTGCCGAGCTGGTCGACTGGGCGACGAAGCGTCCGCCCTGGACCGGGGTACCGTTGCTCGGCGTGAACTCGCCGATCTGCTTGTTGGTATCGCCTGACGAATTGTCACCGCCGCCGCCGTTATCGTCATCGCTGCCGCATGCCGCCAGCAGGGCCGCTCCAGTGAGGCCGGAAGCACCGAGGGCGAGCGCCCTCCTCCGGCTAATCGTGCGTTGTGCAAGAACCCGGGACCAATAGCTTCCGCTCATCGTCACTCCCCCAAGAGGACTGGTGCCCGTTGCCGGTTCCGTCACGGCAGCGGGCGGGACTCAAAGAAAGATGGAGATGTTCTTCACCAGGACGACGGTCTGGTCGAGACGAACGATCCGCGACACGATCTGAAAGCTGTCGCCGACCCGCCGCAGCCGGTCGAGGCGCTCACCGATGTAGGTGTCCTCGGTCTGCTCCAGGCGGGACTTGTAAACGTGGAAATACGACTCGACTGACAGCTCGTTACCGTCGTCGCTCTTCACGCGGATATTCGTGATCAGACGGCGTGTTCGGGATGGCGGTACTTCCGCCCACGCCGTGTTCGTTTCGAGCTTGTAGACCCGAGTCGCCATCGACTCCTTCGTCTCGTCGAAATAGAGCATCCCGTGGTTGAGGTCGTCGAACTCTTCCTCGAGCGATTTCCAGTAGACCGTGTGCCGGGTAGGCATCTTGTAGGTGAAGTCGTCGGCAAGCAGCTCCAGCCATTCGCGGAAGCGGCGGCGGTCGAGCAGCTCGGCCTCGTGGTAGAGGAACTCCTGCACCAGCAGCTGAGTTTCGAGGTTTCGCGAGAGGGAAACCATCCTAGTAGCTCCTCTCCATCTGCGGCACCTTCTGCAGCAGCTCCGGCCATGACTCCATGCGCATGTACTCAGACCACCAGCGGTACATGTTGCGCTGGTTCTGGTCGGCGCCCTTTGCGATCATCCCGGGCATCTGGTCGTGGGTGATGCGCTCCGGCAGGCCCATCTGGTAGTTCATCGGGATGCGCTTCGCGACGGTGCCGCGGGCGGCCTGGGTGACCTGCTGCCAGTTGTCGGAGTCATCCTGCTCCCAGGTGCCGGCCGGTCCCTGGCGGTACATGCACTGCCAGGCGAGGCGGTCCTTTACCTCCTGCGGCGCCGCTGCATCGACGACCGCGTAGTCACGAACCTCGATGCGTCCCGGGCCGCGCGGATGCCAGACGTGCATCGATGCGAAGTTCGGCTGGAAGGAGAAGTTCGGGAAGATCGTGCCGTGGGTCGGGATGTAGATATCCGCCTTCGGGCCGAGGCGTTCACGAGTCTCCGCCGAGGTGTCGTGCGTGTACTGGTCGATGACCGGGTCCAGGCCGGGCAGCCGGGCGTAGTCGATACCGCTGATGTTCGGGTCGAGGATCCTGGTGCCGCCCATGCCGTGCCCGAAGAGCGTGGCGATCTGTTGCGGCTCTGCCTGACCTGCCGGCGGCCGGTCACCGTTGGTAATGCCGTACTTGATCGCCGACTGGTGCGTGGCGAAGCCGTGGTAGCCATCGCCGATGAAGTTTTCCGCGGCGACCTTCCAGTTGGTGTCGAGGACCCAGCGGCGGACGTGGCCCACGACTTCGATACCTCCCTCGCGCCGGTCGAGCCAGGAGTCGAGGTACCAGGTGAAGTCGCCGAGGTAGTCGATCAGCGGCGGCGCCTCCGGGTCGAAGGTTGCGAAGATCAGGCCCTGGTAGGTGTCGAGCTGAGCGACCGGATACAGGCCCCAGTCCTCGAGCTTCAGGCGGTCATACCAGCGGTCGAGCTGCGGCACAGCTTCGAGGCGCCCGTCCGAGGAGAACGCCCAGGCGTGGTAGTTGCAGGAGAACGTCGCCTGGTTGCCGTAGTCGGCGAGGCAGACGCGGGAGCCGCGGTGGCGACATACATTAAGGAAGGCGCCGATCTTCCCCGTCTTGTCACGGGTTACGAGGACCGGGTCTTCACCCATGTAGGTGGTAATGAAGTCGTTGGGCTTGGGGATCTCCGACTCATGCGCGAGGAACAGCCAACAGCGCGCGAAGATCCGCTCCAGCTCCAGCTGATAGAGCTCATCGTCGCCAAAGAGACGCCGGTCGATGAGGCCGCTTTGGACGTCCACCATCGCGCCGATTTCTTCCCTGCTCAAGGGCATAGAGGTTTCTCCCGCCTAGTGGTGCTACCGCTGTTGTCTTTGCGAACAGGGGAGCGCTCGATGCCACTACGCTAGGAGGAGCGCTCAGGGGAAGTATGTAACTTTTGTTCCCTCGTTGTTTGCAACAGAACTGGAATATCCGCAGTTCATCTGGAGTTAATCTGGCTCTCTCAAGATTTCGCTTGCGCCGCTTTTCACAGACGTCCTGTGACAAAAGTTACAAGTGGCGAGCTTTAGTGACCCGCTTAACACAATTGCTCTACGCCCGGCGTAGACAAGCATCCTCTATGCACGCCACTATTCCCGCAAATGCGTTATCAATCACGTGGTTCGCTGTGAGGTAAGACGCCATGACGCTGGACCAGAAGTTTGCCCCTGGTGAGATGGAAGCCCTGGTCGACCGTGAGAAGGGCCTCGTCGGCCGCAAGATGTTCTCGGACCCATCGATCTACGAGCTCGAGATGGAAAAGATCTTTGCTCGCGCCTGGCTCTTCATCTGTCATGAGAGTCAGCTCGTCCGTGCCGGTGACTTCTTCCAGACCTACATGGGTGAGGACCGCGTCATTGCGGTGAAGGACAAGCAGGGCGATATCAATGTGCTGCTCAACTCCTGCCGCCATCGTGGGAACTCGGTCTGCCGCGCCGACTCCGGCAACGCGGGCTCGTTCATGTGCGCCTATCACGGCTGGACCTACGACCTGAAAGGCGACCTGGTCGGCGTCCCCGGCTTCCGCGAGGTCTACTACGAGGACCTCGACCGCGAGAACTGGGGCCTCGGCAAGGCGGCGCAGGTAGCGAGCTACAAGGGCTTTGTCTTCGCGACGCTGGACGCCGAGGCGCCGCCGCTGGAGCAGTACCTTGGCGACGGCGCCCGCTTCTGCATTGACCAGCTCGCCGACCGTGGCGACATGCAGGTGCTGCCCGGCATCATGAAGTACAACATCGAGTGCAACTGGAAGTTCGCGATGGACAACAACCAGGACTTCTACCACACCTCGATTACCCACGCGTCCACCGGGCAGAGCCGCTACAGGCTGGTCATGCCGGAGCTCAAAGCCCTCAACGACAAGCTCGGCCAGAACCTGGGCCAGGGAGGTTCGCCCGGTGACTACACGCTCTCGATTCCCGGCGTCGTCATCCTCTCCGAGTATGGCCACCAGTCATCGAGCACCTACCTGCCCGAGGACTGGGAGGACCGTCCGATCTACAACTGGCGCAAGGACCCGGAGGTGCGCAGCCGCTACGGCACGCTCGGGTCGAAGCTCTCGGTCGGGCACCTGAATGTCTTCCCCAATGTGTGGTTCAAGGTGAACTCACAGCTCGTTGTGCTTCATCTACCGAAAGGGCCGACCTCGACTGAGATCTGGTACTTCATCCTCGTCGACAAGAATGCTCCGGCTGAAGAGAACGAGGGCTGGCGCCAGAGCACGATGTACTCCCTGGGCCCGAACGGGATGGCCGAGCAGGACGACGGCGAGAACTGGGACCTGAGCACCCGCGGCACGATCAGCTGGGGGATGCGGCAGTATCCGCTTCACTACGGCATGGCCGCCGGCCACGATGAGATCATTCGCGACGAGACTGCGCCGTTCTCGCGTATCGAGGCGAAGAACGTCAACGAGCACCACATGCGGTGGACGTATGGCTGCTGGACGGAATGGATGGAAGCGAACAGCTGGGCCGACCTCGAGGCGAGGCATACAAAGCTTTAGCGCTGCCGGCATGAAGAAGTAGTGAGGAAGAGACCATGACCCTGGAACAGAAGTTTGCTCCCGGTGAGATGGAGGCCTTCGTCGACCGCGAAAAGGGCCTCGTCGGCCGCAAGATCTTCTCCGACCCGACAATCTACGAGCTCGAGATGGAGAAGATCTTCGCCCGAGCATGGCTGTTCATCTGTCATGAGAGTCAGCTCGTCCGCGCCGGTGACTTCTTCCAGACCTATATGGGCGAAGACCGGGTCATCGCGGTGAGGGACAAGCAGGGTGACATCAACGTTCTCCTGAACTCCTGCCGCCACCGAGGCAATTCGGTCTGCCGCGCCGACTCCGGCAACGCCGGCTCGTTTATGTGCGCCTACCACGGCTGGACCTACGACCTGAAGGGCGACCTCGTCGGTGTGCCCGGCTTCCGTGAGGTCTACTACGAGGACCTCGACCGCGAGAACTGGGGCCTGGGCAAGGCAGCGCAGGTGACGAACTACAAGGGCTTCATCTTCGCAACGCTCGACGCAAGCGCACCCAGCCTTGAGGAGTACCTCGGCGATGGCGGGCGCTTCTGCATCGACCAGCTCGCCGACCGCGGTGAGCTGCAGGTGCTCCGCGGGATCATGAAGTTCAATATCGAGTGCAACTGGAAGTTCGCCATGGATAACAACCAGGACTTCTACCACCCCTCGATAAGCCATGCGTCCGCGTTCCAGAGCGGCTTCCGGAAGGCCATGCCGGCAATGAACACGCTCAACGATGCCCTGGGCGTGCCAACCAACCGGGCTGCCCCCGGCGACTACAGCCTGACGCAGCCCGGCGTCGTGATCCTCTCCGAGTACGGCCACCAGTCATCGACAACCTACCTGCCGGACGACTGGGAGGAGCGGCCGATCTACAACTGGCGCAAGGACCCGGAGGTACGCAGCCGCTACGGCACGCTCGGGTCGAAGCTGTCTGTCGCCCACTGCAACATCTTCCCCAACGTCTGGTTCAAGGTGAACTCGCAGATCGCCGTGCTGCATCTGCCGAAGGGCCCGACTTCGACCGAGCTGTGGTACTTCATCCTCGTCGACAAGAACGCGCCCGAGGAGATCAACGAGGGCTGGAAGCAGAGCACGATGTACTCGCTCGGCCCGTCCGGCCTCCTGGAGCAGGACGACGGCGAGAACTGGGACCTCAGCACCCGAGGCTCGATCAGCTACGGCATGCGGCAATACGACCTGCATTACGGCATGGGTGCCGGCCATGACGAGGTCGTCCGCGACGAGACGGCGCCGTTCTCACGCATCGAGTCGATGAACGTGAACGAGCACTACATGCGCTGGACCTACGGCTGCTGGACGGAGTGGATGGAGTCGAACAGCTGGGATGAGCTGAAAGAGCGCCACACGAAGCTCTGAGGGCTACTGTCTTCTGCCAGCAAAGAGGCCGGGGTAACCCGGCCTTTTCTCATTCTGAACGGAGTGAAGAATCTGGCGCTGCGTCCTCGACGAGACATCCCGTTGTCGTCTTCGGTGGGCATTTCGCGGGCCGCTGCCAGGCCCTTCGCCTGAGGGCTCAGGGTGACAGGGCTGGGCTTAAGCAGTGTGCTCAGAACCTGCCCGTCTGCTTGAGCCCCCACCAGGCGATGCTCGCGACAATGACGAAGATGCCCGCAGCGAACAGCAGCATGTCCTGCGCAACGAGACTGGCTGCAATCGAGTCGTAGACACCGCGCGCGGCCGGCCGCAGGGCTGCGTCGTCGACCGCGTTATCGATCATGACGCTGCGCAGCGGGCCCTCGTAGATCAGGATGCGGAGACCGGCGGCGAGGATGGCAGAGAGGCCGATGAGGAAGAGCGCGACCTGGCGGTTCGATGCGACCACGAGCGCGCCCGCGTAGGCGAGCAGCGGCAGCGCGGCAATGTACCACGCGGCGCCGTCGAACCAGCGTGCCGCGCGGAAGGCAAACGCCAGGTCGTGCTCCTCGACGATGACGAATTCGCCGGTGCCGGGCGGCAGTACGAGCTGCGGGAACCCGGGGATGATCGTATCGAAGGTCGCGAGGACCTGCTCGACCACCGGCCGGAAGTTGACACGGATCTCGTCGCCCGACGAGCTCAGGCGGTCGTTGTCGTTATCGATCACGGCGAGGATCGCTTCGTGCGCGGTGACCAGGGCCTGTTCGCCAATGATCGAGCTCGGCAGCTGGCTCACGACGACGCGGGTCAGCCCTTCAGCCTGGTTCCGGGCAAAGCCGCCGACGATCGTGTTGTTGAAGCTGTAGCCGTTTGCCTCGGCAACCGTGAGCGTGTCTTCAGTAATTCGCTCGACGAGGCGGTCCTGCACCGCTGGGTCTTCGAGGATCTCCTGCCCAAGCTCGACGAATGCCTCGCGGTCGGCGAGCACGCGCTGCTCCCAAACGGCGGCACTCGCCGGGAAGGTCAGGAGGGCTCCGATGAGGACGAGAAGGGCTGCGAGGGCGCCGCGCAAACTCTACCGGGCCGCGGCGGCGCCTTCCTGCATCGCCGAGAGCATCGACCGCACGATAACGAGGCCGTCCTTGCTGCCGAGTAGTGCTTCGCCGGCGCGCTCCGGGTGAGGCATCATGCCGAGCACGTTGCGGCCCTCGTTGATGATGCCTGCGATGTTTTCGAGCGAGCCGTTGGGGTTTGCGTCGGCGCTGACCTCGCCGTCTACGGTCGCGTAGCGGAAGACGATGCGGTCTTCGGCGTTGAGGCGGGCGAGCGTGTCGGCGTCGGCGTAGTAGTTCCCCTCGCCGTGTGAGATCGGAATGTCGAGCACCTTGCCCGCTTCGACCTCGCTGGTAAAGGGCGTGTTCGACGTCTCGACGCGTAGGTAGGCCTGCTGGCAGCGGAACTGGGTGCTGTCGTTGCGCATCAGGGCGCCGGGAAGCAGCCCGGCCTCGCAGAGGATCTGGAAGCCGTTGCAGCTGCCGATGACCAGCTTGCCCTTCTCCGCCTCGCGCTTGACCGCGTCCATGACAGGCGAGAAGCGGGCGATCGCTCCGGTGCGCAGGTAGTCGCCGTAGGAGAAGCCGCCCGGCACGACGATCGCATCGTAGGCAGAGAGGTCGTCCTCGCGGTGCCAGACCAGCGACGCTTCGTGACCCATGACATCGCTCAGCACGTGAACCCAGTCGCGGTCGCTCCAGGTGCCGGGGAAAACAAGGACGGCAAAGCGCATGAACTACTCTCCGGAGGCGCTCCGGACCGGCAGGCTGCGCAACAGCAGCTCAGCCTCGCTCGGTGCCGGGTATTCGATTCTTGGATGATATACGGCGCGAAGGGTTGCCTTGAAGGATTGGGCCAGCGCCTTGATGTCGTTGAGGGTCAATCCGCTCTCATCCAGCTCGCCTTCGACCAGGCGCTCGTTGAAGACCTGGTCGACGAGGGCGTTGATCCGCTCCGGCGTCTTGTCCGAGCTCGAACGGACCGTTGCCTCGGTGCTGTCGGCGAGCATCGCGATCGCCGTCTCCCGGCTCTGAGGCTTCGGCCCCGGGTAGCGGAATAGTTCCGGGTCGAGGGCCGGGTTGTCCTTCGAAGCCTGGCGGTAGAAGTACGTGACGAGGCGGGTGCCGTGGTGCTCCGGGATGAAGTCGGCTATCCGTGACGGCACCTTGTACTCGGCTGCCAGCGCCAGGCCGTCACGGACGTGGTCGGAGATGATCCGGGCGCTATCGAAGGGATCGAGGGCGTCGTGAGGGTTGGCGCCGCCGAGCTGGTTCTCGATGAAGAAGCCGGGCCGGATCAGCTTGCCGATGTCGTGGTAGTAGCAGCCGACGCGGGCGACGAGAGCATCGGCACCGATCACGTGGGCACCCTTCTCGGCGAGGTTCGCGACGATGACGCTGTGCTGGAAGGTCGATGGCGCCTCGTCTTGCAGGCGTAACAGCAGTGGCGAGCTGAGCTGCGACATCTCGAGGAGCTGAAGGCGTGTCGTGATCCCGAGGACGGAGCCGAGGGTGACGAAGATGCCGGCGCTGATGAAGGCGCTGAGCCCGCCGTTCGCGAACGCGGCAAGCAGCATCCAGGCGAGATCGTTCAGCTCCCGGTTCGGGTCGAGCAGCCAGGTGGCGACAAGGATCGTAAAGGTGCAGGCGCCGACGAGCACGCCGCCGATCAGGAAGTGCGCGAGGCGCTCAGCGTTCCGTACGGCGAACACGCCCGCGGCGCCAGCGATACCAGAGACGAGGGCGAGACGGGCAATCTCGAGCGAGCCGGCGATGCCGACGACGGTGACGTCGAGCAGGAGAACGGCGATGAAGGCAGTCAGGAAGGCGATCATCGCGGCGCCCATCAGCGCGACTTCGGCACCGACAAAGCCGGCGAGGACCATCGAGGACACGGAGACGGGCAGGATGTAGGCGAGGAAGTGCCGCTCGTCGTCCGGCAGGATCAGCGGCAGATAGGCCTTGATGATGAAGACGGGTATCGAGATGGCGCCGCCGACAAGAATGAGGTCGCGCAGCTGTGCTTTCGGCCGGAAGACGCGCAGGCCGGTGATGACCGTGATTGCGGCAACGATGGCCAGGAGGGCTGTGCCGCCCAGGAGCTCAGGCGTCCAGATGTTGCCGATCAGCTCCGCCTCGAGCAGGGCTTCGCGCGCTTCCGGCGTGATCGGCTGGTCTTTCTCGACGATGATCTGGTTCTCAGCGAAGCTGACCTGCACCGGCGCAACCGAGGCGCGCGCCGCCTCGCGCTGCTGCTCCGTGCGTACGGTGTCGACGACCTCGTTCGAGATGATGAATGGACGGATGAGCTCGGCGATGAGCGTGCTGGCTTCGCGGCCGAGGAAGGGATCGACAAAGCTCACAGCCTGCTCGCGCAGACCCTGGACGTCTTCCTGACTGAACGACCGATTGAAGTACACACCGCCGAGCGCTCGACGAGACTCCCCTTCGACTGATGCGAAGTCGCCCGGAGCCATGTTCTGCAGGAGCTGCATGCTTGGGCCGGAGATGTTGAGCTTGTCGATCTGGCTCAGGGCCGTCGGCCGCGCCTCGGGGGCGGTGCCCGCCAGCACGAGGCGCATGCGGGTGAGCATGAGGTTCAGCTCCGCCTGCTGCTGCGACGCCACGTTCTCATCGAAGGTCTTGACGTCGAGGACGGCCTTGGCGGCTTCGTCCTGGCGCCTCTGAGTCAGCGCCTCACTGGTGAATGAGATGTCTTTGGGCGCGCGGATCGTCCGCGATGCCACCTTGCCCTCTTCGACGCCGGTACCGCGCGGTACCACCGGAAGGAGGGCGATGAACATCACGATCGCGAACGCGAATACGGCCGCGGCGAGGGCTTGCCAGGGATGTTTAGAAAGATACATCGCGCGCAACGCAATGATACAGGAGGAAATGCCGCCGTAACTGCGTACGCGAAGTAGTGTATGTGCACATTGCTGGCAGGTGAGAGTTCAGTTTCTTGCGGCGGGTGGCTGCCGGTCTATGAGAAACGGCCGGAACGTGACAGGTCTGTGACGCGGGGGCTATCGCTAGCTGCTGAGAAGCTCTGTGACGACGGCGTTGATCTCGCGGCCCTCGGCGCGGTCCTTGAGCTCCGCCATGACGGCGGGCATGACTTTGCCCTTGTCTCCGGGACCGGTGGCGCCGAGTCGCTCGATGACCGCCCGGGCGACGGAGGTGATCTCCTCGCGGCCCAGCTGCTGGGGCAGGTAGGCGCTGAGGACGGCAACCTCCGACTCCTCCTTTGCGGCCAGGTCGGGGCGGTTCGCCTTCGTGTAGGCGTCGATGCTGTCGCGGCGCTGCTTGACTTCGCGCCGGACGATGTTCAGCACGGCGGCATCATCGAGGTCGCCGCGCTGGGTTGCGCTGGAGCCTTCTGCCGGGATTTCGGCGTTGCGGATCGCGGTGAGGAGAAGCCGCAGGGTTGTCTTGCGGGTCTCCTCGCCGGAGCGCATGGCATCACGCAGATCAGCGTTGAGCTGGTCTTTCAGAGTCATGATTCAGTGAGAGAGAAGCGGTGCTTTGCGAAGCTGGAAGCTAACGGGCGAGCCGTCAGCTCTAAGCGGCTGCTTTCCTGCTCTTGCGGCGCTTCGCTGCTGCCTTCTTCTTGCGCCGAATGCTCGGCTTCTCGTAGTGCTCTCGCCTGCGGGCTTCGGCGAGGATTCCGTCCTGCTGTACGCGCTTGGTGAAGCGCTTGAGGGCGGACTCAAAGGATTCGTTGTCGCCAATAATGACTTCGGCCAATCATGCCTCCTGAATCTGATCTGGTGCATCAGGGAGTGTAGTGAGGAGGGTCGGACAGTGTCAAACAATTTCGCCCATTGCGAGCATTGACGCGGGCGATAGCCGGGAGGAGGCTCGACTGCTCCGAGTCTGCCTGCAGGAAGCTCGGTCTCCTGGGTGACGTCGTAGAATCTCGTCACGCGCGGTACGGGTCAATACGAGTTTAGAGGTGCTTCCGGGCCCAGGCGCTGCTCCTGGCCAGGCGGCGTTTGCCTGCGAAATCAGGTCGCCGCGGCTTCGGTCAGGCTACCGCCGAACGTATTGACGCCGATTCCGACGGCTATCTATACTGACTGTCAGCCCCGGAACTTCGGGGGCCTATTTTTGTTACGCCCAAAATGGCTGGACGCTGGCAATACGCCCGAGTGGCGCAACGGCAGCGCAACCGATTTGTAATCGGTAGGTTGAGGGTTCGAATCCCCCCTCGGGCTCCAAACGCTCCGAGGCTGCCGCGTACAGAGAAGGGTGTAGGAGAAGGGCCGGGGTGAGGCAGTGCGACCCATCGCTTCGGCGGGGTAATCGGCCGACATCGTGAACTCGGTGAAAGCCGGTCGCAGCCAGAAGCCAGGGTGGGTGAGTGGCTAAAACCGACGGTCTGTAAAATCGTTGCCCTGACGGGCTACACAGGTTCGAATCCTGTCCCTGGCACCACTAATAACCGTCCTTCCGACAGAAGGGCAGAAAATACGAGGAGTCCTTCGGATGAAGGGCGCCGCAAAAGGAGAACCGCCCTCATAGCTCAGTTGGTAGAGCACACCCTTGGTAAGGGTGAGGTCACCGGTTCGAGTCCGGTTGAGGGCTCCAGCGAACATTAGCGGCGGTCGCGCTGCTGGTCACAAGAAGTCGGGATATGTCCTGCCGGGAGGCCGGCGAATTTAGGGAGGACAAGAACACACATGGCTAAGGCAAAATTCGAGAGGAACAAGCCGCACCTCAACGTTGGCACCATCGGTCACGTCGACCATGGCAAGACAACCCTCACGGCGGCGATCACAAAGACTCTTGCCCTCAAGAAGCTGGCCAACTACCGCGACTTCGCGAGCATCGACAATGCTCCCGAAGAGCGCGCCCGCGGCATCACGATCGCGATTAACCACGTGGAGTACGAGACCGACGCCCGCCACTACGCGCACGTCGACTGCCCCGGCCACGCTGACTACATCAAGAACATGATCACCGGCGCTGCCCAGATGGACGGCGCAATCCTGGTGGTTGCCGCGCCGGACGGCCCGATGCCCCAGACCCGTGAGCACATCCTCCTGGCCCACCAGGTCGACGTGCCGGCCATCGTCGTCTTCCTGAACAAGGTCGACATGATGGACGACCCGGAGCTCCTCGACCTCGTCGAGCTCGAGCTTCGCGAGCTGCTCACCCGCTACGGCTTCCCCGGGGACGACATTCCAATCATCCGCGGCTCCGGCCTCAAGGCGCTCGAGAGCACCAGCACCGACATTGACGCTCCTGAGTACAAGTGCATCTGGGAGCTGATGGACGCCCTCGACACCTACGTGCCGATGCCGGCCCGCCCTGCGGACCTGCCGTTCCTGATGCCGGTCGAAGACGTCTTCGGCATCAAGGGCCGTGGCACCGTCGTTACCGGCCGTATCGAGCGCGGTATCGTCAAGGTCGGTGAGGAAATCGAAATCGTCGGCATCCGCGAGACCCGCAAGAGCGTGGTCACCGGTGTCGAGATGTTCCGCAAGCTGCTGGACCAGGGCGAGCCGGGCGACAACGTCGGCTGCCTCCTCCGCGGTATTGAGCGTGACGACATCGAGCGCGGCATGGTCCTTTCCAAGCCCGCCTCGATCAAGCCGCACACGGACTTCGAGGCTGAGGTTTACGTGCTCTCAAAGGAAGAGGGCGGCCGCCACACGCCGTTCTTCTCCGGCTACCGCCCGCAGTTCTACGTCCGCACCACGGACGTGACCGGCACCATCGAGCTGGAGCAGGGTGTTGAGATGATCATGCCTGGTGACAACACCAAGATGACCGTTCACCTCATCCACCCCATCGCTCTGGAGGAAGGTCTTCGCTTCGCCATCCGCGAAGGCGGCCGCACTGTCGGCGCCGGCGCGGTGACGAAGATCCTGCAGTAGTCCTATGGCCAAGAAGGAAGACCGTCAGATCATTCACCTCGCGTGCAGCGAGTGCCGGGAGCGTACCTATACGACGACCAAGAATCGCCGTAACGACCCGGACCGCCTCACGCTCAATAAGTTCTGTCCTCGCTGCCGAGCTCACAGGGCGCATCGGGAGGTGCGGTAGCTTCCGCGGGCGTTAGCCCGTCGGAACAGCCGCACCCATGAGCCGCGCCATCCGCCGGCAGGAGGCCAAGGCGCCCAAGGACTCGGGCGACCAGAAGCGCAGCACGCGTGGCATCTCGCCTCGCCCCTCGTCACGCAACGAGGTGCGAGGCGCGAAGGCTCCCACGCCGTCGAAGCGCCGGATGCGTCTCAAGGTCCCCGGCTTCCTTGAAGAGATCATCTCCGAGCTGAAGAAGGTCACCTGGCCGACCCGCGAAGAGACCGCATACCTGACGACGGTGGTCATCATCGTCGCCGTGGCAGCGGGTATCGTCCTTGGCGGCGTTGACGTCTTCTTCAACTGGCTGATCGACAGACTGCTTCTGCAGTAAACGCGCCTTCAGTCCTTCCCAGGGAGGACGAGATGAGGTCGGAATTGACCAATAGCGAAGCAACCTCCGAGGCCGACAACAGCGAATTTCCTGAAGATGAGTATTTCATCGAAGGACGTTCCTGGTACGTAATCCACACGTACTCCGGCTACGAGAACAAGGTGAAGACCAACCTCGAGCACCGCATCGAGTCGATGGACGCTGGTGACCTGATTCATCGCGTCATCGTCCCGACTGTCGAAGAGATCGAGGTACATGGCGGTGTCCGCCGCACGGTCTCGCGTAAGATCTTTCCGGGCTACGTCCTCGTGGACATGAACACGCTTATCGAGAACGACCCGGAATCGAGCCGCGCCTGGTTCGTCGTCCGCAACACGCCCGGTGTTACCGGCTTCGTGGGCTCCGGCGTTCGGCCGGTCGCGCTGGACGAGGGTGAGGTCAAGCGAATCCTGCGCCAGATGAAGGCGGAGGAGCCGCGGGTCCGCGTCGGATTCGTCGAAGGCCAGAGCGTCCGCATCGTCGATGGGCCGTTCGTGGACTTCGTCGGCGTCGTCGACGAGATCAACCTGGAGAAGGGCAAGGTCAAAGTCATGGTCTCCTTCTTCGGCCGCGAGACCCCCGTCGAGCTCGACTTCCTGCAGGTCGAGCGCCTATAGATACCGAACCGTCCTTCATGGGAAGGACGCGTCAAAGCAGGGCCCTTTGCCGAAAGGGCCGCTCAGGGGAGAGTCGCTAAAACGCTTCTCGCCAGGACCCAAAGGAGTCAGTAGTGGCAAAGAAAGTACGCGCCGTCGTACGCATCCAGCTCAACGCCGGCAAGGCAACGCCGGCCCCGCCTGTCGGACCGGCCCTGGGTCAGCACGCGATCAACATCATGCAGTTCTGCAAGGAATACAACGAGAAGACGGCCAACCAGGCCGGCTCGATCGTCCCTGCCGAAGTGACGGTCTTCGAGGACCGCTCCTTCACCTTCATCCTTAAGACGCCGCCCGCCAGCGACCTGCTGCGTAAGGCTGCGGGCATTGAGAGCGGCAGCCGCGCCCAGAAGCGTGAGAAGGTCGGCTCGATCAGCCGCGCCCAGCTGCGAGACATCGCAACCCTCAAGATGAAAGACCTCAACGCTGCTTCTCTGGATGCGGCGGAGCGGATGATCGAAGGCAGCGCCCGCAGCATGGGCGTTGAGATCAGGGACTAAGGCGATGAAGCGAGGCAAGAAGTACGAAGCAGCTATCGCCCAGGTAGAGAAGGACCACCCTTACACGCCTGATGAGGCAGTGAACCTGGCCAAGAAGACCGCCCCGGCGAAGTTCGACGAGACGGTTGAGCTCCACCTGCGCACCGGCCTGGACCCGCGCCACGCAGACCAGCAGATCCGCGGTACCGCCCTGCTGCCGCACGGCCTGGGCAAGACCGTCCGCGTACTCGTCTTCGCCGAAGGTGAAGCGGTACGTGAGGCAGAAGCCGCCGGCGCCGACTTCGTCGGTGGTGACGAGCTGATCAAGCGCATCGAGGACGGCTGGACCGACTTCGACGTCGCTCTGGCCACCCGCGACATCATGGGCAAGGCGAGCCGCCTCGGCCGTGTACTCGGTCCCCGCGGCCTGATGCCGAACCCGCGCTCGGGCACCGTCGTTGACCCGGAAGACATCGGCAAGGCAGTGCGTGACGCCCGCCAGGGCCGCGTCGAGTTCCGTCTCGACCGCACGGCGCTGATCCACGTGCCGATCGGCAAGGTCAGCTTCGAAGAAAACGCCCTGCTGGAGAACATGGCAACGCTGGTGAACGCCATCGTCCAGGCCAAGCCGGCCGGCGCAAAGGGTGTCTACATCCGCGGCGCCTCCCTGGCAACTACGATGGGCCCCGGCATCCGCCTCGACCTTTCGTCGACGCTGGCGATGAGCAGCAGCGCGGTTTAAACGCAACGCCGAGGTTTCGGCTACAATGCGAACAACTGAATAAAGCACACGTCACCAGAGACAGCGGGTGAATCGTCCTTCCTTGAAGGACTACACTCTTAAGTCCCGGACAACCGGGGGCCCGCCGAGGCGATAGCGATGCTGCAGCTCCTTCTTAGAGCTCTGCGCGCCCTCGTCGTTTCTGACGAGGGCGCTTTTTCATGGTTTAGAAGCTCGGAGGAGAGATGCCTACCGCAAAGAAGATCAAAGAAGTAGAAGAGCTCACGGACTCGTTGGGCCGCAGCACCGTCGTCATTGGCGCCGAGTACCGCGGTCTCACGGTCAAGGAGACGACTGCGCTGCGCAGCCAGCTCCGCAACGCCGGTGTCGAGATGCGCGTCGTCAAGAACACGCTGTTCAAGCGCGCCGCTGACGCTATCGGCAAAGAGAACATGGTCGCTCTCGCAGAGGGTCCGACGGCGCTGATCATCGGCTTCGATGACCCGATCGCGCCGATCAAGCAGGTCGTCGAGTACCAGCGCACTGCCCGCAACACCTTCGTGGCTCGCAGCGCGTTCCTCGAGGGCAACGTCTATGCCGGTGCTCAGCTCACCGACCTCGCGACGATGCCGTCGAAGGATGAGATGATCGCTGAGCTGGTGGGCCTGCTGCAGTCGCCGATGGCGAACCTCGTTGGTTTGCTCGACGCGACGCTGCAGGAGTTCGTCGGCCTGATCGACGCCCGCGCCGAGCAGGTTGCCTGAGCCGGACATCTAACGGGACATCCCGACACCGCTGCCGGCTGACGCAATCGTCACCGCGGCGGACTGAACAACAAGCATTCGCGCGAAGTGCGCAGGAGGAATGACATGGCTGCAAACATTGCTGAGATTCTCGAGTCGATCAAGGGCATGACCCTGCTCGAGCTCAAAGAGCTCAACGACAAGATCAAAGAAGAGTTCGGCGTGACCGCGATGGCCCCGATGGCCATGGCCGCCGCCCCGGCCGCCGGTGGTGGCGCTGCTGCCGCTGCCGAGGAAGAGAAGACCGAGTTCAACGTCGTCCTCAAGGACTTCGGCGCGAACAAGATCAACGTCATCAAGGCCGTCCGCGAAGTCACCGCTCTGGGCCTGAAGGAAGCCAAGGACCTGGTCGAGGCTGCCCCGACCAACGTCAAGGAAGGCGTCGACAAGGCCGAGGCCGAGTCGATCAAGGCGAAGCTTGTAGAAGCTGGCGCTACTGTCGACATCGCCTAATCAGGCGTTTCTATAGCTACCGGCTGATAGGCCAGAAGGGTTGGCGTAGCTTTCCCTTCTGGCCTAAGCTTTAGCTCGTGTCTGAATTCATTTCCTGTTTTGCCTGTGACAAAGAGCCGACCCAGCAGTGCCCGCGCTGCGGCCGGCCGTACTGTGATGACCATGGTGAGGAGCTCTGCGACGCCTGTCTCGAACCGGCCAGCGGCGTGCCATCCTTCACCCTGTATCGCGGCTCGCTCCTGGCCCTTCTTTTCGGGACCCTCGTCGCCGTCTGGCTGCTCGTGCAGCCTGCCGACTCCAGCGACGAAATCCGTCCCCAGGTAGTGCCGACACAGCAGGCCAGCGCCAACACGACGCCTCAGCAGGGCACGACTCCGGCGGTGAACACCACCCCGGCTGGCGGCAACACGACGCCGGGTACGAACCCAACGGCTGCTACCACGCAGCCCGCCGGCCCGACGGCCACACGCCCCGCAGCATCTTCGACCCCCGCGACAGGGACTACCCCGGCCTCTGGTGGCGCTACTCACACCGTCGCATCCGGTGACACACTCAGCTCTATCTGTGCCGCAAAGAAGCCGGCCTCAATGAGTGTGCCCGACTGCGTCGATCAGGTGGTTGCCCTCAATGGCTTGAGCTCTGCAGGAAGCATCAGCATTGGCCAGACGCTACGGATCCCTCAATGACCTTTAGCTTCGAGAACGCCGGACGGGCGCCCCTCCAGAACCGCAAAGGCTTTATCACGCGAATGGCCGCGTTCTGGTCGGTGCTGACCGCCGGAAGTGCCGCCCTCGTCATCGTCGCCCTGGCGAACATCGTCAGCGGTCACACCGGCTACATCGTCATGCTGACGGTGTTCGGTCTCGTTGGCTTCCTGACCGGCTACTGGATGCTCGCCTATATGCGCGACATGAAGGCGGAGCCGATTACGGTCGAAGGCGAGATCTCCCGCAAATGGGTGCGCGGTCAGATCCTCGAGTTCTTCCTCCAGGCCTGCTACATCAGCGTCGAGGGGAAGATCTTCGTCATCCGCCGCATCGATTACGCCAGTCTGCTCGAGACCGACCTCGTGAAGGTCCACTGCTACCCTCACTCGCTCACGGTCGTGGGCATCGAACGCTACGACGAGATCGACAAGCGCTTCATCCCGGCTGATGGCGGAGACGCCGTCTAAACCTCAGTACAACGTCCGAATCCGCGAGATACCGTCCTCGGAGCGGCCCCGCGAGCGTCTTCGTGACCTCGGCGCCGGGTCGCTCTCGAACGCCGAACTGCTGGCGATCATCCTGCGTACCGGCTCCGGCGACCTCAACGTCCTCAACCTCGCGACCAGCCTGCTCGCGCGTCACGGCGGCCTCGGCGGTCTTGCAAGCCTCTCGTTCTCTGAGCTCGTCGCGGAACGCGGTCTCGGCGAGGCGAAGGCTTCGGAGCTGCTCGCGATGTTCCAGCTCGCCGCGCGTCTTCAGAAGCTTCAGCCGGAGGAGAAGGTCTACGTCCGAACGCCGCTCGACGTCTACCTGCTGCTTGGCCTCGACATGGCGTTTCTCGATCAGGAGCATCTACGCGTCATCCTGCTGAACACGCGCAACCAGGTCATGGCGGTGAACGAAGTCTACGTCGGCAACGTGAACAGCGCCGTCGTCCGCATGGCTGAGCTGTTCAAGGAGGCGGTCCGCCAGAATGCGCCGTCGCTGATCCTCGTCCACAACCACCCTTCCGGCGACCCGACGCCCTCGCCCGCCGACGTCGCCCTGACGAAGCAGGCGGCAGAAGCCGGGCGGCTCCTGCAGATCGAGGTCATCGACCACATCGTGATCGGCCGAGACGGGAAGAAGTTCATGAGCCTGCAGGAGATGGGCCTTGGCGGGCTCACGGCGACCTGATCGAACCTACGCGTTGGCGTAGCTGTCCCAGCGCTCCAGCGTCTGCTCGATGAGGGTGCGTACGTCTCGCAGACGTGCCTCGCTGCGGTTAGCGCCGGTGACGAAGCTGCAGAGGTTCACGAGGTCCAGGAGGCGCACCCGCTGCTTCCAGTTGTCCGGCAGGGCGCTGCCGGTCCTCCGATAACCCTCGATGACACCCGCTTCGAAAGCGGGCATCGCGTCGCTGTAGCGCAGCAGCATCGTCAGGTCGAAGAGGGGCGGTCCCGCGAAGGCGAACTCCCAGTCGAGAACGCCGCTGATGCGCCACCCTTCGCCAGCGCCGGTCAGGAGGAGGTTGCTCGCCTTGTAGTCGCCGTGGACGAGCACTGCCGGTTCGCCGACAGGAAGCAGCTCCGCGTGGTCGTCTACGAACCGAAGCACCTGCTGCGTTTGCGCTGGACCGAGGTTCGCAGCGCCGCCGTCTCGCAACAGGGAAGCGGCGATGTGCCCGCGAAATGGCGGCAGTGTCCCTGATGGCACCAGGCTGCCGTCCGGAGCGAAGAAGCCGGGCCGGTCGAAGCGGTGGGTCTGGATTTGCACCAGCGTCTCTGCGGCGCCGCGGCCGATTGCTCGCTGTGCCGCTTCGTCCGCGTCAGCGAGGGC
>JBFWZE010000008.1:0-30645 GCA_050185685.1 Dehalococcoidia bacterium
ACGCCGGTGACACAGACGAACTTGCCGAGCGGGATCTCGACGTCGACGTTGCGCAGGTTGTTCTCACGGGCGTTGGTGATCACCACAGCCTCGCCGTTGCCGGGCCGACGTGTGGTGGGCATCGGGATTCGCCGCTTGCCGCTGAGGTAGAGGCCGGTAATCGACTTCGGGTCGTTCATGACCTCCTCGGGCGTACCGAAGGAGATCAGCTCGCCACCGCGGGAACCGGCGCCGGGGCCCATGTCGATCAGGTAGTCCGCCGCCCGCATCATCGACTCGTCGTGCTCGACGATCAGCACCGTGTTGCCGAGGTCGCGCAGCCGGACGAGGGTGCGGATCAGGCGCTCGTCGTCGGCGGGATGCAGGCCGATCGTCGGCTCGTCGCAGACGTAGAGAACGCCCATCAGGCCGGAGCCGATCTGCGTGGCCAGCCGGATGCGCTGCGCCTCGCCGCCGGAGAGCGTCGCCGTTGCGCGGTCGAGCGTCAGGTAGTCGAGGCCGACTTCGACAAGGAAGTCGAGGCGGGCACGGATTTCCTTGAGAATCTGGTAGGCGATCATCTGCTCGCGCTCGCTGAAGGGCGTGCCCTCGTTGGCAAGCTGGCTGAACCATGCCTGCGCGTCGATGATGCTCAGCGCTGTCGTCTCTGTGACATTCTTGCCGCCGACCTTCACCGCACGCGATTCGGGCTTGAGGCGCGAGCCCTTGCAGCTCGGGCAGGGCACCGATGCCATGTAGCGCTCGAACTCGTTGCGGATGTAGTCGGAGTCGGTCTCCTTGTAGCGCCGCTCCATGTTGGTGATGACGCCCTCGAACTTTGTCTCCCAGCGGTTCTGGTGACCGCCGGAGCCGCTGTAGGTGACCGTCACCGGGCCTTTGTCGCCATAGAAGATCGTGTTCAGCTGCGCCGGCGAGAGGTCCTTGATCGGCGTCTTGAGGTCGAAGCCGTGCTTCTTCGCCGCTGCTTCGAGGATGCGAACGTACCAGGCGCCGTTCGCCGCGGCCCGTGACCATGGGACGATGGCGCCCTCGCTGATGCTGAGGTTCTTGTTTGGCACGACGAGGTCGGGGTCGATGACCATCTTCACGCCGAGGCCGGTGCACTCCGGGCAGGCGCCGTGAGGGCTGTTGAAGCTGAAATTGCGCGGCGCCAGCTCCTCGAAGCTGATCTCGTCGTAGGGGCAGAAGAGGTGCTCGCTGTAGAGCCGCTCCTCGTCGCCGTTGATGTTCAGCAGCATGACGCCGGTACCGAGCTTCAGCGCGGTCTCGACCGAGTCGGCGAGGCGGCTTGCAGAGGTCGATGTACTGTCGCTCTCGCGGTCTTCCTTTGACTCGGTAATCAGGCGGTCAACGACGACTTCGATGTTGTGGCGCTTGTTTTTCTCCAGAGTGATCGTTTCATCGAGGTCGAGCACCTCCCCGTTGACTCGCACGCGGACGAAGCCGGCGCGGCGGGCGTCCTCGAAGATGCCGAGATGCTCGCCCTTGCGGTCCTTCACCACCGGCGCCAGCAGCATGAGGCGGCGGCCCGCCGGCATCTCGAGGATCGAGTCGACGATCTGCTGTACGGTCTGCTGCTCGATCGGGCGGCCGCACTTGGGGCAGTGGGGGCGGCCGGCGCGCGCAAAGAGGAGACGGAGGTAGTCGTAGATCTCGGTGACGGTGCCGACGGTCGACCTCGGGTTGCGGCTGGCGCCCTTCTGGTCGATCGAAATCGCCGGCGACAGCCCCTCGATGTAGTCGACGTCCGGTTTCTCCATCTGGCCGAGGAACTGGCGGGCGTAAGCGGAGAGGGACTCTACATAACGACGCTGGCCCTCGGCGTAGATCGTGTCGAAGGCGAGTGAGCTCTTGCCTGAGCCGGACATTCCGGTAACGACTACCAGCTTGTCACGGGGAATGGTGACGTCGACGTTTTTGAGGTTATGCTCGCGTGCGCCGCGGACAATGATCGCATCAAGGGGCAATTCGGCACCGGTCTCTGTTCAAGGGGAGTATAGGCCGCTATTCTAGCGAACAATCATCGACGCGAACAAGAGTGCTAAACGACCGCAGGAGCCTTCATTGACCACTGTGCTGCTGGCGATGACCGACCCGACCCTTCGCAACGCCTGCAGCAGCTATATCGACGTTGCCGGCCACACCGCCATCGCACTCGAGCGGCCGCTGTCGGTCCTCGGCCTTGCTGCGCGCCTTGAGATCGACGCTGTTGTCGCCGATGACAGCGACCTTGGACGGGGCGTCGCCGTCGTTGCGGGCGAGGTGTGGCCGGGAGTGCCGGTCGTCGTCGTCGGCCCGAATGCTGCTGCTCTGCCTCCTCCCGGCGTACGTCTCCCTGTCGCGGCTGCTGCCTTCCTCGATGCGCTGCTGATAGCTACGGACGGTAGCAGACCACCGACGCCGCCGCGACTTCGGCTCGATCCAGGTGGCCGCCGCGCCCTCGTGGACGGCAACGAAGTGCGTCTCAGCGGCACCGAGTACCGCCTACTGGAAATGCTCCTCGACCGCAGCCCGCACGAGGTCAGCCTCGAGGAGGCGCTACGTTCACTGTGGGGTCAGAGCAGCGCCGGTCGTGGTGCCAATGGCCTGCGCGTCCACATCCGGAACCTCCGCTCGCGCCTCGCCGGAGCCGGTCTTCGCAACGCGGTGCAGTCCCGTCGCGGCCGCGGCTATGCGCTGGTGCTCGAAGGCCGTTGAGCGAGCTACGGTACGAGGTCCACGGCGCCATCGACCGCGTGGCGCTTCAGCAGCTCTTCGACGCGTCGTGGGAGGGCAGCGGGCCGCAGTACGGCAGCGAGTTCGACTATCTCCTGTCCTGGGTCTGCGCGTACGAAGGCGCCGCTCTCGTGGGCTTCGTCAGCGTCGCCTGGAACGGCGGTGGTCATGCCTTCCTCCTCGATACCACGGTCCATCCGGACCACCGCAGGCGAGGCGTCGGTGTCGAGCTCGTGCGCCTTGCTACAGACGCGGCGCGCGATGCCGGCTGCGAATGGCTGCATGTCGACTATGAGGCTGTTCTCGGGCGTTTCTACCAAGAGTGTGGATTCACGGAAAGTGCCGCCGCGGTGATGCGTCTCTAGACGTTGCGTTCTCCTTGATCGCGCGGCGGGTCTTCACGTCGGCGGACAATGGCAAAGCAGCCGACCACCGCAACGGGCAGCATGCAGAGCACCGCCAGGACTGTGATCAGGAGCTCGCGGAGGTCCGGAATCCAGATAACGGCAGCGCAGAGGTTTTCCATATGTGGCATCAACACTATGCAGAATCTCGTATGCGTAAGAGCATATCAGGTCGCCTTGACGCGCTTCGCCGCCGGTGCGATAGTCCGCGCGCGAGGTGACCATGCTATGACGAACACGACAAAGCTCCGCTACGACCCCGACGCAAAGTATGAGGTCGCAATCCACGACATCATCTATCGCCGTGAAGGCAGCATCGAGCTGCAGGCGCGCATCTACCAGCCCCAGGGCGAAGGCCCGTTCCCCGCGCTGCTCGATGTCCACGGCGGCGCCTGGGGCAAGCAGAGCCATCTGAACAACGAGGTCAGCCAGCAGCACCTTGCCGAGAGCGGCATCCTGGTGATGGCGGTCGACTTCCGTTCCGCGGACCTGGCGCCGCACCCGGCAGCGCAGGAAGACCAGAACTACGCTCTCCGCTGGCTCAAGGCGTATGCGCCGGAGTACAACGGCAGCACAGAGCTGGTGGGAGTCGTGGGCTGGTCGAGTGGCGGCCATCAGGTCATCCTCGGCGCGATGAAGCCGGAGGAATTCGCCACGATTCCGCTCAAGGAGGCGCCGAACCTCGACGGCCGGCCCGCCTACGTGATCATGGGCTGGCCTGTCCTCGACCCGGTCGCTCGCTACGAGCTCGCCCAGAACACGAACAACGAAAGCCTGCAGGCCAGCCATATGGCGTACTTCGGCGACATGGCAGGGCAGGAAGCCCACAACCCGCCTCGCATCCTCGAACGCGGTGAGACGGTCGAATTGCCGCCGGCCCTCATCGTCCAGGGCGCCGACGACGAGAGCCTGCCGCGCATGATGGCAGAGCGCTTCGTCGAGCTCTACAGCCTCGCCGGCGGCATGATCGAGCTGGGTAAATACCCGGGTGAGCCCCACGGCTTCATGCGAAACGGCGGAATCAACACCGAACGCGCCCGCGCCCTCGTCCGCAGCTTCATCGCTCGCCAGCTCGTCGAGCAGCAGGCCTGAGGCAGCCGCCGCAGGAGCAACGCAAACAAGCCGGTCACCCGATGGGGCGACCGGCTTGTGAGTTCTCGGATCAGATGCTCAGGAGCGGGCGGTTGTCGCGGTCTTCGCGGCCTTCTTGCGGAGCTCGAGCTTCTTCTTGGTCTTGCGGTGCTTTTCCCAGGCGACGCGCTTGCGCTTGTTCATTGATACCTCAGTGTCTGCAAATGATTCTGAAATCTAAGTAGAGCAGGTCGGCGGCGATCGAACAACCCACGCCGCAAAACTGCAGCACCTGGTTTGTCTTGCGGCCGCCGTCACGTCGTCCCCGGCCCACCCGACTCCGAGGCCATGGCCCCCGCGTCTCGCGGCAGCAGCAGGGCAGCGCCGAGCCCGATGAAGCCAAACAGGCCGATAACCGCGAGCGAGATCGCCAGCGCCCGGTTGCGCGCGTCGTTATTAATCTGGACGACAGCGTCCACGACTTCCTGTGGCTGTCCCGCCAGCGCCTCTTCGACCTGCGTGTTGCTTATCGCGCTGATGTCGCCCTGCATCGCGGCATTGAGCTGCTGCTTCTGGTCCGGCGAGAGCGTCTGGTTCTCGTTCGTCAGATTGGTCACGCCGGAGACCAGCGCCGAAATCAGCACAGCGCCGGCAATCGCAGTGCCGAACGACGAGCCGAGGTTCGAGACGCAGCGCGAGACGCCTGAGATCTCACCCTGGTCCCGCTCGCCGAATGCAGACTGCACCACGTTCACGGAAGACGTGACCATCAGGCCGATGCCGAGCCCCATGAACAGCAAGCCCGGCAAGAACAGCACGACGTTGCTCGTGGCGTCGGTAAAGAGCAGAAGGAAGGCAATGCCGCCCAGCGTCAGGACAAACCCGGCGCGGATCAGCGTGCGCTGCGAGAACCTCGATGCGAGCTTCGCGGCCCGGAGCCCCGAGAGGAGAACGCCAACAGTGGAGGCCGTGAGGATCAGTCCGGTCTTGATTGCGGAGTACTCACGGCTTTCCTGGAGGAAGACCGAGATAACGAAGAATCCACCGAGCATGACCAGCCACTGGATGTTCTGAGTCAGCAGCCCGAGGTTCGCGGTCCGGTTCTTCAGCACCCGCGTTGCGATCAGCGGCGTCTTGCCCCGGTGTTCGCGTGAGCGGATGTGCCAGAAGAAGACGGCGAGGAGCAAGAGCCCGATCCCGCCGAGGACGATGACGGGCGATACGTCGCCCTGGGAGAGCAGGACGTTGCCGTTGATGCTGAAGTCCTTTCGGCTCTTGAGCCAACCGTACTCGCCTGCCTGCAGGATGCCGAAGACGATGAAGACAAGCCCGGCTGCCGACAGGACGGTGCCGATGAGGTCGAAGCTGGGCCGGGTGCCTTCGACGCCGCGGTCAACGATGCGCCGGCTGAGCAGCAGGATCGTCGCCACGACGAGGGCTTGCAGCCCGAACGAGAGCCGCCAGCTCACCGCGGACGTGACAAGACCGCCGATCAGCGGTCCGGTGGCTGAGCCCATCGCGGCCGCGGCGCTGATCATTCCGAATGCGCGCGCTCGGGACTTGAGGTCGGTGAACGTCACGGTGGTGATGATGTAAATCGGCGGGATCATCAGCGCCGAGCCAATGCCCTCCAGCAGGGAGTAGCCGATGAGCAGGACACCCAGCGCCGGCGACAGGGCCGCGACGATCGTCCCGACGCCGTAGACCGCCAGCCCGCCCATGAAGCATTTCTTGCGGCCAAGGATGTCGCTGAGCTTGCTGCCCGGGATCATCAGGGCCGCCATTGTCAGCGTGAACACGGTAATGGCGGTCTGCACGCCGGTGACGGTGGTATCGAGGTCATCGGCGATGTCGCTGATCGCGACGTTCATGTTCGAGCCCGCGAAGCTCGCGATGAACTGGGCAAGGGCGAGTGGCAGAAGCATCGCCGCCGTGGTTGTTGCTGCCGCCGGGGCAGAGGCGGGGATTGCTCCATGCCGGTGAATCTTGAGGAAGCTCAGCAAGTGGCGCTCCGAGAGCCGCGGTTGTCGTCAGTGCAGCCTCGGCGCAACTCTTGCGAGGCGCTCATGCTGATGCGGCTGAGGGTTCACCATCGACGGCTGAGGATGAAGGCGTCAACGCCAACTATTGACGCTTCGAAGCGCAGTGCAGTGGACCAGCGGCGGATTGCGTTGGTGTCACACCGGCGCGAGCTCGCTGCCAAAAAGAAGAGGCCGCAGACGAATCTGCGGCCTCTTGCAGTTGTTGCGCTGGTCCGGGTTAGCTGCTGGTGCCGGAGCCTCCCCAGGCAAGGCCTGGACGCGGCGTCGGTCGCGGCTGGTCGTCACCGCCACGCGGTTCCGGCTCGTAGGGCTGGGCCGGAGGCGGCGTCGGCGCTACGGGCTGGTCCATCGGCGGGTCCTGGTCGGTCGGCGATTCCATCAGAGCGATGAGGGCGTCGCCTTCGAGGCTCTCGACTTCGATGAGCTTGCGGGCCATCTGGTCGAGCTTGGCGCGGTTCTCGCGGATGATCGAGCGGGCGAGCTCGTGGGCGCGGTCGATGATCCGCCGCACTTCCTCGTCGATCTCCTCAGCGACCTTCTCCGAGTAGTCACGCTGCTCCGAGATTTCGCGACCGAGGAAGACAAGCTCTTCCTTCTGACCAAAGGTCCGCGGTCCAAGGCGCTCGCTCATGCCGAAGCGGGTAACCATCTGGCGCGCCGTCTTCGTTACCTTGGAGATGTCGTCGCTGGCGCCGGTGGACATCTCGCCGAAGACGGTCTCTTCAGCGGCGTGACCACCAAGCATCATCGCGAGGCGCTTCTCCAGGTAGGAGCGGGTGTTGAGGTGACGGTCCTCCTCCGGAAGGGCGAGCGTGTAACCGCCGGCCATACCGCGGGAGACAATCGTGATTTTGAACAGCGGGTCAAAGTCCTGCAGCTTGTAGGCGACGATGGCGTGGCCACTCTCGTGGTACGCGACCATCTCGTTTTCTTTGACGCTGCGGATCCGGCTCTTGCGCTCGGGGCCCAGGAGCACGCGGTCGATCGCCTCCTCGAACTCCGGCATCGCGATCCGCTTCTTGTTGAAGCGGGCGGCCATGATTGCGGCCTCGTTGACGAGGTTCGCGAGGTCGGCGCCGGAGAAGCCCGGAGTGCGCTTGGCGAGAACGTCGAGCTGGACGTCCTTCTCCAGCGGCTTGCCCTTGGCGTGAACTTCGAGGATTGCGACGCGGCCCTTGACGTCGGGGGCGTCGATCACAACCTGGCGGTCGAAGCGGCCGGGCCGCAGGAGCGCCGGGTCGAGGATGTCGGGGCGGTTGGTGGCAGCGACGACGATCACGTTGGTGTTCGTGTCGAAGCCGTCCATCTCGACGAGGATCTGGTTCAGGGTCTGCTCACGCTCGTCGTGGCTGCCGCCGAGACCGGCGCCGCGCTGGCGGCCGACCGCGTCGATTTCGTCGACGAAGACGATGCAGGGTGAGTTGCGCTTGGCCTGGTCGAAGAGGTCACGCACGCGAGAGGCGCCGACACCGACGAACATCTCGACGAACTCAGAACCGGAGATTGAGAAGAACGGCACACCGGCCTCGCCTGCGACAGCGCGGGCGAGCAGCGTCTTGCCGGTTCCCGGAGGGCCGACGAGGAGGACGCCACGCGGGATGCGCGCGCCGAGAGCGACGAACTTCTCAGGGTACTTGAGGAACTCAACGACTTCCTGCAGCTCTTCCTTGGCTTCGTCCACGCCGGCGACGTCGACGAAGGTCACGGAGGGCTTGTTGGCGGTGAACATGCGAGCCCGGCTCTTACCGAAGCTCATGGCCTGCGAGTTGCTGCCCTGGGCCTGGCGCATCATGAAGATGATCAGACCGATGAAAATCAGAATCGGCAGTGACTGCAATAGCAAGCCGATCCAGTCGTTGAACTGGCTTGGCTGCTTGATTTCGACCGTCATCTTGGAGATCTGGTCGGGAGTGACGCCATTGTCGCTCAACACGGTGTAGATGCTGGCGCCGTCTTCCTTCCGGGTGGTGTAGGTCGTCTTGCCGTCACTCTGCGTGATTTTCAGCGAGTTACCGTTGACTTCGACCTTCTGCACCTGTCCATTGCGGGCGTCGCTGATGAACGTGCTGAGGTCCTTCTTCTGGCTGTCACCGGAAGAAGGCTTGAAAAACATCACCACAATGGCGATCACCGCCACCAGGATGAGTAAGTAAACCAGGCTGTTCCGCATCCAGCGTGAACCCATCTGACCCCTCTACTGAGACCCCTGTCCCATCTTCATTTCGGTCTCGCCAGTCTCTGAACTGGCTATTTGAGTATAGCATCCACACCTCTGGGCAAAGGGTTGAGGAGCCATATAGGTTAAGTTTCGGACGAAAGCACCCCGCCCTGAGCCCAGTTGTCCTTTGGAACGTCGCTAAAGATGACGATCGTCGCGTCAGGCGAGGTGTTGGTGATGCGGACCATTGCCTCCGTGATCGCTTTCGCGAGCTCCTGCTTCTGGCTGTGGGTGCGGCCGGGCCACATTTCGACGTGAACTACGGGCATCTGGGTCTCTCCTCTACGTCTTTGGTTCTTGGTCGCAGCTCAAACAAGCTTGAGGTCTGGCAATAGGGTTGGAACGGCCTGCGGTCTGGGTAAGCGGGCAGTCGGCTTGCGATCGCCTATGAGCAACCAATGTAAGGAATTGGCGTTCTCATCTCAATCGTGAGCAATTGCTCAAGTGACGCCGGCGATGGCAGCGTGCTACGATTCGGCCATTATGGCGGGAGGACCCCGACCCCTGCCCACCACGAAATTCGAGGAAGCTCACTGGGCTTCCGGTTGCTTCTACGTCGCCGGTGTCGATGAAGTGGGACGGGGGCCGCTCGCCGGTCCCGTCTACGCCGCGGCCGTCATCCTCAAGCACGATGTCATCCCGGAGTGGCTCCTCGAAGTGCGTGATAGCAAAGAAATGATCGCTGCCGACCGCGAGCGCCTCTCTGAGGTGATACGCGAGGAGTCGCTCGCCTGGGGCATCGGCTGGTCCTCAGTCGCCGAGATCGACGGGTGGGGCATCACTGCCGCGAATCACGTCGCGATGATCCGTGCCCTGAACCAGCTCCCGGTCCGCCCCCGGCAGGTACTGATCGACGGCCCTCGGAAGCTTCCCTGGTACCTCGGACCGCAGCAGGCAATCGTCGACGGCGATGCGCTCTGCAGCTCAATTGCAGCGGCCTCGATCGTTGCAAAGGTGGCGCGCGACAGAGTCATGTGCCAGCTCGACAGCGTGTATCCGGAGTACGGCTTCGCCTCGCACAAGGGCTACGCCACCAAAGACCACCTCGAAGCCCTTGCAAAGCACGGGCCGTCTGTACACCACCGCCGCAGCTGGGGCGCCGTCCGGCGCCGCGGCGGCCTCGAAGCTCCTGAGGCCGCAACCGATGCCCCGAGATAGGCGGCAAGTTCGGCGCACGGGCGACTTCGGTGAGCGCGTCGCAGCGTCTCATCTCGAAGCAAAGGGCTACACCGTTCTCGAGAAGAACTGGTCGGTGAAGGAGGGCGAGATCGACATCATCGCCTCCAAGCCGCGCGAGATTATCTTCGTCGAGGTGCGTACCCGCCGCCGCAACGCGATGGTGACCGCGGCCGAGTCGATCGACAAACGCAAAGCTGCCCACATGCTCGCCGCCGCCCAGGTCTACATCCAGCAGCACCCGGACGTGCCGGACAACCAGCGCATCGACGCCGTCGTTATCGAGCTCGATGCCAAGGGGCGCGTCATGCGTGTCGAGCAGATCGAGAACGCGGTCGAAGGCGACTGACGCCTCGACCTGACGGCCGGCAACATCTCCCGCGGCGCTGAAGGCGCCGTTTCTGCCGAAACCCTCAGCGTCCCCGTTCTACTTGGCTCGTGCCGTGGTTCTGAAGTGGCTAGTACGGCCTGATTGACTCGAGCACTCGCTGAACCAGGGCCTGCTGCCCCGTCGCCCATGCGGCGGTCATGCTGTCTGCCTGCAAGTACAGCGGCCGCGCCGGTGTCGAACCCGGCAGAATCGCCCGGAAACGGTGGAGGTCGCCCGCCGGATCAACGTACGGCAGTCCATCCAGGATGAAGAAGGCGTCGCTGCAGGACTGCACACCCTTTGCGTCGGCGGGCTGAGCCCGCAGCGCACATCCCTCGATGCCGAGGTCGGCTGCAGGCGTCCGGACGGCGATGCGCAGCGGCGCCAGCGTCGGGTCGCTCGGCGGTGTCGCGGGCCACGGCGGAGCGAAGGCGGGGTTAACGACGTGGAAGTCGTTGACGAACGCCGGGTCTGTCTGGCTCACAGTGCTGAGGTTCTGGGTGCTCGTCCCGTTCGAGAACAGCATGTTCGAAGGGAGACAGATCTTGAAGCGCAGTGCACTGTTATCGAAATCGGTCCAGCCGCTGGGGCAGATCGGCTCGACGACGCCCTGCGTCTCCGAAGTCGGCTCGGGCTCACTGTCGTCCCTGATCCAGACGAAGTAGAGCAGCGCAATGCCAGCCACAACACAGAGCAGTGACACGGCGGCTCGGACGATGGGCGGGATATCGCGAAGTCGCACTGTCGGTGATTCTACGCCGCCGAGGCCTTTGGAGCGAGATTTCAGTTTCGATACTTCCACCCGGGTGCGCACATCGACGGCCTTTGAACGTCGTGCCGTCCGGAAGGAAACGACTTCGTATACTGAGCGCCGTGCCGGTCTACGAATTCGCCTGTAACAACTGCAATGCGCCCCTGTCGGTCTTCGTTCGGTCCGTTAACTCGCCCGTGAACGCCGTTTGCGAGCGCTGCGGCAGCGGCGACGTCCGGCGTCTCGTCTCGAAGTTTGCGGTGCTACGCGGACCCGGCGCGAGCATCGACGACCTCAGTGGCCTCGATGAGGGCGATCCTCGTGCGATGGCGGCCTGGGCGCGGCAGATGCAGGCAGAATCAGGCGAAGACATGGGGCCGGAGTTCGACGAGATGGTCGGACGCCTCGAACGGGGCGAGTCGATCGACGACGAGCTCGGACTGGGCGGGCACGACCACGGCGACGACGCGGATGATGATGGCGGCCTGCCGTAAGCGGCAGCAAGCCCGGTGAGAAGAGGAACCCACGGTGCGAGAAGTAATCCCGGAGATCGAAGCGCTGGCCGAGCGTGCCCGCGAGGTGTTTGCGGCGAAGAACGCAGCGCGCGAGGCCGGCCTCAGCCGCTCACGCGAGACGATCCGCCACTCCGCCAACGCGATCCGTGCCGTACATCGTGGCGAGTTCGACCGCGCCTCGGAGCTGGTCGGGCGGGCCGGTCAGCTGCTCGCGGAAGCACGTGAGGCGCTTGCAGACCACGGCGACGTGCTCTACGCCGGCTTCGTCCACGACGCGGCCAAGGAGTTCACCGAGGCGCGCGTCACTCTGGCGTTGATCAGCGGCGGCGCGTTGCCCGGCTACGAGGAGCTCCAGGTCGAGGTCCCGGCCTACCTCAACGGCATGGCGGAGGCGGTGGGTGAGCTGCGCCGCTATCTGCTCGACCGCCTCAATGCCGGCGAAGTCGAGCGCTGTACCGAAGTCCTCGAAGTCATGGACGAGGTTTACGGCATCCTCGTCACCTTCGACTTCCCGGACGCGATGACCGGCGGCCTGCGGCGCACGACCGACAACGTCCGGGGCATCCTCGAGCGCACCCGCGGCGATCTGGTGCTGGCAGTGCGTCAGACGCAGCTCGAGGAGGCGATGCGCCGCTTCGGCGAGAAGCTCGGTTAGCCGACGAAAAGCGGGCCGAAAACCACGGCGACGATCGACATCAGCTTGAGCAGGATGTTCAGCGCGGGGCCGGAGGTGTCCTTGAAGGGGTCGCCGACGGTGTCGCCGACAACGGCGGCCTTGTGAGCCTCTGAGCCCTTGCCGCCGAGGTTGCCCGCCTCGATGTACTTCTTGGCGTTGTCCCAGGCGCCACCGGCATTGGCCATCATTAGCGCCAGCATGGCACCGGTGACAATCGAGCCGACGAGGAGCCCGCCGAGAGCTTCAGCGCCGATCAGCGCGCCGACAACAATCGGAACGATGACGGCGAGCAAACCGGGAAGGATCATCTCCTTGAGAGCACCGTCCGTTGCAATCGCGACAGCGCGCGCGTATTCAGGGCGAGTGGTGCCTTCCATGATGCCGGTGATCTCACGGAACTGCCGGCGCACTTCGCCCACCATCGCCATCGCGGCGCGGCCGACAGCGGCCATCGTGAGTGCGCCGAAGATGAAGGGCATGAGCCCGCCGATCAGGACGCCCAGGAGGACGCTGACGTCGAGCATGTCGAGGGCGCTGATACCGACGACCTGCGTGTAGGTGACCATCAGCGCCAGCGCGGTCAGGACGGCAGAGCCAATCGCAAAACCTTTGCCGGTGGCGGCAGTCGTGTTGCCGAGGCTGTCGAGCGCGTCGGTGCGGTGGCGGACCTCGGGCGGCAGGTGCGCCTGTTCGGCGATACCGCCGGCGTTGTCGGCGACGGGCCCGTAGGCGTCCGTCGCGAGCGTGATGCCCAGGGGGCTGAGCATGCCGACAGCGGCCAGCGCGATGCCGTAGAGGCCGGCCAGCTCGAACGTGACCCAGATGCCCGCAACGAGTACCAGGATCGGGACAGTAGTCGAGAGCATACCGAGGCCGAGGCCGCCGATGATGACGGTTGCGGCGCCGGTTTCGGCCTGCTCCGCCAGCTTCTGGACGGGGCGGTACTCATACGCCGTGTAGTACTCGGTCGCGGTGCCGATCACCTGACCGGCGATCAGGCCGGCGAGGACACAGAAGAAGAGCGCAAAGTCGAGGTCCATCAGGAGGATTGCCGCGGCGCTGCCGGCGAGGACGAGCCCGCTGGCGGAGAAGACGCCGGTACGGAGCGCCCAGAGCAGGCGGCCCATTTCTGCCTGCTCGCCCGTGCGCACCAGGAAGGTGCCGATGACGGCGGAGAAGATGCCGATCGCCATCACAACCAGCGGCAAGACAAACGCATCGGAGTCGAACTCGACGACGGCACCGGGGTTGAATACCGCGTTCTCGCCGACGCCGATGACCGCGACTGCCGCCAGGGCCATCGTCGCGACGACCGCGCCGGTGTAGGACTCGAAGAGGTCGGCGCCCATCCCGGCAACATCACCGACGTTGTCGCCGACGTTGTCAGCGATCGTTGCCGGGTTGCGAGGGTCGTCCTCCGGGATACCGGCTTCGACCTTGCCCACCAGGTCGGCGCCGACGTCGGCAGCCTTCGTATAGATGCCACCGCCGACGCGGGCGAACAGGGCGATCGAGGATGCCCCGAAGGCAAAGCCGGTCAGGGGCTGCACATCTTCAAGAATGACGTAGAGGACCGTGATGCAGAGGAGGCTGATGCCAACCACGCTCATGCCCATGACGACGCCAGAGGAGAACGCGACGCGCAGCGCCGGGTTCAGGCCAACCCTTGCCTTCGCGGCGGTCCGAACGTTGGACCGGACCGCGATGTACATGCCGACGAAGCCGGCGAACGCGGACGCAACCGCGCCAATCACGTAGGAGACGCCGGTCCGCGGGAAGCTGGTCAGATTGCCGTGCTGCGGTCCGAAGCGGTCGAGGATGTCGTAGTCGATGAAGAGCACGAGTACGACAAACACCACTGCGACAAACGCAGCAAGGAAGGCGTACTCGCGTCGGAGGAAGGCGGCAGCGCCCTCCTGGATCGCGGCGGCGATTTCGCGCATCAGGTCATCGCCGTCATCCTCGCGAAGGATTTGACGAGCGACCACCAGCGCAAAGCCCAGCGCGATAACGCTTGCTGCGAGCGAAAACAGGAGCAGCGCCATGCCAGCCTCCAGGCCATAAAAAAGGCCTTCGGCGACATCTGCGAAGGCTCTAGCGGAATCTAAGTAATTGTGATTGCGAGAACAAGTGCAATCGAAGTCATGGCTCTTGCTCCATGACATCAGTCAATTCATAGTATGGGCACTCACGAAAATTGGCAGTTACTGCGGGATCACAATCCCTCTAAGGGCTTTGTCTAACAGAATGTTACGGCTATATTTCGTGAGGCATGCCGAGGCGCCTGGCCTCCCGGCATTGAAATATATGTAGGAAGAAGTACACGGGAGGCGATTTTGGGAGCCATCTGGTTAATCATTCCAGTGGCGGGTGTAGCCGCGGTGCTCTATGCCGGGTGGCTTGCTCGCTACGTCTTGAGCCGTGACACGGGAACGGCCGAGATGCAGGAGATCGGCGGCATGATCTTCGAGGGCGCCATGGCGTTCCTCAGCCGCCAGTACAAGACGATCGCGATTTTCGCCGTCCTGACCGCCGTCGTCATCGGCGCGGTCGTCGGTGCGATCTCTGAAGGCGTCAAGAACATCGAGTTCATTGAAGGCGTCGTCACCTACACGGACGTAGAGGTCGGCCAGTGGACTGAGGGTCTGCTGACGGGCATCTCCTTCCTCGTCGGCGCGTTCTGCTCGGCTCTCGCCGGCTACATCGGCATGTTTATCGCCGTCCGCTCGAACGTCCGGACCGCCGCCGCGGCCCAGCACAGCCTCAAGGCCGCCGTCACGGTTTCGCTCCGTGGCGGCGCAGTGTCCGGCTTCCTCGTCGTCGCCCTGAGCCTCATCGGCGTTTCCACCCTCTACGTGGTGTTCACCGAGGTCCTGGGCTACCCGGAGGCCATCGCGCCGTTCCTGATGGTTGGCTTCGGCTTCGGAGCCAGCTTCGTCGCCCTTTTCGCCCAGCTGGGTGGAGGTATTTACACGAAGGCCGCCGACGTCGGCGCTGACCTTGTCGGTAAGGTCGAGGCCGGTATCCCTGAGGACGACCCGCGAAATGCCGCCGTCGTTGCCGACCTCGTCGGTGACAACGTCGGTGACTGTGCCGGCCGTGGCGCCGACCTCTTCGAGTCGATGTCCGCCGAGAACATCGGCGCCATGATCCTCGGTGTCGCCATCTACTCCGTGACCCGCGACATCGAATGGATTATCTTCCCGCTGATCCTTCGCTCCTTCGGCGTCTTCGCCACGATGATCGGCATGACCAGCGTCCCCTTCTTCACGAAGGAAGACGGTAACCAGGACCCGATGACGCCGCTGAACTACGGCTACTACGTCGTCTCCCTCCTGTCGGTCGTCGGTCTGTTCATCACGACCAAGGTGCTGCTCGGTGACGTGTGGCACTGGTTCTTCTTCTGCGGCATCGTCGGCGTGCTCACCGGCATCGCCTTCGTCTACATCACGCAGTTCTACACCGCCGGCGCCTGGCGTCCGGTGCAGGAAATCGCCAACGCCTCGAAGACGGGCCCGGCGACCAACGTCATCATCGGTACCGCCGTCGGCTTCGAGACGACTGCTGCTACCGCCCTCTCGATCGGTACCGCCCTCGTGGCGTCCTTCCTGCTCGGCTCGAACGCCGGCATCGAAAACGTCGACCCGACGACCGCCGGCATCTTCGGCACCGCCGTCGCGACGATGGGCATGCTGATGTCTGCCGCCTACATCCTGGCGATGGACACCTTCGGCCCGATTACGGACAACGCCGGTGGTATCACTGAGTTCTCCGGTGCTCCTGAGAGCGCTCGCCACATCACCGACTCCCTCGACGCGGTCGGCAACACGACCAAGGCCCTCACCAAGGGCTACGCCGTCGCCTCTGCCGGTCTTGCCGCGTTCCTGCTCTTCAGCGCCTACCTCGACAAGGTCAAGGAGCGCCTCGAGCTGCCCCTGAACGAGCACCTGCCGATCGACATCGCCAACGTCGACGTCTTCGTCGGTGGTCTGCTCGGTGCCATGCTCGTCTTCCTCTTCGCCTCGTTCGCCATCCGTGCCGTCGGTAAGGTCGGTGGCGACATCATCGAGGAGGTCCGCCGTCAGTTCCGCGAGGACCCGGGCATCATGGCCGGCACGTCTCGCCCTGACTACGCCCGCGCCGTCGACATCACCGCAAAGGCTTCCCTGCGCGAGATGATTGCCCCCGGTATCCTGGCGGTCGGTATGCCGATCGTCGTCGGTCTGCTGTTCCGATTCGTTGTCGCCGACCTGCACGTCGGTGGTGACGAGAACTCGGGCTGGCTGGCTGTCGCCGGTCTGCTCATCGTCGGCACAATCACCGGTATCCTCGTCGCCACCTACCTGAACAACTCTGGTGGTGCCTGGGACAACGCGAAGAAGTTCATCGAGTCCGGCGCCATGGTTGACGACGCCGGCAACAAGGTCGGCAAGGCAACGCCGATTCACGCTGCCGCGGTTGTCGGTGACACGGTCGGTGACCCCTTCAAGGACACCGCCGGTCCGGCCCTCCACGTACTCGTGAAGCTGCTCAGCACCATTACCCTCGTGCTGGCGCCGCTCTTTATCGCGTAACTACCCCGGCAACGTCCGGTGCAATGAGAGGCAGGGCTTGAGCCCTGCCTCTTTTATTGTTTCGACGCGTTTTCAGATACAGCCTTGCTCTTTGCATGCCGATACATAAACCAGGAGCTTTCGCCTACGCCCCACCTGGGGCTTTCGGCCGCGCAAGGAGAACGAACTATCGTGAGTGATATTCGAGGGCAGACGGTGCTATCTGAAGGCAGAGAAGGAGTCCCGGTTCGCCGGCCTCAGCAACACGCCCTCAGCGAGCTCCTGATCCCGATGAGCGGGGCTCTGGACCTCGCCGAGGGTCGAGTCCCCGGCCACGCGCAGCGTGTTTCCTACATCGCCATCTCGCTGGCGGACGCGCTCGGTCTCGACGCGCCGACGAGGCTTGCGGCGATGCACGCGGGTCTTGTCCACGACATCGGTGTTATCGCCTCGGGCGCTGGTCTTGCCGCCGTGGCGCGCAGTGACGAGCGAATGATCTTCGCCGCTCTGCCGCTGCTGACGCCGGAAGAAGCCGCCCTGGGCGTCAGCGACACGCCGGAGCTGGTCGTCGAACGCCTCGTCGAGCATGCAATCCATGGCGCCCGCGCCGCCCAGGAGCTCGACCTCGGTCAGGACGTCGTGAAGGCGGTCGCCGGTCACCATGAGAACTGGGACGGCACGGGTTACCCCCACGGTATGCGCGGCAACGAGATCCCGAAGCTGGCCCGTATCCTCGCGATTGCGGACCAGATCGAGGGGCTGATCAGCCAGACGTCGCCGTTGCTGGCCCGCCGCAACTTCCCGTACTGGCTTCAGCGCCTTTCCGGCAAAGAAGCCGACCCGGAGATGATCGCCGCCCTGCGAGAGCTCGGCGCTGGCGACACGTTCTGGCTCGGCATGTTCGGTGCGAGCCTTCCCGCTGAGCTTGGCGGCCAGGCTGCGCGGCTGCGCGAACCTCGCTCGCTGCGTCTGCAGTCCTTCGTGGAGACGTTCGCTCAGCTGCTGGACTCGCGCTTCAACTTCACAGTTGGCGTTTCCGGCCGGGTCGCCCGCCTTGCGGAGTCGCTTGGCAAGAGCATCGGCCTCGATGAGCAGCGGTTGAAGCAGATCCGCCTCGCGGCGTTGCTGCACGACGTCGGGCAGCTTTCCGTGTCGGAGCGGATCATGGCGAAGCCCGGCATCCTTAGCGTTGAAGAGCTCGACATCCTCCGCCTCCACCCGGTGCATTCGCACGACATCGTCCAGGGCATCGCCGGCCTCGAAGACGTCGCCGAGTGGGTGGCTGCTCATCACGAGCGCCCCGACGGCCGCGGTTACCCCGAGGGCCGCGTCGGCAGCGAGATCCCGATTGAGGCGCGTATCCTCGCGATCTGCGACGCCTACGTCGCGCTGACCTCAGACCGGCCTCACCGCCGCGCGATGGAGCCGCAGGAGGCGATGCGGCAGCTGCGCGCTGCTTCCGGCACGCAGCTCGACAAGGACCTCGTCGACGTGTTCCTCACGCGCGTCGCAAGCTAGACGGCATTTCAGCTACAGGTAACGCAAAAGGCCGCGCTCGATTTGGGCGCGGCCTTTGACGTTGTCTGAAACTGCCGGGTCAGGCGTGGGTCTGACGGTAGCTCGTAATCGCCCGTCTCAGCGCGTCGATGACGAGGGCGGCGCTATGCAGCTTCGACGAGGGCAGGCCACCGACGGCTTCTGAGACCTCTTCGTGGCTCAGCTCCATCGCCTCGTCCAGGGTCATGCCTTCGATCAGCTCGGTGAGGATGCTGCTGGTCGCCACGGAGGCGGCGCAGCCCTTGGTCTGGATGCGGGAGTCGGTGATGCGTCCGTCGTCGATCTTCAGGGTCAGCATCAGTGTGTCGCCGCAGACCGGGTTCATCTGCACGCCTCGAGCGTCCGCCGGCTCGAGAATCCCGACGTTGCGCGGGTTCTTCGCGTGCTCCATGACGATTTCGCTGTAGGAGTCCATGACTTGAGTCTACCGCAAACGAGGAAGCGCTGAGCTTTGGTAAGCACCACAAAATGCCCTGGTAGCTCATCATCGTGAGCTGGACGCTATTCGAGCCCCTTCGACTGCAGCAGGACCCGGATACGCCCCAGCCCTGCCATGTCCGTCAGCTCGATCGCCGCGCGCCGGAGGGCGTAGTAGGCCTCGAGCCGATCGGCGGCGGGCGGCTGCGCCAGCGCGTCGCCGATGCCCAGGGCGGCGAGATACTCCGCCTGCGATGCCTGTGCTACCGTCTTGAGCCCTGCTGCCTCGCCCGCCCTCCTGACCGTCGTGAAGTCGACGCTGGCGGTAATGTCCTGTAGCCCGATGCGGGCGTAGGGGTCATCGCCGGAGGTCTGGCGATAAAACGTGAGCAAGGTGCCGCGGCGGCGCCACGAGGAGAAGAGCTCCGACGCCTCGTAACCGTAGTCCAGAGTGACCAGGTAGCCGTGTGAGAGGGCGCTGGCGGCGTGTGTTATCCACGGAGCGGCCCCGAGGCAGACTTCGGCCTCGCAGCCTTCTCCGGGTCCTGAGAGGCCCAGCGCGGCAAAGTAGTCACGGAGCTCCGGTGATGCTGCCGTCTCGATGTCGACGAAGCCGCCGCGATCGAGGCCGACGCGCAGCTCGTAAAGGCGTCCGTCTCGCATGCGCACGCGGTCGAAGGGCAGGGCGTCGAGCAGCTCGTTGCTGATGATGCAGCCCTGGATGCTCTCGCCTGAGGGCAGGGCGGCGGCGACTTCGATCTTGTCCTCAGGTACACCGGCGTCCAACAGCCGCTGCCTGGCGTCGTCGCCGCGCAGGGAGGGATCTTGCTGGACATAACGAAGGAGGCGGTAGAAGTCTGGCTCCTGATCGCGGAGGTAGGCGAGGACATCCGCGCAGAGCCGCCCCGAGCCCGCAGCCGCTTCGAACACGGTGAAGGCCGCGGGAGAGCCCATCTCACGCCAGAAGCCGGCGATCTGGCGGGCGATGCAGGCGCCGAAGAGGGGATGGACGTTGGGGCTCGACTGGTAGTCGAGGGTAGGGTCGCAGTTCAGGTAATAGCCGTACTGCGGGTGATACAGGGCGAGGCGATAGAACTCGGAAAAGGGGAGCGGCCCCTCGGCCTCGATACGGGCACGGATCAGCGTACGGAGCGCCTCATTGTGCTGGCCCGGCGACGAGGGGAGGTTCAGAGGTGGGTGGGGACTACTAGCAGCCGACGACCGAGATGACGATCCTGCGCATGCGCGGGTGGTCGAGCTCGATCGCGAAGATGCGCTGGTAGGTGCCGAGCACCGGCCGGCCGTCGATCACCGGGATCGTCTCGCTCGTGGCCAGGAAAAGGTGCTGGCAGTGGGCGTGGCCGTTTGCGCACTCGTCCGGGTTCATGTTGACGGTGCGGCGGCTGAAGTCGTTGTGCTCGTAGTACGCGTTCGAAGGCGCGAGCTGCCGCAGCGTGCGGGCCATGTCTCGCAGGAGGAGGGGCTCTGCCTCATTGATCCGGATCGCACAGGTGGTGTGGGAGGAGAACACCGTGACGTTGCCAAAGGTGATGCCCGAATCGGCAACGACCGCCAGCACGTCATCCGTGATGTCGTGGAAGCCCGGCGCCATGGTCGTCTCCAGCTCCAGCTCTTCGGTCGTCACCATTGCCGGTGCGGCATGACGGACGATGGCTCGGCGGTGGAGTCCTGTGGTTTCGAGCATGTAGGGCCTGCCTTTCGGGGACTGACTCACCTAGTTTAGCAGTTTATGGCTTGGGAAAGGCTCCGGAATTCTCGGTGTTTATGAGTTCTCTGTTTCAGGGATGGATCCGTCGCAATGCGTCTCTCACTGAGTCGAGCGCCGGACCCTCCGGTGCATGCGATGCGTAGACCTCGAGATCGGCGACAGCCTGCTCAATCTCGCCGAGGCGGTAGTGGACGAGGCCGCGATCGCGAATCTGGTCGAGGTCCCAGGGGGTCACCGTTGTCATCAGCTCGATCGTCCGCAGCGCCCGGTCGAGCTCCTGGTTTCGCAGGTAGATGGCCTTGAGGTTGCGGAGGACTCGCGTCACTACCTGGCGCTTGGTGCCCGCCGCGAGCATTGTCTCGCTGAACGGCGTCGCGTCGCCATGGAGCTCGTGGTAGAAGCGCTCGCAGTCCTCGACGCTCATCAGCCGGCCGCCGTTGTACGGGTCGAGGAAGAGGTCGTCACCGTCGTCTTTGGGCAGCTTGATCAGGAAGTGGCCGGGGAAGGTCACAGGCTGGAGGCGGATGCCGGCGCGGCGTGCGACCTCGAGGTAGACGATAGACAGCGTGATCGGAATGCCGAGACGGCGGTCCATCACCTCGTTCAGGTAGCTGTTGCGCGGGTCGTAGTACTCGTCCGGGTTGCCGCTGAACCCCTGCTCCTTGCCGAGGAACCAGGCGAGGCCTTCGAGGACCTTCTCCGGCGTCGCGTCGAGGTCGGTCTCGATACGGAGCTCACCGGCAAGCTGGTCGAGGCGCTCGATATAGTCCTCGATCGCCAGTTTCGGGTACTCCTCCTTGGCGATAAGCAGGACGGCGAGGGCGAGGTCAATGCGTTCCTCGCGCCGTTTGATCAGGCTGGCAAAAAATCGTCGGGGGGGAATTGGCTCTGTTACCACTGGTCCGATCGTAGCATCGGCGGACGCGGTCGCTCAATGACACGTACCCTAACAACTGCATCCGGCGCTGATCGTCGACTGCGATCAGCGGCGCCCGCTACGGGTTCCTTGTTCCCTGTTCCTTGAGTTTCTATAATCGCAGGGATGCCAAAACGATCTCGTACGTCGCACATCCCCTCGCAGGTCCGACGACGCAAGCCTCGCCGGCCGAACGACTTCACCAGCGCCCTTGCCGAATCTGAAACCTTCAGAGAGCTCGCCGAGGCTGAGGCCGGTGCGGTGCCGTTGACGGCAACCGCGGTCCCGCTGGCGGCGCCGCGTATGGGCCGCCGCCTCGCTGCCGCCTCGAACGCGCGTGAAGGCTACACGGGACGCTCTGTTCCCGGACAGCTGCCGACCTTCGAGCGCTCGTACCTGATACGAGAGCTGACCCAGATTGCCGTGATTTCAGGTGCGCTGCTGGCGCTCCTGATCGTGCTCTGGGTCGTGATGCGTTAGCGGTTCAGCCGCGACACCGCGTAAAACGCCGCAACACCAATCGCGATATAGCCGCCGATGTCGTTTCGGAGGATGAGTACGTCGTCCAGGACGAGGTTGCGCGTGAAGTAGCAGAGGACGACGGCGAGTACGGCACAGGCCGCGAGCGGCGGTCCCATGCGCCGGTTCGTGGCCACGCTGATCGATTCGGCAACTGCCCAGCCGATGCCGATGCCGACGATGAAGCTGAAGAAGCCAAAGCCGCCCAGCCCGCTCAGCAGGTAGCCCCAGGCAGCACCGATGGTGACGCCGGAGACAACCGCCGCGCCCAGCGCCCGCGCCATCATCAGCGGCGTCAGGTTGTACGTGGGAATGCGGCGAATGCCGGCGCAATCGCGGCAGCGCGCCCCTACGGGTGTCTGGACGAGGCAGCGCGGGCAGATCGGTGTATCGCACCGCCCGCAGCGGAGAGTTGTCTCAACCTGCGGATGGCGGGCGCAATAGACGATGTCGTCGGCGGGGGCTTCTACGTTAGCGCTCCGGTCGGGACCCAAGGCAGCTCTTTCTCCAGGAAGTCTTTCGCAACGCGGCTGGGCAGCGGGATGTTGCCGGGCTCGCGCTCGCCGGGGTTGCCGAGGCCGTGGTAGTCGCTGCCGCCAAGGGGCATGATCTGGAACCGCTTCGCGATCGTCGCCAGCTCGTGCTGCAGCCGCTCGTCGTAGTCACGGTAGTAGACCTCCATGCCGACGAGGCCCGCTTCGATCAGGCCGGGCAGGATCTTCTCGACGTCTTTCACGTAGCTGGGATGCGCCAGCACAGGCGGCGCGCCGAAGCGCTTCAGCGTCGCCACCGCTTCGGCCGGCTCCATCTTCTCGCGCTCGACGTAGGCGGGGCCGTTGCGGCCGATGAAGCGGTCGAAGGCCTCCTTGAACTCGCTGACGTAGCCCGCCTCAAGCAGGGCCTGGGCGACGTGAGGGCGGCCAACCGAAGCATCACCGGCGATTTCGAGGACGCGCTCCCACTTGATCGGCATGCCCATGGCGGTGAGCTTCTCAACCATCTCCTTGCCGCGCTGGAAGCGGCCGGCGCGGAAACGGAGCAGCTCCGCCTGCAGCTCCTCGTTCTGGAGCGCATCCTCGGGGAGGTAGCCGAGGATGTGGACCTCGGTGCCCTCGATGTCGGTGCTCAGCTCGACGCCGGGGACGAGGATGAGGTCGGGGTATTTCTTCGCCTCTTCCATCGCCTCGGCAATGCCCTCGGTGGAATCATGGTCGGTCATCGCGAAGATGCGCACACCGTTCGCCGCGGCGAGGTCGACGAGCTGCGCAGGCCTGAGCTTCCCGTCGGACGCGGTGCTGTGGTTGTGAAAATCGGCCTTAGCTGACAAGCGTGTGCTCCCGGTCTACGCGCTGGATCGACTTCGCCCTTCCGGTGTTGTCGTCGATCTCGATCATGACACTGTTCAGGATCAGCTTACCGGACTTTTCTTCTACCGGGAGCCGCGTCGGCATGCCTGAGAGAAAGAGCCGGTGCGACGCAGAGACCTCGAAGCCGAGGACGCTGTCGCGCGCGCCGGTCATGCCCGCGTCGGTGACGTAGGCGGTGCCCTCCGGCAGCATGCGCGTGTCCGCGGTGGGTACGTGAGTGTGGGTGCCCAGGACGGCGGCGACGCGGCCCTTGAGGTACCAGCCCATCGCGACCTTCTCAGACGTTGCCTCCGCGTGCATGTCGACGATGATCGGCCCCTGCGGCTTCTCTTCGAGGAGGGCGTCGACTGCGCGGAAGGGGCAGTCGATGTTCGCCATGAAGGTGCGGCCCTGAAGGTTGATCAGGGTGACGCCGGCATGGGTGATCATGCCCTTGCCGGGTGAGCCGGGAGGGTAGTTGGCCGGACGCGCGATCGGCGCGTCCGCGTCCATCTCCTCGATGATCTCTTTCTGGTCCCAGATGTGGTTGCCGGACGAGATGATGTCGACGCCGCCGGAGAAGATCTCCTTTGCCGTTTTCACGGTGAGGCCGCGGCCGGCCGCCGCGTTCTCGCCGTTCGCGATCACGACGTCGAGGCCCAGCTCACGTCGGAGCCGGGGCACGATGGCGCTGATCGCCTTGCGTCCCGGCGAGCCGACCACGTCGCCGATGAAAAGAACCTTCATGACCGGCGCCTAGCGTGCAAAGTCAGTGGCGCGCGTCTCCCGCACAACCGTGACCTTGATCTGGCCCGGGTACACCATCTGCTCTTCGATCTGCTTGCTTACGTCGCGCGCGAGCCGCATCGCTGCGAGGTCGTCAATGTCGTCCGGCTTCACCAGGATGCGCACTTCGCGTCCTGCCTGGATCGCGAAGGCCTTCTCGACGCCGCCATAGCTGATCGCGATGCGCTCGAGGTCCTCGAGGCGCTTGATGTAGGACTCGATCGCCTCCATGCGCGCACCGGGGCGGCCGCCGCTGATCGCGTCGGCAACCTGCGTCAGCAGCGCTTCCATCGTGCGCGGCTGCACCTCTTCATGGTGGGCCTCGATGCAGTGGACGACCGCCTCAGGAATGCCATAACGGCGGCAGAGGTCGGCGCCGAGGATCGCGTGCGTGCCCTCGAGCTCGCGGTCGATCGCCTTGCCGATGTCGTGCAAGAAGGCGCCGCGACGCAGCGTGTTGAAATCGCAGCCAACCTCTCGGCCGAGCATTGCGGCGCCCTGGCCGGTCTCGATCGAGTGAAGGAGCTGGTTCTGGCCGTAGCTCGTACGGTACTTGAGGCGGCCGAGGGTGCGGACGACCTCCGGATGGAGGCCGGTGACGTTCGCCTTGAGCATCGCCTCTTCGCCGGCGGTCCGGATCTCGTTCTCGACGTCCTGGCGGGACTTCTCGACGACCTCTTCGATGCGGGTCGGGTGGATCCGTCCGTCCTGCATCAGCCGGGTCAGGGCGAGGCGGGCGACTTCGCGGCGCATGCCGTCGAAGCTCGAAAGCATGATCGCGTCAGGGGTGTCGTCGATGATCAGGTCTACGCCGGTCGCGTGTTCGAGAGCGCGGATGTTGCGGCCTTCACGGCCGATGATCCGGCCCTTCATGTCGTCGTTCGGAATCGGCACGACCGAGACGGTCGACTCGGAGACGGCCTCTGAGGCGATGCGCTGAATCGAGGCGGTGAGGAACTCGCGTGCCCGCGGTCCGGCCTGCTCGCGCGCCTCTTCTTCCATCTGCCGGACGAGGCGGTTTGCTTCCTCGCGGATCTCGACCTCGACCTCCGACATTAGCAGGCCCTTGGCCTCACCCTGGGTCAGATGGGCTACGCGTTCGAGCTCGGCCATGCGCTGGCCGGTGAGCTGCTCGGCGAGCTGACGCATCTCTTCGAGGCGTGCCCGCTCCTCGTCGATCTGGCGGTCGCGGCGGTCGAGCGCTTCCTGTTTGCGTTCGAGGTTTTCTTCCTTCTGTGAGACCCGCTGCTCCAGGCGAAGGACTTCCTGGCGCATGTCTTTGGCTTCGTTCTCCGCCTGTGAGCGGATTCGGATCGATTCTTCTTTGGCTTCGAGTAGAAGCTCTTTCTCCCTGGTCTGGGCTTCGGCAATCAGACGTTCTGCCTCGGCGGAGGCGCTGCTGGCCTTAGACGCCTCCCGCCGGCTGAGGATGACCTGGGAAAAAACAGCTCCTACCGCCAGCGCCACGATCGCGGCTATGGCGACAAGAACTACGGTCGGCATTGCGACCTTCCTTTCCGTGTGAAAACGCAGTAATCGCAGTTAGCAAAGCAGCAAAGCTGGCTAAGGTTTCTGGATTGTTAACAAATCGATCATAGGCACCACGAATCGTGGGTGTCAACGAACGCTCTCGTTAACGATTCTTCTGGCGAACATTGTTTCGCAGATGGAAAGTGCAGATCAAGCGACCGGTTTTGCCGTGCCCTTCGAGGCTCTCTTCGCCTTTGCCGATTTCGCCGGGACGGCATCGTCACGCAGCTCGATCGGAGTGCCGGCATTGCGGCCGACGAGGCAGCGTTCCTTCAGCGGACAGACCTCGCAGGCGGGAGCGCGAGCGGTGCAGAGGTGGCGTCCATGGCGGATGAGCAGGATGTGGAAGAGGTAGTGGTCTTCCGGCGGGATCAGCGCTTCGAGGTATGTCTGTGCCCTGTCCGGCGGCGTCTTCTCCTCGACGAGGCCGAGGCGGATCGAGAGCCGGTGGACGTGCGTGTCGACCGGCAGCCCGGGGCGTCCGAGGCCGAACAGCAGCACGCAAGCCGCCGTCTTTGGGCCCACCGCCGGCAACGTCGTGAGCCAGGCACGCGCCTCCTCGATCGGCATGTCGTCGAGAAGCGAGAGGTCGAAGCTGCCGGTGCGCTGCTGAATCTCCGCCAGCATCGCCTGCATTCTAGGCGCTTTCGTCGGTGCGAGGCCGCCGGGACGGATCGTGTCCTCGAGCTCCGGCAGCGGCGCCGCGAGTACGCTTGCCCAGTCCGGGTACTTCTGCAGCAGCCGCGAGAACGCCCGCCCCGAGTTCGTGTCTGAGGTGTTCTGAGAGAGCAGGGTCAGCACCAGCTCGGCCATCGCGTCGTGGTGTGGCCGCCACTCCGGCGCCCCGTAGTACCCGCTCAGGAGGTCGACGATCTCCTGAGGCGTGTAGACGTCGTCCGGGATCGCGGAAGCGGCGGGCTTCTTCGCCCTGGGTTTCGTTGTTGGAGTGTTGGCGGTCTTGCGGGCAGGCATCGACATCTATTATCGCCGATTGCCCGATTGCCCGATTGCCCGATTGCAGTGCGCTCTACATCGCCCGCAGCAGACGGATGCGCTCCTCGATCGGCGGGTGCGTCGAGAACAGGTTGTTGAGCGAGCTCGCGTGGTCAGACAGCGGGTTAACGAAGTAGAGGTGCTCGGTCGCCTTCGTCGCGCTATCGAGTGGGTCTGTGTCGCCGCGGATCTTCTCCAGCGCCCGCGCGAGTCCCTCCGGGTAGCGGGTAAGCAGCGCGCCCGAGGCGTCGGCGAGGTACTCGCGCTGGCGGCTGACGGCGAGCGAGATGATACGGGCGGCGATCGGCGCGAGGATTGCCGCCAGGATCGCGAAGACCATGATCAGGCCGCCGCCCTTGCTATTCCGGTCTCGATACGAGTTGCGTGCACCTGCCCCGTAAATCGTCATGCGGAAGGCCAGGTCGGAGAGCAGCGCCAGCACTCCAACCAGCACCACCGTCGTCCCGGTCAGCAGCGTGTCCCGGTTGGCGACGTGGGAGAGCTCGTGCGCCATGACGCCTTCGAGCTCGCGGTACTCCAGCTTTTCCATCAGCCCGCGGGTGATCGCGACCGACGCGTGTTTCGGGTCGCGGCCAGTGGCGAAAGCGTTCATCGCGCCGTCCTCGATGACGTAGACCTTCGGCATCGGCAGTCCGGCGCCGATGCAGAGGTTCTCGACGACTCGGTAGAGCTGCGGCGCCTGCTCCTTACTGACCTGGTGAGCGCCGGCGACGTTGAGCGCCACCGTGTCCGCGCTGAAGTAGCTGAAGGCAGCGAAGAGCAGGACGAAGACGATGATGATCGGCGAGGCGCCGAGCGGCAGGCCCAGGTACAGCCCGAAGGCGATACAGGCGATCGAGGTAATCACGAAGAAGGCGACCATCAGCAGGAACGTCTTCAGCCGGTTGGCGCCGATCTGGTCATAGATCAGCACGCTCTCCTGGTGCTCATGCATTGCCACAGGTTTAATGCCTGCTTTCGCAAATAACGCCGAGACCATATGACCTCGGCGTTATCGTCATCACACGGGTTCTCTGGTGCGTCAGAGAGGTCCTGCGGTGCCGCCACTGGGGCCGCTGTCCGACGGTCCCTGCACCTGCACCGGCTGCTGCGATGGCGGTACCGACGGGCCGCGCTGGCCGAAGTCGACGCGGACGTCCTGGCGCGCTTCTTCCTCTGCCTCGAAGAACTCTTCAGGCTGGAAGCCGAACATGCCGCCGATCAGGACGGTGGGGAATGTCTGCAGCTTCGTGTTGTAGCTCAGGACGTTGCGGTTGTAGAACTGGCGGGCGTAGGAGATCTTCTCCTCGGTGTCGCTAAGCTCGCGCTGCAGCTCGAGGAAGTTCTGGTTTGCCTTGAGGTCGGGATAGGCCTCAGACACTGCGAATAGCGAGCGCAGCGCCTGGGTCAGCATGTTGTTGGCCTGCGCCGCCTGCTGGGCGGTTCCCGCGTTGTCGAGCATGGAGCGGGCGCGGGTCACCGCTTCGAGTGTCTCTCGCTCGTGTGACGCGTAGCCCTTCACGGTTTCGACGAGGTTCGGGATCAGGCTCAAACGGCGCTTGAGCTGAACGTCGATGCCCGACCAGGCTTCCTTGACGCGGAGCCGGCCGGCAACAAGACCGTTGTACATGCCAACGAGGACGAACCCCAGCACGACAACGATGCCGATGATGACCAGGAGAGGGATGAGCATGACTGGCGTCTCCTTCAGAGGGCCGGCTCAGATCCGAGCCAATCCAGTTCCAATCTTACTCCTCTCGCGAGGCTCCTAGCGACGGGACTTGAGCTAGATGCGTGCACGGGCGACGAGCGCAGCTCCGATCGCCGGGGACTCGTCTCCCAGCTCAGCGTCGACGATGCGGACGTCGCGGAAGTGCTGGTCGAAGGCGTCGAGTTCGACGACCTTCTTCGCTTCGCCGATGTACGGTTCGCCCATCCTGATCAGGCTGCCGCCGAGGACAATCATCTCCGGATTGAAGATGTTCACGAGATTCGTCAGCCCGGCACCGAGGTAGCGCCCCGCGCGCCGGATGACGGCATCTGCTGCCTGGTCGCCGGCGTCGGCAGCCTCGCGCAACAGCTTCGCGTCCGGCGCCATCGACCAGCCATCGCCGCCGTTGGCCTCTCGCAGCAGTTTCCGAAGAATGCCGTCAGGCGAACGCTGTACGAGCTCGGTAGCCTCTCGCCCGAGGGCAACCCCCGACGCCACGGCCTCAAGGCAGCCGAGGCGTCCGCAGCCGCAGCGCGGGCCATCCGGAACGATCAGCATATGGCCGACCTCGCCGGCGCCGCCTGAAGCGCCGTAGAACAGCTTGCCGTCAAGGATGAGTCCGCCGCCGACACCGGTGCCCAGCGTCACGAGGATCATGTGCTGCAGGCCCTTGCCCGCGCCCTGCTGGTGCTCGGCGATGGCGGCCGCGTTGGCGTCATTCTCGATCCAGGCCGGGACGCCCAGGAGGCTGGACATTCGGTCGGCGAGCGGTACGTCCTTCCAGCCCGGGAGATTAGGTGGCGCGGTGACGATGCCCTTGCTCGGCATCGATGGCCCCGGCGTTGAAATGCCGGCGGCGAGGATCGGATGGCCCTTCGCGGCGTCCCTTGCCGAGTCGGCCATTCGCGCCATGACCGCTTCGGGGCCGTGTTCTGCCTCGGTTTCGCGATAGTCCTCGCCGATGAGGTTCATCTCGCGGTCGAAGCTTATGCTCCGGATCTTCGTGCCGCCGAGGTCGATGCCGAGGATGAGGCCGTCAGAGTTCGTCGTCATGCCTCGATTGTAAGACGGCGAAAGTGCGGCGGCAGCTTACGACCGGCTAACAGCGATTCGCGCGCTCATGGTCAAGTTTCATGACCAGTCATATACTGTGACCATGAGGGAAATATCCGCATCAGAGTTCAAGGCAAAATGCCTGGCGCTCCTTGACGACGTCGATGCCGAGGGAATCGTCATCACGAAGCGCGGCAAGCCGGTGGCGAAGCTCGTGCCGATCAAGCCAAAAACTTCAGGACACCTGATTGGTGCACTAAAGGGTCGAATCCGAGTGGATCCAGACGACAATCTGTTCTCAACGGGGATCCGGTGGGAAGCTGAGGACGGACTCGTCGACGGGAAACCCTATCCCCCCGATGCTTAACCTCGACACCCACATCCTGATAGACGCTCTTGACGAGAAGCTCTCTCGAGCCGAGCAGCGCGTGCTCTACGAGGAAGAGTGGTGCATTTCAGCCATCGTGTTGTGGGAGATTGAGCTTCTCGCCCGGGGCGGCCGCCTGAAAGTAGATCTCAGGTCGCCAGAGCTACTCGAGCTTCTCGACGACATCGTTGTGATTCCAATTGACGTGAACGTGGCGCGCAGCATCAGGAAGCTCGACTTCCGCTCTGACCCGGCGGATGAGCTCATCGCTGCCACCAGCATCCACATGGATGTGTCGCTTGTGACCCGCGACGAGCGCATCCTGAAGTCCAGGGTCGTCCCGTTGGTTAGGTTTTAGCTCTTACTTCAGCAGGAAGGGCAGCACCTGCTCGACGTAGGCGTCCGGGCGCTCGAACGGGGCCCAGTGGCCGCAGCGGTTCAGGATCGCGAGGTCAGCCTGCGGCATGTAGCCGATCAGCATCAGCGCCTGCTCCACGGTGACCATACGGTCGAAGCGGCCGTGCACCACCTTCACCGGCACCTTGATGTCCGAGAGGAATGCGAGGTTGCTGTGCGGCACGCCGATCGACTGCGCGTTCGCCTCGCGGTGGGACGCTGCGCCGGTGTAGACGCCCATGACGTAGTCGACCAGCTCCGGGTCGGTCGCGAGCTCCTGGTCGTAAATGTGCGTCTTCAGATAGCGGATGAAGTTCTCGCGCGTCGGGTTCGCCGATGTCTCGCGGGTCGAGAGGCTGCCCTCGGATGGGAAGTTCGCGATGATGTAGGGGTCGCCGCCGGTCGAGGCGTGGGAGCCGCCGACGACGATCTTCTTCACGCGCTCCGGCGCCTCGATCGCCGAGACGATTGAGCTCGTACCACCCATCGAGTTGCCGACGAACATCGCAGACGGGATGTTCAGCGCGTCCATCAGCACTCTAGCGGCGCGGGACTGGACGCTGTGACCGGGCTCGTTGAAGACCTCTGGGCCGCTGCGGCCGAAGTTGACCATGTCCATGAGGATGCAGCGGAAGTGCTTCGCGAACTCGGCGACGACCTTGTGCCAGGTGATCCAGGCGGTGCTGCCCGGGCCGTACGTGTGGATGAAGATCACCGGCTCGCCTTCGCCGATGTCGTGGTAGTGGATCGTCATCCCCTTTGAGTCTTTGATCGTGCGGCTCGTTCCCTCTTCGGTCAGGCCGTTGGCAGCCACAAATGGCATCGATGTCTCCT
>JBFWZE010000008.1:30745-40420 GCA_050185685.1 Dehalococcoidia bacterium
GAGGCGTGGGAGCCGCCGACGACGATCTTCTTCACGCGCTCCGGCGCCTCGATCGCCTCGACGATGCTGCAGGTGCCGCCCATCGAGTTGCCAACGAACATCGCCGACGGGATGTTGAGGTGGTCCATGAGAGCGCGGGCAGCACGGGCCGTAACGGAGTGGACCGGCTCGTTGAAGACCTCGGGCCCGCTGCGGCCGAAGTTGACCATGTCCAGGAGCAGGCAGCGGAAGTGCTTTGCGAACTCGCCGACGACCTTGTGCCAGGTGAGCCAGGCGGTGCTTCCGGGACCGTAGGTGTGGATGAAGATCACCGGCTCGCCCTGGCCGATGTCGTGGTAGTGAATCGTCATCCCCTTGGAGTCCTGGAAGGTCCGGCTCGTCCCTTCCTCCGTCAGTCCATCAGCACCCAAGAACGGCATGTGTTACTCCACTTCCTAGCGCTCTGCGCATGACGCCGAGCCTACCCTGGCACGGCGGTTCGAACCTTGCGGGCACAGCTTACTCGCAAAATACTGTCGCGGTTCACATTCTGCAGGAACAACGAAGCCGCCCGGTGGGCGGCCTGTTACGTTCTGATGTCGTTGGGGTCGTACGTGGGTGCGAGGAGCCTCCCGGCTCCCTAGTCGGGGCTATTCGTCCTCGCGCGGCCAGAGGGTGAGGCAGTTGTCGCCCCGCAGTACCGCCATCATCGCGGCGTGCTCGAGCTGCTCGAGCTTCGTAATCGCAACCTCACACTGCACGCGGACGGCCGGGTCGTAGTCGCCGACGACGCGGTGCACGATCTGCTCCCAGATGCCGGTCTCGACCATGAACGCGGCGGAGTGCGGCCAGGCGAAAAAGACGAACGACTCCGGCTCACCAAGGGTGGGGCGGCGACGCTTCAGCCAGGCGAGGCGCTGACGGGCGCCCGTGCTGGGCTCGACCACCTGCACAAGGGGCGTCTCACTGTCGTTCGACCGCGTGTCGACGATCAGACGCTGGGGGAAGTTCGAGAAACCGACGACGAAGACCTCGCCGGTATCGATGATCCGGCTGATCTCGGCGAAGTCGACCAGGACTCCATTTTCGCTGTACATCGGCTCTTCTCCTGGGGAACTGACAGGGCGGGGGATTCCCTGGTTTCATGATACAGACTGCGCGCACGCGAGTCGTCGTAGTAATCCTCGGCATATTGCCAGCGGTTCTTCGCGGCCAAACAGAAGGGCGGCCCCGTGAGGGACCGCCCTTCGAGTTGTTCGGCTGTCGCTCCTAGTAGGAGGGCGTCGAGCTGGCGCCGGCAGCCCGCTCCGGGATGTCGGTGACCAGGCAGTTGGTCGTGAGGACCATGCCGGCGATCGAGACCGCGTTCTCCAGGGCGGAGCGCGTCACCTTGAGCGGGTCGATGATGCCGCGCTGCAGCATGTCACCGAACTCGTCGCGGGCGGCGTCGTAGCCCTGGCCGATCGGGAGGGTCTTGACCTCCTGAACGATGACGGAGCCGTCCTGGCCGGCGTTGATCGCGATGCGGCGGAGCGGCTCTTCGAGCGCGCGGCGCAGGATTGCGACACCGGTCCGCTCGTCGCCGTCGAGGTCGAGGGACTCGAGCGCGGCCTGGGCGTTGATCAGGGCCACACCACCGCCGGGGACGATGCCCTCTTCGATGGCGGCGCGGGTCGCGCTCAGGGCGTCCTCAACGCGGTGCTTGCGCTCTTTGAGCTCAACTTCGGTGGCGGCGCCGACCTTGATGACGGCGACGGAGCCGGCGAGCTTGCCGAGGCGCTCCTGCAGCTTCTCCCGGTCCCAGTCAGAGGTGGTCGTCTCGAGGGCGGCCTTGATCTGGTTGATGCGGGCGTCGATGTCCTCGCGAGTGCCGTGGCCCTCGACGATGGTGGTCTCTTCCTTGCCGATTACGGCGCGGCGGGCGCGGCCGAGGTCTTCGACCTCGGTGCTGTCGAGGCGGCGGCCCAGCTCATCGCTGATCACGCTGCCGCCGGTGAGGGCGGCGATGTCACCGAGGTTCTCCTTGCGGCGGTCACCGAAGCCGGGCGCCTTGACGCCGACAACGTTGATCGTGCCGCGAAGCTTGTTCACTGCGAGGGTCGCCAGCGCTTCGCCGTCGACGTCCTCAGCAATGATCAGGAGGTTCTTGGTGACCTTGAGGACCTTCTCCAGCACCGGGAGGATGTCGGCGACGGCCGAGATCTTCTTGTCGGTGATCAGGATGTAGGGGTCTTCGATCTCCGCTTCCATCTTGTCGGAGTTGGTGACGAAGTACGGGGAGATGTAGCCGCGGTCGAACTGCATTCCTTCGACATACTCGACCTCGGTGCGAATGCCCTTGGACTCTTCGACGGTGACGACGCCGTCCTTACCGACCTTCTCCATAACCTCACCGATGAGGTCGCCAACGGCCTCGTCGTTGTTGGCGGAGATTGCGGCAACCTGGGCCATCTGCTCGCGCTCGGTCACCGCCGTGGCGATGCTGCGGAGCTTCTCGACGATCTTTTCGCTGCCCTTTTCGACACCGCGCTTGAGGGCCATGGGGTTGGCGCCGGCGGTGACGTTCTTCAGGCCTTCGGCGACGATCGCCTGGCCGAGGACGGTTGCGGTGGTCGTGCCGTCACCAGCGATGTCGTTGGTCTTGGAGGCGATTTCCTTGGCCAGCTGAGCGCCGATGTTCGGGAACGGCTGGTCGAGCTCGATCTCCTTGGCGATGGTGACACCGTCGTTGGTGATTGTGGGGGCGCCGAACTTCTTGTCCAGCACCACGTTTCGGCCCTTGGGGCCGAGGGTGATCTTAACCGCATCGGCGAGAGCGTCGATGCCGTCTTTCATGGCTGCCCGGGCTTCCTGATCGAAGAGCAGCTGCTTTGCCATGCTCAGACCTCCTGCAGTAATTCTTGGTTGAGAAGTAGGTTAGCACTCAGGTAGGGGGAGTGCTAAGCCATTGTGCAAGAGGAGGTAGTCAAGTGCAAGGGGTTCCGCCGATTCGTCAGCACCTCATTGTCGAGCTTGCCCCGCTCCCACTACGCTCAGGCAGATGGCCGAGATCGCGTTCCAGGAAAAGGTCGACGCAGCGACTGAGCTGAGCCTCTTCCGGCAGTTCCCGGCGGCGGAGCGCGAGCGCTTGTTCGCCGGTGCGCGACGGGTCGAAGCGCCCGCCGGCGCCACGCTGTTCCTCGGCGCGTCTCCGCAGCCGGGCCTCGTGGTCGAGGGCGTCGTCAAGGTCTTCTTGATGTCGCCGGATGGCCGGCAGGTCACCATCCATTATCTGATATCTGAAGCAGGGTGGCACCGTCGGCATTCTTGCGATGGTCGGCGGGCCGCCGCCGGTCCGTCTCCAGGCGATCACCGCAACGACCCTGCTCGTCTTCGATCCGGCGGCGGTGCGGACGGTGGCGACAGCGGACGTTTCGGCGGCGTGGGCGGTGGCGAACGAGTTCGCGAGTATCTACCTCGCCCTGCTCAACCAGGTCGCCGTCAACGTCTTCGGAAACGTGCGCCAGCGCGTCTGTAACCACCTGCTCAACCTCGCGACGCCGGTCGAAGGCGGCTCGCTCGTCGCCGAGGCGGTGACGCAGCAGGAGCTCGCGAACGCGGTGGGTACTGCCCGTGAGGTCGTCTCCCGGACGCTGGGCTCGCTCGGCCGCGCCGGTATCGTCTCCGTCCAGCGGGACCGTATCGTGATCCTCGACGCGCCAAGAATGCTCAACGAGGTCGGCACGATCATTTCCGCCTGACCCGCGGACAAAAGTCACAGAGCGCATCTACTTCAGTCACAGCCGCCTCTCAGCGCATCTGGGAAATTCACTCGAGACAGAGAGAGGTGGACACACATGGGTACTGAAGAACTGATTGCAGCGATGATCGTCATCTTCCTCGCCGGCGCGGCGCAGTCGATGACGGGCTTCGGCTTCGGCCTCGTCGCGGTGCCGTTGATGACGTTGTTTCTCGCGCCCTCGGCGGCGATTCCGATCATCGTCATCACGGGCCTGTTCGTGAACCTGATGATCCTCTGGCAGGGCAAGCGCCAGATCCGCCTCGGTGGGATGAGCAGCCTTGCCGTCGCCGGATTGGCCGGCGTTCCCGTCGGCGTCTGGCTCCTGGCCTCGATGGAGGCGAGCACGCTGCGTATCTACATCGGCGTGCTGATGCTCGCCGCCGGCCTCGTCTTCGCGAGCGGCCTGCGGGTGCGGGTGGCGAACGAGCGGCTGGCCGCGGTGCCGGTGGGCCTCGCGAGCGGCGTCATGGGCGGGAGCGTCAGCATGCCGGCGCCGCCGATCATCCTCTTCTTCGCGAATCAGAAGATGGCGCCGGCCGACTTTCGCGCCAATCTCGTCCTCGTCGTCACGCTGCAGCTTCTGGTGTCGCTGCCGGTGTACTACGCGAATGACCTCCTGCCGCAGCGGGCCTTCGTCTGGTCGGCAGCGATTCTGCCCGCGCTGCTCGTCGGTACCGTTATCGGCAGCCGCCTTATCGGCGTCGTCAGCGAGCGAGGGTTCCGCCGCCTGACGCTCGCCACCGTCATCGCTGCGGGCGTCATCTCGCTGCTCACGGGGCTCGGTTTTATCTGATTCTGACAATGCCGGGAACTGATAGACACCGCGTGTAAGGAGGGCCTGTTGACATCAGGCTGATAAATGATGGGTAATAGGGCTTGAAGAGAGTATTGCGGAGGCCAGCCACGGCCTCCTTCTTTATTGAGGCCACCAGGGCGCATGGTATTTTCCGACAACACTAACCTCTGGCTTGCCGACGAGCTCTGGCGGCTTGGTGCAATCGAGTTCGGTGAGTACACCCTCGGTCGCACCGCGGTCCGCTCACCCATCTATCTCAACGTTCGCAAGGTCATTGGCCACCCGGACGCCCTCTGGCGCGCCGCCCAGGTCATGCACGAGGAGATCCTCGCCCTTCAGACCATGCGTCACGCGCAGATGGACAACTTCGACCTCGTCGCCGGCGTCCCTCTCGGCGGTCTCCACATCGCGACTACCTACTCTCTCCTCGCGAAGGTGCCGCTGATCTACCTCCACCCCAACCACGGTGAAGACGACGACAAGACGCCGATCGAAGGTGTCTACGCCCCGGGACAGAAGGCAATCATCTTCGACGACCTCGTCACCGGCGGAGGCAGTATCATCGAAACAGCGGAACGCCTGCGTGAAGCGGGTCTGCTGGTCAAAGACGCCTTCGTTCTCGTCGACCGCCAGCAGGGCGCGCGCGAGCGGCTCAAGAAGGACGGCATCAACCTCCGCTCAGCGCTGACGCTGGAGGTGATCCTGAACTACCTGAAGTCCCGCGGGCTGATCGAGCACGAGTGGTATCGCCGCTCGATGGAATACCTGGACGCCAGCCGCCGCTAGGACATCTCCAGGCCCCGCGCGATTCGTACTGATAGATGGAAGCACCGACGGTGCTCCCGTTCTCGATGGCTCGCCCGGGTGGCTCCACAACTCCGCGCAAAATGCCGAATATCCTCAAGAGAACGAAGAAAGGTCCCGCCATGCCTAGATTGCGCCCCCTTATTGTCCTCGGCGCTGGACTGCTGCTCACGATTGCCGTTGCCGGTTGCAGCGGCGATAAGGACTCCGCCAGCGCCGCCGGTGCTGCCGCTGGTGGCAGCGGCCAGAGCATCAACCTCTCTCAGTCGGCAGCGAAGCTCAGCACGCTCAAGAGCTTCCGCTTCACCGCCAACGCAAGCATCGATTTCCAGGGCACCACGCCCTCGACCGCCGAGGACGCCCTTGGCGGCGCGATCGTGGATATGCTGCTGGACGGCCTCAAAGACGTGAAGGTCGAAGGCGCTGTCGTTGCTCCCGACCAGTTGGAGCTCTCGGTCAAGATGAGCGGCCAGGAGTTCGGCCTGATTCAGATCGGCGACAAGGCCTGGGTCCGCTACTTCGGGGCGTGGCAGCCGATTGAGCCGGAGTCCCTCGGTCTCGAGGACGGCTTCGACTTCAGCGACCTTGCCGCCGACGCTCTGCCGCCGGAGGTGGTGGATGCCGCGAAGGTGACGAAGGACAAGGTCAACGGCATCGAAGCCACGCGCTACTCCTTCGACAAGGCAGCGCTCCAGAAGCTCGCCGATGATGTCGAGCCGGGTCAGGACGTCGAGACGGCGAACATGGATGTCTGGCTGACCGACGAAGGTGTGCCGGTGAAGCTCGTCGTCAAGATGAAGGGCAAGGGTGAGAACGGCGAGAAAGTCGACATGCAGCTCGACTTCGCGCTGAAGGACCTCAACAGCAACATCACGATCAAAGCGCCGCAGTGACGCGCGCTGACGTCTAGCCGAGAAGCAGGAGGCCCCGGACAACCGGGGCCTTTTGTTGTGTGGCACATGGTCGCGGGCAGCCGTGGGAGTCAGGCCATAGCTCTTTGCTTGTTAAAGACGGGCGCCACCCCCGCCGCGTCGCGCCTGCAGCGCTCGCGGACACAGAAATTGGGTTCCCGGGGGACACCCCCGGCGCCCCCCGCATGGTCTGCGTCCCTGCGAACCCCATTCAGGCTCAAAACCTCAGCCTGACCCGGATGACGACACATGATGGCCGAGGGATGGAAGGGGCCACGCCCCTCCCGGGGTCTGGGGTGTCCCCAGTCTTCTTATCGCTCCTGACGCGAGCCTCGAAGGGATGCGCAGCGGACTGAGTGGCGCCCGTCTGTGACACTGAGCAGCAGGTTACCCGCTGATGAAGAGGCCACGTAGGGAGGGTGTGGTTCCACGGCCCACGGTGTACCGAATTGCATGTCGCCGTCTGAGTGCGGGGACAGTGGCGCTCCCGAGCGCTTTCCAAGAAGAGAAGGTGTCAGAAATTGGACGCGCGCTTCTGCGGCTCAGGGCGTCCTGCCAGAAGGAACTGGGGGACGACCGAAGTGGTTACAGCAGGCGGCGAAGGGGCTTGCGGCCGGGCCGAGGGTCGTAGTTCGCCTTGAACATCTCGAGCTTGTCGCGCTCGATCAGGTACTTGCCGGCGAAGATCACCGCGGGGACTTTGCGCTGCTTGATGAGACGGCGCAGGGACTGAGGGTGGATGCCCAATATGCGGGCTGCCTCGACCAGGTCCATGTAGTTGTCGAACGGATCGCTGACCATGTTGCCTCGGATCCCCGCCGCACACAACTGTTAGCTGCTAAGACGCGTGAGTAAATATATCACACGGGTGATCAGCTTACACAATTTCCTGATTAGCGTTGCAATTCGCGAAATAGCCAGCAGCGGGCTGGAACGGACGCGCCGAGCCCGCTGCTGCTTTCGATCGCTTGTAGAGTGCCGGCGAACCCCTAGAGCTCGATGACGCCCACGTCTCCCTGGATCCTGATGTCCGTGCCGTACGGCTTCGAGACGTCGCGCAGGTAGGTGAGGGCCTGCTCGGCGATCTCCCCGTGCGCAAGGAGCGGGCGGCCGCGCTGAGCCATCGGCCGGCCGAAGCCGAGGTCGATGGGGAAGAGGCGGATCTTGCGCAGCTTCTTGTCTTCGTAGTCGCAGATCGCGATGACGCTCTGCCAGAAGAGCGGGTCGGCCGGGAAGCCGCGCGTGTCGTTCGCGGTGCGGGCGACGAAGGACTCACCGGGCGTCGAAGGGTAGTCGAGGTGGGCTCGGCGGTAGCCCTCCGGCGGCACCCAGCTCACCGTCTCGTTCTGGAAGATGAAGTTACCGAGGCTGTAGAAGATCGGCTTGCCGTTGTAGATCTCGATGCCGCGGAGGAAGTGGGGTCCGTGGCCGGCGACCATGTCGCACCCCTCGTCGATCGCGTGGCGCGAGAACTCGTGCAGGAAGTCCGGCGTCTCGGTGTTCGAGCCGCCGTGGAACTGGCCGCCCACGCCGCTCTCGTGGCAGTGGATGCCGTAGACCGTCCAGTCGGACTGGCTCTTGGCGCCCTTGATCCAGGTACTGATGCCCTGCAGGTCTTCCTTGTGGACGCTGGTCTTCAGCTTCATCTCGTCGCTGAGACGGAACTTGTTCTCGAGAAACTCGACGACCTTCGCTGGGTCCTCGGGCTCGGGCAGGCCGAGGAGGCCGAACTGCTGACGGGCGTGTTCCCAGGCCTCGTAACCAAGCTCGCGAGCCGCTTTGTGCAGGGCATCGAAGACGTCCTGGGTGACGAGGTGGTCTTTGACGTGGCGTAGCGCGTTAATGCCGGGGCGTCCGGCGAAGTCGGGCCGTCCGGCGCCGGCGCGCGAGATGTCGCTGAAGGTACTCGACGCCGACATGAAGGCAACGCGTCCGTTTGGCGAGTCGACGTAGCCCGGGGCACGAGCGTGGTCGATGTCCTTGCCGCCGCCGGCGTGGGGCAGGTCGACCTCCTCGAGATGACGGATCGTCGTCATCAGACCGCCCTCGGAGTAGTCGAAGGAGTGGTTGTTTGCGGTGAGCACGCCGTCGATGCCCATCCACTTCAGCTCGTTGAGGTTGCGAGGGTCGCTACGGGTGTAGGTGCCGCCGCCGGCCCACTGCCAGCTGTCCTCGAAGTCGTGGAAGAGGAACTCGAGGTTGGCGATCGTGACGTCGGCGCCGCGCAGCAGCTCGATGAGGCCGAGGAAGTCGGGCTCGCGGAAGCGGCTCATGCGCCGGGAGATCATCGCGTCTCCGGTCACCGCAATCGAGATCTTGCCGTTCTCAGCCTCGTACAACAATTCGCACCTCCATAAGCACCTGTGGACGTGCGGATTCTACGAGGCGGGACCCGGAGATGGGAACCGCGGCGCCTCTAAACCGCTGTGGTCTTTCGCCTTCCTTCATTCGGCACAGCTCACGGCCGCCGGACCGCTCCGTCGATGCTCGTCTGGCGTGACTCTCAAGGTCCGGTAGGGCTGGTTGGCTGCAGGGACAGGACACTTGGCACTGCAGGTTGTCCTGGAGATCTCCCATGCTGCATCGCATAAAGAGGCAGGATGCGTGGTGAGAATGTTGCAAGTACGGCATGGCTATGACCGCAACCCGCATCGGCCCAGACCGAGACTGAAGTCAGGAGCCTTAAGAGCGAAGGGCGGCAGCCAGTATGAACCTCCTGGGACTTTTGCTCGCGGATGCGATTGGGAATCTCCTGAGCAGGAAGTGGTTTCAGCCATTCGGCTGGATCATCCTCATCCCGATCGTGACAGGGTTAACGACAGCCTTTCTCCAGGATCAGTTCTGGCCGAGCTGCGAATACGTCAATGACCATTACCAGTGTCCTTCGACGGACGTGGCTCTCAGCCTGACGCCGGGCCTACTGAACCTGGTCGCATTTGCATGGCGACTCTCTTCAGAACCACGGGTCCGGGCAGCAGCTTTGATAGCCGGCCTATTGGGAACGGCCCGTTTTGTCCTTCCGATCGCCGGAGTGCTGCTGTCTGGTGACTCCATTCGGTTTGACTACACGGGCTGGGGCTACAGCACCGCGACGTCGAGTCTGAGCATGATTCTGTGGCTTTCGTCCTGCGCTGCGGCTCTGGTCTTCGGCCTCGTTACGATGCCACAAGAGGGAGGCCCACGCCTGAAAAGCGAAGCTCTCTTGAGCAAGCCCGTGTCGGAGGCTCTCGAACATACAGAGGCCAAGGAAGATGAGGGAGCGGCGCCGTCGGGGCTTCCAAGAGCCTGACGCTGGAGTAGTGTCGGGAGCCCATCGGCAAGCTCCGAAGGACGGCTGTCCGAGAGGGCGCCGATCTCCGCATTCGCCTCGCTCGCAGAACCGTCGGGGATTGCAGCCTGACTCG
>JBFWZE010000008.1:40520-43730 GCA_050185685.1 Dehalococcoidia bacterium
TACGACCTGCTGCTGCAGGCGGAGACAGGCGTCGTCTCGGTCACCGGCACCGCGGAGACGCCTTCGAAGGCGGGGGTCTCGGTTGTGGATCTCTCGGCCGGCCTTTACGCCTTCAGCTCGATCCTCGCCGCGCTGTACCGGCGCGAGCAGACCGGTGAGGGCGCGGCGATCCGCGCCAGCCTCTTCGACTCGATCATGGAGTGGATGAGCCCCCTGGCATTGATGGCGAAGCACGGCCCGAAGCCGAAGCGCGCCGGCGCCCGCCACGCCAGCATCGTCCCCTATGGGCCCTACAGCGTCGCGAACGGCCGCCAGGTCGTCATCGCGATCCAGAACGAGCGCGAGTGGGTGCGCCTCTGCAACGACGTCCTCGAGCACCCTGAGCTGGCGACCGACGAGCGCTTCAACCGCAACGAGCTTCGACTCAAGAACCGGGCAGTGCTCGAGCCGATGGTCGACGAGTACCTTTCGCGCTTCAGCGTCGAAGAGGCGGAGGCGCGCTTCGAGCGGGCGTCGATCCCCTACGGCCGCCTCAACGATGTCGGTGAGGTGTTCGATCATCCCCAGGTTATCGAGCGAGACCGCTTCATGACGATCGAGACGGGCGGCGGCACGGCGGAGTTCCTGCAGGCGCCGTTCAACATCGAGGGCGTCACCGAGCCGGGTGCTCCGGTGCCGACGGTCGGGCAGCATAACGCAGAGGTGCTGCGAGAGCTGGGCTACAGCGACGCAGATATCGATTCAATGGCCCGCGAGGGTGCAATCTGAGATAGCAGACCCGGGCGGCCGGACAACACATAGAGCATTTCGATGAAACATATAGACCTGAAGCGGCGCACGCGAGCTACAATCGTTGGCAGGACGGGTCGAAATGTCGCTTGAAAATCCGGCCGAGCAGCCACTGCAAATCCATTCTCTCCCCTGGGGCGTAGACATAAATGGGGATGCCGCGAGTGGAGCGGGGACGCTGACCGATTACGCCACCGCCTCCGACGACCTGCTGGTCGGCGCCCTCGAAGAACGGGATTCGAAAGCCCTCGAGGCTCTTTACGACCGCTATGGTGACTACGTTTATTCGATCTGTCTGCGCATGGTAAGGGACGTTCAGCTGGCTGAAGACCTGACCCAGGAGGTGTTCCTGCGGGTCTGGCGCCGGCCTGACCTCTTCGACCCGACCCGCGGCCGGTTCCTGACCTGGCTGCTGAGCGTCGCGCGCAACCGCTCGATCGACGAGGGGCGCAGCCGCGGCCGCCGCTTCCGTCACGAGAACCCGCCGAGCCTGGCCGCCGAAGAGATGCTGGCGTCGGCGCCGAGCACCGAAGACGGGGAAGACCCGGCGGTGCTGAGCGATGAACGCGTCGTGATCCAGAAGGCGCTGCACATCCTGCCGCCGGACCAGCGGTTGGCGATCCAGCTCGCCTACTTTGGCGGCTACACGCAGCAGGAGATCGCCCGCGGCCTCAACCAGCCCCTGGGCACGATCAAGACACGCATTCGCCTCGGGCTGCAAAAGCTGCGGCTCACGCTTATCGACCAGAGGAACGGGGGAACGCGGCCATGAAGACCGAGTGCATCCCGTTCCGTGACGACATCGAAGCCTATGCTCTCCGCGCCCTCGAGCCGGAGGAAGAAGCCCGCGTTCGCCTGCACCTGCGCGACTGCGTCGAGTGCAACGACATCGCCGAGTCCTACCGCCTCGCCGTCGAGGAGCTCTCGCTGGCGATGCCCGTCTACCGAGCGCCAAAGCGGCTGCGCGGCCGGGTCACCGGGGCGCTGAACGGCCGTCCGAACCTCTCAGTTGTAGCGATCTTCCAGCGCAACAAGTGGATAGCCACCGCCGCCGCCGCAGTTGTCCTCGCGTTCGGCATCGGCGCGTTCGCCTGGGCGATGTCGCTGTCGTCCGAGGTCAGCCGGCTGCGGGAGCAGAACAACGCCTTCGCCGAGCTGAGCCAGCTCGACGCCGAGCAGCGCCAGTCGCTTCTCGAGCTTGAGGGTGCCCTCAACTCGGCCCGCAACGAGCAGAAAAAGCTGGTCACCACGATCGAAGAGCAGGCGACGATGCTCGTCATCGCCCTCGATCCCGACCTGATCCCGAGTGAGCTGCAGGGCACCAACCTCGCGCCCGGCGCCTCCTGCGACTACGTCTGGTCGTCGAAGCAGGCGATCGGAGCGCTGACCTGCAAGGAGCTGCGCAGCGTGTCCTTCGGCGTGAATTACGCGCTCTGGGCGGTGAAGGGCGACAAGACGATCGCGATCGGTACCTTCGTGCCGCGCTCAGACGGGACCGCCCAGCTGCTCGTAAAGTTCCCGCAGGACGCGCAGGGCCCCGTCACCGACATGTGGGTCACCCTGGAGCGCCTTTCCAGTCCGCCGCGAACCACTCCTCAGGGTGAGGTCATTCTCAGCCGCTCGACGGAGCAGCAGGCCGCACGCTAGCGAAACATCGTTTATCGCTATCGTTCGACGGTGGTGTACACTACAGCCGTGGCAACACACACTGCACTTTTCGATCTGAAACTCGCCCTCGATGAGGACGCGACCTACTGCCCTGTGCGCGCGACGCTTGCGCTCCTCGGCCAGAAGTGGGTGCCGCGGATCATCTATGAGCTGATGCAGGGCAAACGCCGCTTCAACGAGCTGTCCGGAGCCGTGGGTGGCTGCAACTCACGCACCCTTCGGGACCGCCTCAAGGGCCTCGAAGACCTCGGCATCATCGAGCGCAATGTTGTCGCCGTCATGCCGCCGTGGGTGGAGTACGATCTCACCCCCAAGGGCCACGAGCTCGGCAATGCGCTGCGCCGCCTCGAAGAATGGGGCCGCGCGCACATGACGGAGCCAATCGCCTCGGCGTGAGCACCGTTCTTACCGACCTCTCTGCCGGCCACGAATTCGAGCCCGTCACCTTCTCAATCGAGACGGAGCGCGTCCGTGCCTACCTCGCTGCTACCGGCGATGACCTCGCGCTGTACGAAGCTAGCAATGTCGCGCCGCCGCTGGCGATTGCCGCCTTTGCGCTCGGCGCGCTCCTCGAGGAAGTGACGCTGCCGGAAGGGACGCTGCACATCAGCGAGAACCTCAGCTACAGCAAGGCAGTGCCGCTTGGCGCCGCTGTCGACTGCCGCGCCCGCCTCGCGCAGCGTTCCGTGCGCGCTGGTATGGTCGTCTCCGTTCTCGAGACCGAGATCAGCTTCGAGAACGAGGTCGCCCTGA
>JBFWZE010000009.1:0-11159 GCA_050185685.1 Dehalococcoidia bacterium
GGCTCTTGCCGCCGCCGCTGTAGCCCGAGACGGCGTTGATCGTTGCCGGGAAGTCCTCCGGGAGGATGCCCTGGCTGACGAGGGGATGGAGCATCGCGATCGCGCCGCAGGGGTAGCAGCCCGGGTTGGTCACGCGCTTCGACGCTGCGATCTCGTCACGCTGGTTCACGTCGTACTCGGCGAACCCGTAGGTCCAGCCCTCGGCGACGCGGTGGGCGACGGAGGCGTCGATGATCCGCGCTTCCTCGTTCTCGACCATTGCGACCGCCTCGATGGCGGCCTCGTCCGGCAGGCAGAGGATGGAGATGTCGGCGCTGTTCAGCATCTCGGCACGACGGGCGGGGTCCTTGCGTTCGTTGTCACCGAGGTGGAGCAGCTCAATGTCGCGGCGGCCGTTGAGGCGCTGGGCGATCTGCAGCCCCGTCGTCCCTGCTTCCCCGTCAATGAAAATGCGTGGCGTCATCCGTCTTTGCCTTTATGAGGTAATGCCTTGAATAAGGTTATCGTCTCGGAAGGCAAAACTATAGCAAGCACCGCAACCGCGGGCAAGGAACCGTGACCGGGCACTTCGGATGCGTACCCTGGTCTGGAGAAGGGCTTCTCGGTTATTCCGTCCTGACGCAGGAAGGCTCTCCCTGCGGAGATGCGACGCCACAGACCAGTCTGGATGACTCCAGCAGCGCGCATGGCGGGTCATCCAAGACAACGCTGCTTTAACGAAGTCGTACGCGCGATGCAGCACAGTGGTAGCGGCCCCGGCGTACACTCAGGGCGTGAAAAAGCTGAAGCGCTACTTCTTCCTCTTTAACGTCGTCGTCGGCGCAATCGCCGTCTTCGAGCAGATGAGACGTCCCGCCGTCGACCGTAGCTGGCACGGCAAGGTATTCGGCGTTGTGCCCTACGACTTCCGGCCGCCGAACCCGCAGCGCTTCATCGATGCCTGGTGGAACCCGGACGACCCGCGCCTGTTCACCGAGCGTGACTTCGGCATCGGCTGGGCGATCAACTTGAACCGCGTCTACCACATTGCGTTCGGCAGCGGTGACGAGGATGAGGAGCCGGACCCGCTCGAGGCCTGAACACCCGACAACGCCGGCGGGACCCAACCACCGGCGTTGCGTGGGGCACGACCGAGGGTCGTCTAGAGCGTCGTCAGGTCGCTCAGCGCCGTGTTGATCGGAATTGCGTAGGCAACCCCAACGAAGACTGCCTGGCCCGTCGGGTTTTCGATCGCTGACGGGATGCCCACCAGCTCTCCGTTCGTGTTGAAGAGGCCGCCGCCGGAGTTGCCGGAGTTCACCGCTGCGTCGATCTGGATCAGGCCGCTCAGTGACGCCTCACCCCGGCCGCCCTGGAGGCTTCGGTCGAGCGCTGAGACGACGCCTGTCGTCACCGTGTTCTCGAGGCCGAGCGGGTTGCCGATCGCGATGATCTCGTCGCCAGGCCGCAGAGAGCCGGAGTTGCCGAGCTTGGCCGCCTTGAGGTCGCTCACGCCATCGACGTCGATGAGAGCGAGGTCGTCGTTCGGCTTCGTTTCGACCACCTTCGCCGTAGCCGTCTGGCCGTCGCTGAAGTTGACCTGGATCGAGGTCGCACCTTCGACGACGTGGTAGTTCGTCAGGATCAGGCCGTCCGCATTCACGACGACGCCGGAGCCGAGGCCGCCGCCGTTGCGCGCAGCCGTCGTGATCTCGACGACGGAGGGAGACACCGCATCGTAGATGTCTGCGACGCTCGCCGTGCCGGTTGCAGCCAGTGAGGTCGAAATCGCGGTCGAGGACGATGGTGGCGCGGCCGAGCTGCCACCATCGCCTCTTAGCGTATCGATGCCGGTGATGAAGCCCGCGCCGAGCGCCGCGCTGAGCACGATGACGGCGGCAAGGGACGCGATGCTGCCTGCTCTCTTGCCACTGGTCGGGCCGGACGGTGGCGTGGACGCCGGCGGGATGCTGTACAGAGGCGGCCGCTGAATCGCGGCGTCGCTCGCCTCGAGTGGTTCTGTGGGTGAGGGTCGGCTCCAGATATCGTCGTTCATGTCAGGGTCTTCTTTCGTCGCCTCAACGTGCCGGGATTGGGGTCGTCCTGAGGCCTTCTTCACAGTAGTCCTGCGGAGACGAAATGCCGTCACCCGGATGTCGTGTCGTGCGCGTACACCCCTGGTTGTAGATTCCGCTCGCTCTGCAACTGCGCCCTCGGGGACTGGGAAATCCTTAACGGAACGCTCATGAATGCTTCAGTTTTTTGCACCCGCGTTAGACATACGCGATACGTCTCGGCCGGTTGTTATGACGCATTCGCCGCGCCCCTCATAAGGTGATTTCGTAGCAAGGGAGGACGCACGATGCCAAAGGCCTGGAGCGCGAAAGACGAGCGCAAGTACGAACACATCAAAGACAGCGGCCTCGAACGGGGCCAGAGCGAGGACAAGGCTGAGGAGATCGCCGCGCGCACCGTGAACAAGCAGCGCCGCGAAGAAGGCCGCACGCCGAATAAGACCACGCAGGGCACCGGCAATCCAAACCGCCGGCTCGAGGAGCGCTCACGGGATGAGCTCTACAACCTCGCAAAGGAGCGCAAGATCCGCGGCCGAAGCCTCATGGACAAGCGGGAGCTGATGGACGCGCTGCGCAAAGCCAGCTAGAACCGTCCTCATCCCTCCTCGGCCTGCCTCAGTCCGCGGCGGCTCCGGCGAGCCGGCGGTCGTCGCGCGCGTCCGGTTCCGGCTCGGCAAGCTGGCGGTGGTGGAGCCCGAGGACGGCGGCGCCGATCGGGATGAGCATGAGGATGGCCGCAATGCCGGCGATCGCCACCCGTAGCGTCAGCAGGTCGCCCACGATGCCGACAGGCAGGGTCAGCATCGCCGCCAGGCCCGGGCCGATCATGAACAGGCTGTTGACGCGTCCCAGGTACTGCTGCGGCACCCCGACCTGGAAGATTGTCTGGGCAAGCACGGGCGTCATCGCGCTGAACACACCGAACACCCCCATGAGCAGGTAGGCGCCGATAAACGTCGGGTTTAGCGCGAGCAAGAAGACGCTGGCGCCGAAACCGAAGATCGTCTGCATGAATAGCAGGTTGCGGTTCTTCACTTCGCGCGCGATCAGCAAGGTGCTGCCGATAATCGCGCCGATGCCCGCTGCCATCAGGAAGAAGCCCGCCTCCTTCGAGTCGAACTCCATCGACTCGCGCGCGAAAGCTGAGGCCAGGGTCTGGAAGCAGAGGCCGAACATACCGACGAGGAGGATCATGGTCATGATCATCGCCAGCGTCGGGATCGACCAGATGTAGCGCAGACCGTCCTTCACGTCGCCAAAGGCGGACGAACGCTGCCCCGTCTGGACGTGGCCCAGGGTGTCTTTCACCGGCAGGATGAAGACGATGCCGAACACGGAGGCGATCGCGCAGACCGCGAAGGCGCCACCCGTGCCGGTAATCGCGATCAGAACGCCCGCGAGGGTCGGCCAGACGATGCGCGAGAGGTTCATCTGGAAGGAGTTCAGAGCGACTGCGTTGAGCATGTCCTCGCGTGGTACGAGGCTGCGGATCAACGCCGTTCGCGCCGGCCCGGTCAGCGCGGTGGTCAGCCCGAGCATCAGCGACGAGCCGTAGACCTGCCAGATCTGTACCTGGTCCCCGAAGACCAGCAGGGCAATCGCCGCCATGTTCGCGAGCGTGAGGACCTGGTTGACGATGAGCAGGTTGCGCCGGCTGTAGCGGTCGGCGAAGGCACCGCCGAAGAGGCCGAACGTGAGCATCGTCAGCCCGCGCACGAAAATCACGAGCACGAGCGTCGAAAGCGACTCTGTCAGATCGAGTACGAGCCAGGTGATCGCCAGGTCCTGGATGCCTTGCGCGGCAGACATGCCCATGCCGCTGGCGAAATACCAGCGGTAGTCCCTATGCCTCAGCGCTCCCAAAGACCGGCGGCGGCCGCTGCCTTGTGCCATCGCCATGAATGGGTGAAGCCTATCAGCATTGGTTGCAAAGTCAACCTTCTCCGCTCGGCTGAAGCGTGTAACGGCGGGCCGCGTTATCATCGGGACGTAATGCGGGAGGCGTGGAGCCTCTTCGAAATTAGCTCCGGGAGACCTCATGGCAGCGCCTCTTGCCGTTATCGCCTACAGCGGCGGCCTCGACACCTCCGTCATCCTCCACTGGCTGCGCGACAAAGGCTGGCAGGTGGCGACCTACACCGCGGACCTCGGCCAGCCCGGCGCGGACGTCGAGGCAGCAGCGGCCAAAGCCCGCAGCCTCGGTGTCGTCGATGCCTACGTTGAGGACCTCCGCGCCGAGCTGGTCGACGAGTTCTTCCTGCCGATCCTCCAGATGCATGCGCGCTACGAGGGGCGCTACCTCCTGGGGACCTCGATTGCCCGCATCCCTACGGCGCGCGGCCAGATGCGCTACGCGAAGCGGATCGGCGGCAACGTCCTCGTCCACGGCTCCACCGGCAAGGGCAACGACCAGGTGCGCTTCGAGTCGATCTACCGCGTCCTCCAGGAAGACCCCGAGTACACGCTCCAGGACTTCGGCATCTACGCGCCGTGGAAGGAAGCCGACTTCCTCGCCCAGTTCGGCGACGGCGGCCGCAAGGTGATGACTGCCTACTCGCAGCAGCACGGTGTCCCGCTGCCCTCCGGCGGCACCGACGAAGGCCCGCCGTACTCGCAGGACGCGAACATCCTCCACATCAGCTCTGAGGGCCGCGTCCTCGAGAAGCCGGAAGACGACCACCGCGAGGTGCTCTTCACCTACCTGCAGCGCTGGGACCGCACGCCGGACCGCCCGCAGCGCCTGCGGATCCATTTCGTGAAGGGCCGCCCGATCGCCGCCGAAGTGCTCGACGAGGACCGCAACCCCACCGGCGAGCAGGTCGACGTCGGCGAGAACGACTCCTGCGTCCCGGTGGTCGAGTTCATCAACACGGTCGGCGGGCGCCATGGCGTCGGCCTCCTCGACATGGTCGAATCGCGCTATGTCGGCCTCAAGTCACGCGGCGTCTACGAAGCGCCGGCGCACGCGATCCTCCTCGCCGCGCATGAGGACCTCGAGTCGCTGGTTCACGACCATCGCATCCTCCATGACAAGGGCAAGCGAGCTCTTGACGTCGCTGAAGCCGTCTACCAGGGCAAGTGGTTCACGCAGGAGATGGAGTCATGGCTCGCCGCTAATGCGGTCGAGCAGCAGCGCGTCACGGGCTGGAGCGAGGTGCGCCTGTTCAAGGGCAACATCCTGCCGGTCGCTCGCCACAGCAGGCACTCGCTTTACAGCGAAGAGCTCGTCTCTTTCGACACGGCTTCAGCGCACTACGACCCCACGAAGGCGCGTGGCTTCATCGACATCCAGGTCACGGAGCAGCAGGCTCAGATGCGCCAGAAGCGCACGTTCTAGGAGCTCCGAGCCTACCGCACCGTTGTCCGGACATCGCTGTCGCTGCTGATCCGACTGGCACTCTCCGACGATAAGTACATTGCTACTTATTTTCGATCGGAGGGGATTGATGAAGGAATTTAGCTGTGGTGATGTCGTTCCGGGCTGCACTGCCCATTTTTCCGCTGCGACCGATGACGAGATCCTGACCGCAGTGGCAGAGCACGCGCGCCGCGACCACGGCATGACCGAGGTCACCGCCGCTCTCGTCGACGCAGTAAGGTCGAACATCCAGACCGCTGCTGCCTAGGCCGCGGCCTTCTTCGGGTCTCGATCACCGAGCAGCGTCACGATGAGGGTGTCGATTCGGACGATTCCGATGTAGACGCCCTCGTCGTTTACGCAGACCAGCGGAGCGAACCGCTCGTCGCGCTGGCGGGTGAGGGCGCGCCGCAGCACCGTTTCGACGCTGCTCTCCTGCTTAATCCAGAGCGCAGTCGAGTACTTCCAGCCCTTCTCACTACGCTGCAACACCTGCAATGGGCGCTGCTGATCGTCGACGAGCACGACGACGTCGTTCGCATCGTTCAGGGCGCCAGCTTCCGGGCCTGAAACCGCCGGTGCTTCTTCGATGACGGCGCTGACGGTGCTCCCGCTGTCGATGTCCCGCGTGATGCGGCGGATAACGGCGCGCAGGCGAGGAGGCACCTCACTCCAGTCCTCCTCCGGCCGCGCCAGCAGATAGCCCTGGCCCAGCGGCACGCCCATTCGGACCAGCGTCTCGAGTTCGGCGGTCTCCTCGATTCCTTCCGCGAGCAGCCAGGCGTCGAGATTGCTGGCGAAACGGCCGACCATCTCAATCAGGGCCGCCTTCGCAGGGTCTTTGTGGCAATTCGTGACGAATGCGCGGTCGAGCTTCACGAACTGCGGCCGAAGCTCCAGGATGTGGTTCATGCTCGCGTAACCGGCTCCAGCATCGTCGACGGCCAGCGACGCTCCCGCCTCCCGATATCGGTTCAGGTAGCTCGAGAGGTGCTTGTAGTCATCGATTGCCCGGTGTTCCGTCACCTCGATGACCAGCCGGTGCAGGGACGGCACTCTCCCGATAAGTTCGGCGCAGCTCGCCGAGCACAAAAACTCCGGGGAAGCGTTGAGCGAGAGAAACGTGTTCAGGGGCAGCCGGTTTCGCGCTTCCAGCGCCCCGCGCCATACCCGTTCCTCCAACTCGAGAGCGACACCTCGGTGCTCGGCAGCGGCGAACCAGCGGTCCGGCGGTGCGTGCGGCGGTCCTTCGAACCGGGCCAGCGTCTCATAGCCGGCAACGAGACCGCGGCGGAGGTCGACGATGGGCTGAAAGCGGAGGTTCACGCCGTTTGCCAGCACCCGCTCGAGGCCGCGGTCCCAGACGGGCGACTCGCTCTCGGGATACGGCTGGATGGGCACGAAGAAATCTTCGGTATTTCGCCGCGAAACCCGCAGGGCACCGGTCTCTTATGAAGAAGCCGCTCCTCGTTCGAGAAGCGGCTTCGGTGTCACAGTCGTCCCGAGTCAGCTACCCAAAGTTGGGCTCTGCCGGGTCAGAGGGGTCGAAGAGGTGGTAGTCGGAGTTGTCCTCGAGGGCTTCCGGCCCTTCGTTCGGCAGCCGGCGGCCCCAGATCACGGCAGGAGCCGGGTTCGGGCCCCAGAACTCCTGCGGTACCTCGTAGAGGATCTCGATGCCGTACCCGTCCGGGTCGGAGATATAGGCACTGTGGGTCATGCCGTGGTCGGTGCGGACGTGGAACTTGACGCCCTTGCTCTGGAGGAAGGCGATCTGCTGCAGCCACTCGTCGCGGTCGTGGTATTTGATCGCGACGTGGTTTACGCCGAGCTGGCGGGCGGCCATTGACCACTCCTCCATCGCCGGCTTGAAGAAGTCCGGGTTCATCACCTGGAAGAGGGCGAGGTCGTGGTGGCCGGTGCCGGCCTTGCTCTGGTAGAAGCGGGCGCGCGGCTTCCCCGTCTCCGGGTTCTTGATCGAGACAACCTCCTCGAAGCCGACAAGCTCCGACCAGAAGGCGTGCGAGACGTCCAGGTCGGAGACGTTGAGGACAAGGTGGTTGATCGCGTCCGGCTGCATCGCCCGGGCCGGGACCTGAACGCCGGTGCTGCTTTCGGTAGTAGTCATGATGACCTCCCCGTTGTGGTTGCTGGGAGTGCAGCATATCGTCTATGCGCTGTCAAGCATCTGCGCATTCAATACAAAAATCGACAGATGGCATCGTGCGTCATAGCTAACCGCTAGCTATATGACGCCCGCAGCATGTGGGATCATCTCTCTACTCGGCGACATCTCGCGCTATGCCAAGGAGTACCCGATATGGATCTCGCGACGGCGATGAAGGAGCTGGAAGCAGCCGGCTCAGAGCGAAACCGGGCGATCTATCGCCGCCACGGCGCCGGTGACAACCAGTTCGGCGTGAGCATGTCGAGCCTGAAGGCGCTGCAGAAGCAGATCAAGACGGACCAGGAGCTCGCGGAGCAGCTCTGGGAGACGGGCAACCAGGATGCGCGCAACCTGGCGACGCTGATTGCGGACCCGAAACAGGTGACGGCGGCGCAGCTTGATGCGTGGCTGGGCAGCACCGACTACTACTGGCTCGTCGACCTGTTTACCCGGCACCTCGTCTCAAAGAGCCCGCTAGCGAGAGACCGGGCGGAAGCGTGGAAGGACTCGACGCGAGATAACACGGCCCAGGCGGGTTGGAACCTGATCGCCGAGATCGCGATGGCCGACCGCGGTCTTCCCGACGCCTACTTCGAACCGTTCATCGATGAGATCGAACGTGACATCCACGTGAGGACGAACCGCACCCGCTTCTCGATGAACAGCGCCCTCATTGCGATAGGCCTGCGCAGCCCGTCGCTGCGGGCTAAGGCAGAGGCGGCAGCGCAGCAAATCGGCCGCGTCGAGGTCGACCATGGCGATACGGGCTGCGTCACACCCGACGCGATCCCGTACATCGAGAAAAGCTGGGAACGGAAGCTCTCGAAGGCGAAGAAGTAGGCGCTACTTCGCGTTGATCATCGCCTGGTGCGCGGCGTCACCCCAGGAGAAAAAGCCGGCCGAGATGCGCAGGCCAGCGGGCCGGGCGACGTGCAGGCCGAGCATCTCGAGCAGACGCGCCGAGAACGACTCGTCGTACAGCTCAATCGGCTTGAGGCGGCTGAAGGTGTGGCTGCGCACGTCTTTGTCCCCGTCGACGCGGAAGGCGAGCGTGAGGTCGAAGGCGTTGATGCCGTATGGTCGTCGGCATTCGCCGGCGGTGCGCTTGCACCACTCAACGACGCTTTCGATGAGGCCCTGTGGCTGCTGCGGGTCGAAGCTCTCGACCTGCCAGTCCTGCAGCTTCACTCCATGGCCGCGACGGCGCATTTCTTTCATGCGCGTGAGGGTCTGGGAGCTGATCAGGTGGCGGTCGCTCATACGGAACTCCTGGAAACGGGCTGCAATTGATCCTAGGCCGAGAAATAAGACGTAAACAAGGCGTAAACACTTCTCTCGGAGGTATCGCGATCCCGGCGGGGTTGCGGGCGCGCCTGGGGCACTTGCTGACGCGAGTGCTACATTGACGGGAGAGCGCCACTGCGTCAAGCGGAAATGAGCCTTGACCCCGTGTTCTCGTAACCTTATTGTCATAAACCCGCAATCCCCTTGCAGACTGGTAGAGTGATGACAACTACAGACAACGTGGATACCGAAATGCAGTACAGAACGGACGACATCCGCATCCTCGAGATCAAGGAGCTTGTCTCCCCCGGCGAACTCCTCGACGAGTTTCCGATCACTGAGGCCGCTGCAAAGACCACGTTTGAAGCTCGCCAGGCAATCCACCGCATCCTGCACGGCGCCGACGACCGCATGGTCGCAATCATCGGTCCCTGCTCGATTCACGACACCGCCGCCGCGCGCGAGTACGCGATGCGGCTCAAGGAAGTGAAGGAGCGCCTCAGCAAGGACCTCCTGATCATCATGCGCGTCTACTTCGAGAAGCCGCGCACGACGGTCGGCTGGAAGGGCCTGATCAACGACCCGTACCTGAACGGCAGCTTCCAGATCAACGAAGGACTGCGCATCGCCCGTGAGCTGCTGCTGGACCTCAACCAGTCAGGCATGCCGGTTGGCTGCGAGTTCCTCGACATGATCACGCCGCAGTACATCGCCGACCTCGTCTCCTGGGGAGCGATCGGCGCCCGCACGACTGAGTCGCAGATCCACCGTGAGCTCGCCTCCGGCCTCTCCTGCCCGGTCGGCTTCAAGAACGGCACCGACGGCAACGTCCGCATCGCCGTCGACGCGATGAGAGCGGCAGCCGCGCCCCACCATTTTCTGTCAGTCACGAAAGGCGGGCACAGCGCAATCGTCTCAACGGCCGGCAACGAGGACTGCCACATCATCCTCCGCGGCGGCAAGCTGCCGAACTACGACGGGCCGAGCGTCGACGCCGCCTCGGAAGAGCTCGGCAAGGCCGGTCTGCCTTCGCGGATCATGGTCGACTACAGCCACAGCAACAGCAGCAAGCAGCACGAGAAGCAGATGGACGTGAACCGCGACGTCTGCGAGCGCGTTGCTGCGGGCGAGAGCCGCATCTTCGGCATCATGGCGGAAAGCCACCTCAACGGCGGCCGTCAGGACCTCGTTCCCGGCAAGGAGCTGCTCTACGGCGTCAGCATCACCGACGCGTGCATCGGTTGGGACAGCAGCCGCGACCTCCTCGAGGAGCTGGCTGCCGCCGTCCGTGAGCGCCGCGTCAAGGTTGGCACCGAAGAGTAGCCTGCAACTGGCTCGAAGACACCGAGGGGCGCCGATCTGGCGCCCTTCGTCATTCATGCGCTACGAGTTACGCACTGCAGCAAGACCGTTGCACGCGGTTCATTGCGCTGCAAGTGCTGCTCCATTACCTCGACGTCGACGTGGGAGTGCTGCTGGTGTCGCAGACGGGCGGCCAGCCGTCGCATCGCGCCGCTTCGCTGCTCGCGTTCAGTGTCTTGAGACTGGGGACGCCCCAGACCCCGGGAGGGGCTCCGCCCCTTCCAACCTCGATTCGACGTTCATGACGCGCCTCCCCTCGCTCCCGCTCAGGAGAGGGGCTCGCGAAGAGGGAGGGGAGCGATTCGGAGGTTCAGGTCGTCTCGTAACGCGTTGTGGTTCTGACCTCGACATCGACGTGGGAGTGCTGCTGGTGTTGCAGACAGGCGGCCAGCCGTCGCATCGCGCCGCTTCGCTGCTCGCGTTCAGTGTCTTGAGACTGGGGACACCCCAGACCCCGGGAGGGGCTCCGCCCCTTCCAACCTCGATTCGGCGTTCATGACGCGCCTTCCCTCGCTCCGCGCGGGAGAGGGGCTCGCAAAGAGAGAGCAGCGATTCGGCGGTGAGGGCTACGCCGCGATGCTGGGGGCGGTCTCCGAGCGCGTCGGGCGGTTGGGGCGCAGGTAGCGGTCCATGAGGTGCTGGTGGCCGTCTCGGATCGCGTAGGCAAGGAAGAGGCCGGCGACGCCGAGGAAGATGCTGCCGTAGCTCGTGAGCATGAGCAGGTCGGACCACTCACTGTAGTCGGCGGGATGCTTGATCGAGTTGACGTTGAGCGCCACGCCGGCAATCGCGCAGACCAGCCAGAACACGAGCATCGCCTCGCCGGCGATCGACAGCGACCCGCGCAGGCGGTGCAGGAGGTCGCGCAGGACGACGTAGCTGCCGAGCGTCCCGAAGACGACGCAGATGACGACCGAGACTACCGGCGTCATCAGCG
>JBFWZE010000009.1:11259-14379 GCA_050185685.1 Dehalococcoidia bacterium
AGCATCGCCTCGCCGGCGATCGACAGCGACCCGCGCAGGCGGTGCAGGAGGTCGCGCAGGACGACGTAGCTGCCGAGCGTCCCGAAGACGACGCAGATGACGACCGAGACTACCGGCGTCATCAGCGTCTGCAGCCCCATTGCCCGGGCGTTCGTCGATTCGCGATAGACCCAGATCAGGAGCAGCACGAAGCCCGCGGCGAAGCCGGCCAGCAGCACCGTGGCGACCAGCGTCGCCATGTTGTCGAAGCTGGTGGCGTCGCTCACCGGTGCTTCTCCGCGGCTCACGTCTTCGATGACTCCTGCGCCGTAGAAGTAGAGGCCGCCGGCGAGGATGTAGAGCAGCGAGAGCACGGCAACGAAGCTCGCCAGCGTCCTGCTGAGGAAGTTGCTGTCGGCATAGAGATAGTTCGCCGCATCCGCCTGGGCTGCTGGACGCGGCCCCGCAGCGATCGACGGAGGCGCGCCGCGGTTTCGTCTTCGCTTCTGGTTCTTCGGCGCCAGCTCCTCCTGGGCGGTGCGGACGTAGCCCTTCGCCTCAGGGTTGGCAGGGTCGAGCTGGAGGATGGCCTCTGCCCGGTTGTGAACCTCCTGCCAGTCCAGTGCAGCCGCGGCGATCTTGACGTCCTCCATCTCACGCTCGATCCGAGCTTCGACCGGCTCTTCGACCGGTATGCCGCCGTTTCTGGCGAGGGCCCAGTAGGCGCGGGCGTCATGGTTGAAGGGGTTGAGGTGGAGGACCTGCTCCGACTTCTCCCGAACCGCGGTCCAGTTGCCGGTGCGGGCGGCGTCATGGACGTCGCTCAGGAGCAAGACGATGCGTTGCTGGACATGGTCGGAGGTCACGGGCGGGCATCCTTGCGAGACTGCATCGTAGATATGTTCGACGGTTTCTCGCTGCTGCTTTAGGCCGCTCTTTTGCGAAACTCTTCGGCGCTGAGATGCTTCGACAACACTTATCACGGTTTATCGTGCGATTTCGAGCAAACGTTTCGAACGAAGTGTTGCAGTTTCGATTAGTGCCTTCCTTTAGCAGGTTGCAGGCCGGTACCATTCGCCGGTATTCCTGTGCCAGGAGGCCATCGTTATAAGAATCCGAGACGGCCGCGGGCGACGCTCGCGGTCAGGCAGCCCTCCCCCCGCCGCCATCCTCGGGTCCAAATATCGGAAGCAGCACCTCAGCCACGTCGCGATTGTGACGCTGGTGCTGGGTGTCGCGTTCTACGCCGTCCTCACCGGCAGTGCCGGGTCGAGCGCGGTGGCGCCCCTTCCTGCCGAGGTCGTCAGAAGCGGCGTCTCGGTGCAGGAGGATGTTGCCGGCCTCGAAATGCAGCAGCCGCTGGTCGAGGGCAGCAGCTCCTCGAGCAACCTGCAGTTCCTGCCGCCGATCACCGAGCTGCATGGCGTTCCCGCTGCGCAGGTCACGTCGACTGCTGAGACGCGGGTCCAGAGCCTGAACCGCGCTCTGCAGACGACGCCGACGCCGGCGCCAACCGCAACTGCCACGCCTGTACCGCGCCAGCTCACCTGCGAGCGATCGGACAGCCCCGCGTACTGCATCTACACCGTCCGCGACGGCGACACGCTGGGTAGCATCGCCGCCGACTTTGGTCTCAAGAGCGCCTACATGCCGTCCTGGGAGCTGCTCGTCGCATCGAACAAGCCTGACATCGTCAGCGCGGACGACTTCCTGCAGCCCGGACAAAAGCTCCGCGTACCCACCCGCAACGGCATCGTCCACACCGTCATCCTCGACGAGACGGTGGGTGACCTCGCTGAGATGTTCGACGTTACGAGCGCCGAGATCATCGCGGTGAATAGCCTCGGCGATGGCAACCTGCTCGCCACCGGCGTCACGCTGATCATCCCGGACCCGAAGCAGCTGCCCCAGCCGAAGTCTGAGGCCGATCCTGCCACGCCCGGCCAGCCCGACGCGCCGACCAGCCCGGGTGCCCCGGCGCCAACCGCAACGCCCGAACCGCCGAAGGGCTTCATCTGGCCGATCGGCGCGACGATCCGGATCACGAGCTACTTCGGCCCGTCTCACCCGCTGGGCATCGACTTCGGTCTCAGTCACGCGCCCGGTACGCCGGTGATGGCGGTCATGCCGGGCAAGGTGACCTTCGCCGGCGGCGACGCCTGCTGCTCGTACGGCTACTACGTCATCGTCGACCACGGCAACGGCCTCAAGACGCTGTACGCGCACCTGCGCAGCATCAGCGTTTCGGTTGGGCAGACCGTCTCGCAGGGCCAGACACTCGGTCCCAGCGGCACAACAGGCTACTCGACTGGTGTCCACCTTCACTTCGAGGTGCACAAGAACGGCGTCCGCGTGAACCCGCTGCAGTACCTGCCGCAGTAGGGCTGAAAATCGACCTCGCGTCGTAACCGCGCGCCGCGTCTCGAAGCGTGATAATGGCGCATGAGGTTGCGCGCATGATGGTCAGTCTCCACCTTGCCGGCTACGGGCCGGTGACCTTCGAGTTCGATGAGGTGACGCATCCGGTGTTCATCCGGCTGCCCACCGGTACTTACATGCGCTTCGAAGACGCCCTCGAGGACCCGCGTATGCTCACGGCGCTGCTGCGTCGTGTGCGCCGCCGCCTCGACCAGCGCCTCACCGAGGATGGCGTCGGCGTTACGGTGCAGAAGCGGCCGCGGGAATTCGCCGCCTACTGGTGGTTCGTCAACCAGCTCGAGCAGGCGCTGCAGCGACGGTCGGCAGTCGAAGAGGCCGAGACGGTGATGGGACTGCGCGACACGCAGAAGGCGACGCCCGTGCTGCTGACCGAGAGCGAGATGCGCCGTGAGCTCGCCGAGCTGGGGCAGATCGGCGTCCTGCACGAGGACGGCTACGGCCTGCAGCGCCTGAGCATCGACGAAGCCCGCGCCACCTACGACCTGCATGACTGAGGCAGACGCCCAGCTCCATCGCCTCGAGGAGGTCTTCCTCAACTCAATGACGCCGCCGGAGCAGCTGCTCTACGACGGCTGGCTGGTGCGCTTCGCCCGCAACGATGCGAAGCGCTCCCGCAGCGTCAACGTCCTCAGCCCCAGCCGGTTGCCGCTCGAGGACAAGCTCGACTACTGCACGATGCTCTACGGTGAGAAGCAGATGACG
>JBFWZE010000009.1:14479-16413 GCA_050185685.1 Dehalococcoidia bacterium
CCCCTTGCCTGATCGGCTGCTGATTCGCTACAACCCTTCGTAAGACAACTCAGGGGAGAACACGACGAGATGCCTGGAGACAGCTACAACCCTTTTGACACCACGATCCCGCTGAAGCCGGAGATCTTCGGTCACGCCGCCTACGCCGAACGGAAGCTGCCGGACGGCCTGCTGGGTTCCTGGGAGCGAGGAGCCCTGCCCGAAGACGCGAACGTGACTCAGGTGCTCCTGGCGCCTTACCGCGGCGAGCGGCCGGTGCTGGCCTTCAAGGACGGCCGTTTGTGGCTTCCCGAGGGCGAAGTCGCCGCCGGTGAAACCGCCGACGCCGCAATTCGCCGCGTCGCGATGGAGCAGGTCGGTGTTTCGGAGCTGCGCTATCGGGAGCTGGGTCACCTGCGCTGCGTGGCCACCCGGCTTTCGACGAGTCAGCCGGAGGGAAACGTCACCTACAGGGCTTTCTACGCGGTCGAGGTGCAGGAGCTGGCCGACTTCCCCGCCGACCAGCGCTACGAGCGCCGGATCTCGATCCAGCGCGACATCAATGACCTGATTCGGAGCCACTACGTCGAACTGCGCCGCGAGTACATGGAGGTCCTCGACCTCTTCGTCCTCGAGCTGCACAAGGCGGCCGCTGCTGCCCGCGCGTAGATCAGGTCGCTTCTTCGACGACCTTGCCGTTGGCGACGACGGTGAGGTCCTCGCAGACTTCTTCCTTGATCGCTTCCGCCATCTCGGGGTTCGCGGTGAAGCTTTCCACGTCACCGAGGGGAAAGCTCGCCGTGACGGACCCGTGGCGGTCCAGGCAGGCTAGCAATCCGTCTCGACGCACGGCGCTAAACGCGTCTTCGACTTCGATACATTCGCTGGTTTTCAGGTAAACAAGAACCATAGTGCTCGCCATGCTACGGGGATGGCAGCGTACGTTCCGCATACCCGCATTGCGCCTGCGTTGCACGGGCATTGCAAGAGCCTGCGCTTTCAGGGAGTCGTCAGCGAGTTTCCGGCCACTTGAGCACGCGCGCCAGGTTGCCTCCGCAGATCAGGACTGCATCGTCGGCGCTCACGAAGTCCATGCCGCCGTTCCACTGGTCGAGGCACTCTCTGTAGGTGCTGTTGAGGCGAGTCAGGTCGGAGCCCCACATCAGCCGCTGCGGCCCGAAGGCGTCATAGATCTGCTTCAGGAACGGCCAGATGTCGCGGAACGGGTATGGCTCCACCGAGAAGTTGGGCGCTGAGCTGACTTTGACGTAGACATTCGGGTACTTCGCCAGCGCGCAGAGGGCATCGATCGTACGGAACGCTTCGGCGCCCTTCTTTTCGATCTCGACTGCCATATGGTCGATGATGAAGGTCAGGTCGGGGTGGCTCTCGAGGATCCGCGGCAGCTTTGCGCTGCTCAGCGGGATCAGGTTCATGACCGGGATGCCGTTGCGCTCGCAGCCATCCCAGAAGCCGTCGAGGGTGTCGTCATCGAGCCATCTGTCGAAGGGTGGCACGCGGTAGGTCATGCGGATACCGACCATGCCGGGAGTGCTCAGCCAGTTGTCGAGTGCCTCGGAAGCATCGGGGCGCAGCGGGTCGAAGCGTCCCATCACGGCAAAACGGCCCGGATAGCGCGCCGCCGCCTCGAGGCCCGTCGCGTTGTTCTCGCCGATCCAGGTCGGCGGCACGATGATCGCGCGGTCGACGCCGGCTTCGTCCATCGCCGCGATCGCTTGCTCGGCGCTGAAGCCGTTGGGCAGCTGGGGCTGGTTGCGCGCGACGGCCGGCCAGGGCCGGTCGGGGCGGTCTACTTCCCAGACATGGATCTGCGCGTCGGTAATCATGGTTGTGTCCTCTGCTGGCGAGACGTGTGGTCAGGCCCAAGAATGACACATCCGGGTAGTAACCGACACCGGAAATATCGGCATCCCGACGTCTACAGGGCCGACTGC
>JBFWZE010000009.1:16513-18517 GCA_050185685.1 Dehalococcoidia bacterium
ACCCCTGCAGCCCGACGCGCCGGCAGCACCGTAGCGAGGACGGCGACGAGGATCGCGCCCGGGACGAGCGGCGCCAGCCACAGCGGGCCGGGCATCTCGCCGACACCGGTGCCGATGCCGGCGGCGCTGGTCAGGATGTCGAACATCACCCGCGTGGCGACGAGGCCCAGCGGTAGCCCGACGACGAGGGCGATGATGCTCAGCGTTACGCTTCCGGCGAAGACCGACTGGCTGACCTGCCCCGGCGTGAAGCCCAGCGTCTTCAGCACCGCGAAGTCGCGCCGCCGCTCGCGGATGCTGAGCAGCAGACTCGCGAGCAGGTTGAGGCCTGCGATGAAGAAGAGCACAAGGTTCAGGCTGAGGAGCACGGAGCGGAACTGGTCGCGGATCTCGCGAATCGTGTCGCTGAGGATCTCGGGGTCGAGGTTGCCGCCGGACGCGGTGATCAGTGCCTCGGCGAAGGCGTGGTCATCGGTGCCGGGCACGGTGCGGACCAGGTAGTCGGTGATCTCGGCGTCGGCTGGTAACGACTCTCTGGTGACGATGAGGTTCTCGCCGTCTGCATCGATGTAGCGGCCCACGATCGTCAGCGAGAGCGGCGTACCTTCGCCGGGGCCGACCATTGGCGTTATCGAGTCCCCAACCTTCAGGCCGAGCTTGTTCGCGAGCTGGCTGCTGATCGCCGCCTCACCTGGCGCCGAGGGCATCCGGCCCTCACGCACCGCCCAGCGCGGCTTGTTCAGGTCGCCTTCGTAGCCGCGGATGTCGAAGCCCTGCCTGCCAATGCGGCCGCCGCTCGAATAACGCACCAGGTAGCTCTCGACCTCCGGGCAGCTATCGAGGATTGCCCGCGCCTGGCTGTCGGGATAGGCGTCACGGTCGGCGTTGATGTTGTAGGGCGGTCCGCCGATCACCGTGGGGTCAGACATCGTCTTGTTCAGCGTTGCTTCGATGCCGAGGCTGAAGGTCGCAGTGACCACGGCGAGCACGAGCGCGGCGACCGTCATCGTTGTGCGGACGGGCCGCCTGGGGAGGTCCTTCACGCCGATGACAGCGACGCGAGGCAGGCCAAGCCGTGCAAGCAGCCCTGCCAACTTCGAAGGACGCAGGGAGCGGACCTCGTTGCCGCTGCTGAGGGCGGTGATTGCGGAGACGCGGCCGGCGCGCCAGGCGGGGACGAAGGTAAAGAGGCCGACCAGGAACACGATCACGCTGAGGGCGATCGCGAGCAGCGGTGGGTTGAAGGCCGGTGTAGCCGGCACCCCGAGGATGCTGGCGCTGCGCTCGAGGAAGAAAGGCGACACCACCAGCCCGACGAGCACGCCGACGATGCCGGCAGCGAGGCTAAGGCTGAGGTTCTGCAGCAGCAGCGAGGCGGTGATCTGCCGCGGCGTAAAGCCGATCGCCTTGAGCACGCCGGTATCCCGGAGCTGCGAAAGTACCTGCCCGCCGATCGTGTTGGCCACGATCAGGCCGGCAGCAAAGAGGGCAAAGACGCTGAAGACGTTGAGAAAAATGACGTCGAACTGGTTCGTCTCCTTGCTGACCTCGCGAACGTCCTGCCAGGAACGGACGTTGAGGGGACCGCCGAGGTTCGCCGGACCTCCCGGCGGCAGGAAGCTGAAGGGGTCGTCCGGGTTCGTGAGCTTCACGCCGACCCGCAGCGAGTGCAAGTCGTCGCCGCCGTATACCGCGCCGGGCGTGATGCTCTGCAGCGTCTCAGGGAGGATGAATGCAAAGGCCGGGTCGGAGATCGGCGCCGGGTTTCGTCCTGCGGTCACGGCGAACCCGACGACGGTGAACGGCCGCGTCTGCCCGCCGGGCACGAGCATGTCGACCTTTTCGCCGACCTTCAGGCTCAGGACACGCGCCGCGCCGGCATCGATGACGATTTCGTCGCGGCCGCCGGCGCTGAGCCACTCGCCTTTCGTGACCACCGGGTGGTCGAACTCGGGCAGCGATGCACTCATGCCCACGAGGGCGAACTGCTGCTTCTTGTCACCG
>JBFWZE010000009.1:18617-36599 GCA_050185685.1 Dehalococcoidia bacterium
AGCAGAACCTCGGGCTGGTTGATCAGCGCCCGGGCGAGAGCGACGCGCTGCTGTTGGCCGCCGGACATGCGCGCGGGCGCCTGGTCCGACTGCGCCGAGATACCGAGTTCGGCCGTGAGCGCCTCGCGGCGGCGGCGCGCCTCGGCGGAAGAGAGACCGGCCATCAGTGCGGGCAGTTCGATGTTGTCGGCAGCAGAGAGGTTGGCGATCAGGTTGAAGGACTGGAACATGTAGCCGACCTGGCGACGGCGGATCACCGCCCACGCCGACTCGCTCAGGCGGTCGACGCGCCTGCCGTTCAACTCGATTTCGCCGCTCGTCGGCCGGTCGAGGCCGCCGAGGAGGTGCAGCAGCGTCGACTTGCCGCAGCCGCTCGGCCCCATGATCGCGACGAACTCGCCTCGTTCGACCTCGAAGTCGATGCCGCGAAGGGCAGTGACCTCGGCGCCGTCGGTGCGATAGGTCTTGATGACGTCGGTTGCTCTGAGGATCGGGTTCACAGGTGTTCTCCTTGTTGGAGTGCTTCTTCGCAAAGGTCCAGCCACTTGAGGTCGGCCTGGAGGTGGAGGGAGGCGCCTTCGATGAGCAGGCGGGTCACAGCCACGTCCTGGCCGCCGCGCATGGCGATGTTGTTGAGGTCCCGCAGCTCTTGCAGGAAGACGGTGCGCTGGCGGTCGATGAGTGCTTGTGGGTCGGCCACGCCGGCGAGGTCGGCGAGGACGAGCTTCATGAAGAACTCATCTCGGACGCGCGGGCCGGGTGCAGCTTCACGCAGCCACTCTGCGAGCACGTGGTAGCCCGCCTCGGTCAGCTCGAAGACATGCTTGGCGGGACGTCCGCTCTGCTCGACCTCGGAGCCGCGTACGAGGTGGTCGCGCTCCAGCCGCTGCAGGGTCGAGTAGATCTGGCCGATGTTCACGGGCGGCCAGACGGCGCCAAAGCGGGCCTCGAAGTTCTGCTTCAGCTCATAGCCGTGAGCGGGGCCGCCGGCGAGCAAAGCGAGCAGGGGATACTTCACGATCGCTCCTACATACTCAGTATGGATACTCAGTATGTATATGCCGACATGGTTGTCAACCCCGCAATCGTTACATCAATTGCAGCGCTCTGAGCTCTAGCGGCGCTTGAAGAACGGCAGATGGGAGAGGAGGCCCCGTTTTGAAGGCAGGATCTTCAGATAGAGGCCCTCGTTCGGGGCGCCGTTGCCCATTGGCTGCCACTCATTCATCGGGCGGACGGCGCCTTTCACGAAGCCGTCTGTGTTGAACGCCACAGCGCCCTCGATCTTGCTGCAGGCCACGGCGGCGCTGCGAATGTCACGACCGACATTGGCGATGTCGTGGCCGGCGGAGTCCCAGCCCCTGACGAAGTGATAGCCCTCGATCGCGTCTGGCTCCGGGTTCACCAGCTCGCCGGCCAGACCGCCGACCCAGCTGTTCGCCCAGTAGTGGGCCGCATAGGTGCCTCCGGCGATCAGCTCCGCCCGCTGCCTGGCGTCCTCCCCGGCCTTCAGGCGTTCGAGCTCTTCCGTGGCTGCCAGATAGGGGAATGCGACGTGGCTCGGCAAGACGGTCACGTCGTCGCCGTCGTAGGCGCGGTACACGGCATCGAGCATCAGGGGGCCTGTCGTCTCCAGGACGTCGCGGTGAAGGAGGCCGGGGCGCTGGCCGGCAATCATACGAGCGATCACCGCCTCGAGGAGCAGGTGGCCCGGCGATGACGCCATGAGCGCGTTGGAAAGCAGCGCTGGCTGGCCCAGGCGTCTGCTCTGCTCCTCCGGCTCCAGCACGGCGAAGAAGCCGCCATCGGCGAAGAGGGCGTCTACCGGCTGGAGGCACTCGATGTCGAGGTCGACATAAACGCCGCCGAAGTGATGCAGCAGGCAGTAGCGGACCGCGTCGGCGCGCTGGATGCCGTAGGTGTAGGCGTCGAAGGTGGACAGGAAGGACGGGTAGTGCTCGGCGACGAAGGCGCGGTTATCCTCGTCCGTCCAGAGACGGTATTCCCACTCTGGATGCATTTGCTGCCAGGAGCGGGCGAAGGCGCGCCAGTGCTCCGGGACGTCGGACGTCTTCCAGGTCTGGTGAAGGATAGTGGGCACCGGCTGACGAGGCACGGCGCGGGTCCCTAGTCGGCGCTGGGCAGGATCTTCGGTTGCAGGACTTCCATCTCGGCGCCGTTGTAGCGCAGGTCGCAGACGCCCGGCTTGATCACCAGGAGCTCGACTTCGCCATCGGGGGACTTGTAGCGCTTGCCCAGCTGGATAACCGGCTCGGCGCGGCCGCTGGGGTCGCTGAGGTCCGCGGGCGCTTCTTCCTTCAAGTACAGCGGAAGCTCGCCGTCGCTCAGCTCTCCGCTGCCACCCTTGGTGACAATTACCTCTGCGCCGGACACGCCGACATACCTCTTACCGACGTTCGCTGCCATGTGCACCCCAGATGTGGAATTTTGGAGCATTGTAGTGGCGCTGCGCCGCTTAGCGCCAGATCTCCGTCGCGTACGACTCCCGAAAATCCCGACCGCCGATTCCGCTATTATCGTGAAGTACTCCGGCCTCATTCTTCATGACCCGGGCTATACTGATTCCCACTTCTTAACCTCGCGCCCGCAGGAGGGAAAGCGATGACTAGCACGACAAACGGCTCCACTTCACGGCCGGCCTTCGGACGGATGCTCACCGCGATGGTGACCCCTTTCGATGCAGCCGGCGAGGTAGACCTGAAGCAGGCGCAGCGGATTGCCCGCGCGCTGATCGAGACCGGCACCCAGGGCATCGTCGTCGCCGGCACCACTGGTGAGGCGCCGACCCTGAGCCACGCCGAGAAGCTGGACCTCTTTCGTGCCGTCAAGGAAGCTGCGGCGAAGGACGCCGTCGTCCTCGCCGGGACGAGCACCTACGACACGCGCGACAGCATCGAGCTCTCGAAGGACGCAGAGCGCGCCGGTGTCGATGGGCTGCTGCTCACGGCGCCGTACTACAACCGCCCCAGCCAGGAAGGCCTCTACCGTCACTTCGAGTCGATCGCGGCGGCGGTGAACATCCCGGCAGTGCTCTACAACATCCCCAGCCGCACCGGGATCAACGTCAACGCCGACACCATCGTCCGGCTCTCCCACGTGCCGAACATCATCGGCGACAAAGAAGCGAGCGGTAGCCTCGACGCCGTCTCAACGATCGTCGAGAACTCGACCGACGGCTTCCTCGTCTGGAGCGGGGACGACGGCTTCACGCTGCCGCTGCTCTCGCTCGGCGGCTACGGCGTCATCTCGGTTTGCAGCCATATCATCGGCCGCCAGATGCGTAGCCTGATCGAGGACTTCGTCGCCGGCCGCGTTGTTGAAGCCGCGGCGACCCACCGCCGCCTCCTGCCGCTGATCAACGCGGTAATGGCCGGCCCGGCTGCGAACCCGGTACCAATCAAGCACGTCATGAACCAGCTCGGGATGAATGTTGGCGGTGTCCGCCTGCCCCTGTACGACCTCGATGCCGACCAGAGCGCGAAGCTCATGACCGAGGTCCGCAAGCACACGATGGACCTGCCCGTCGGCGTCTAACCCGGCAGCTAGAATGCATGAGCCCCGGCCGAGACAGGCCGGGGTTTTTCTTACGCCCGTTGAAATGGCGGCTAAGCAGCGGTGGCGGCAGAATTGGTGACATGGATGACCGGCCTCGTTACGACCTGATCGGCGACGTGCACGGCTGCCTCGACGAAGCGCTGCGCCTGCTCGCGAAGCTGGGCTACGGCGTCACCCGGGACGAGGACAGCCGTTACCGAATCACGCCGCCGCTGGGCCGCCGTGCCGTCTTCCTGGGCGACCTCGTCAACCGCGGGCCGCAGATCCCGGGCCTGCTGCGCCTCGTCATGGATATGGCCGACGACGGCGGCGCTCTCTGCGTCCGCGGCAATCACGACTTCTACCTGCTGCGGCGTCTGCAGGGCGCGAACGTCCTCCGCGAGTTCGGTCCGACCTACGGCCGTGCGGCAGAAACGTCGGTCAGCCAGCTCGACGCCGAGGACGATGCCTTCGTCGCACGCGTGACCGCCTTCCTCGAAGGCTTGCCGCCGTACCTCATACTCGACGACGGACGTCTCGTTGCGGCCCACGCCGGGTTGCCGGCCCGCCACCAGCGCAAAGACTCCGCAGAAGCGCGAGACTTCGCCGTGTTCGGCCCGAAGGAAGGCGACGCGGTCAGCTGGCCGCAGGACTACAAAGGCAAGGCACTCGTCGTCTACGGCCACTACGCCCGCCCCGACGTGCGGTGGTCGAAGAACGCCGTCTGTCTCGACACCGGCTGTCTCTACGGCGGCCGCCTCACGGCGCTGCGCTATCCGGAGCTCGAGATGGTCTCGGTTGAAGCGGCGCGTGTCTACTACGAGTCGGCGAAGTTCAACCAGCGGGCGAAGGCGAAGGCCTAACGGACGAGCAGCACCAGCGCGGCGATCGTGCCGTAGCTCACGGCGACCAGCCGCAGCTTCTCGCGCGGAAGCTTCCGCGCGACCTGGGCGCCGAGATAGCCGCCGATCAGAGACATCACCGCCATGATCAGCGCGGCCTCCCAGACCACCTCACCGAAGATGCCGAAGTACACCGAGGCGAGGCCGTTGACGAACATCGCGACGAGGCCCTTGAGCGCGTTCGCGTGCTGAATGTCCTCGGAGAGGAACATGCCGAAGAGGGCGAGCAGGATGATCCCGAGTCCGGCACCGAAGTACCCGCCGTAGATGGATGCAAGAAAGACCGTGATGCGCAGCGGCCAGCCGCCGCCGGTGTCGATCTGGAGGCCGCCGGAGGCGATGAGCTGCGCGATCCGGACCTGGAAGAAGAGGAGAGCGCAGGCACCGAGGATCAGGAACGGGACCAGGGAGTCAAACACGTCGGTGGGCGTTGCGAGCAGCAGGAACGAACCGAGCAGGGCTCCGACTACGACCCACGGGGCGATCATCTTGATCGTGTCTCGCTGGCGGTTGATCTCGGGGAAGTAGGCGATCGAGCCGCCCACCGTGCCCGGCCAGAGCGCTACGGTATTTGTGACGTTGGCGACCTTCGAGGTGTATCCCGCCGCAATCAGGGCGGGGAAGCCGATCAGCGTGCCGCCGCCGGCAACGGCGTTGATGCCGCCGGCAAAGAAGGCTGCGACGGCCAGGCCGATAATTTCGAGAGCTGACACTTGCGAAAGTGTAGCGGTTCGATGTTTAACGAACTATACGGGTGCAGTTCTTCAGAGAGGCAAATATCCCCGGTGCGGAGCGCTAGCCTGCGGTCTGGTTCCCGCGTCCTTCGGCGCTGGTCTCGCGCTCATGGACGAAGTTCGCCCAGTCCTCGGCGAGGCGGTCGCTGGCGACGCGGTACCCGACCTCATCGCCGATAACGCCGCCGATGATGCCGGCGAAGACGCGGCTGGCAACGACGAGGACGGCGACCGAGAGGCAGAAGAACCAGAACGCCTTCTCCATGTACAGGACGTTGATCGCGATCATGCCGAGGAACAGTGCCAGCCCGAGGAAGAGCCCCAGGAAGGCGAACGAGTTCACGATCATGCTCTCGCGCTTCATCTTTGCCCGGTACATGTAGACGATTTCGCGCGGCAGCGACTTCAGCGGCGGACGCTCGACGAGGTCCTGCCCGCAGTGGTCGCAGCGCGTGTAGCCGCGTGGGATCGGGTTGTAGCAGAACGCACAGAACTCGCCCGCGTTCGGCGCCTTGCCGTCCCAGACGAGGTCCATGAAGTCCTCCAGCCGCTGAGAGAAGATGCGGCCGGCGCTCCTGGGTGTGCGCTCCGGGTGAGGTGACGAGTTCTGCATAGCGTAGGTCACGAAGTAGCCTCTACTGGCGACTGAAAGGAAGGAGTGAAGCGGCTCCGGCGCTGACCTTTTCGACCAGCGCCCTGAGTTCACGATAGCAGCGCAGCTTCACATCGCGCTGGTAAGCAGCGGTACGGCCGCTGGAGGAAGGGACGACGAACATCAGCATGCCTTCCAGTGTCTCTTCCTGCAGGCCGAGCGGGACCGTCTTCTTCCCCGAGAAGGCAGTGTAGATGCCCATCCCGTTGAAGCACACGACTTTCGGCCGGAGGCGCAGCAGCTTCGCCTTGAGGCTTTCGGCGCCGGCGGCCATTTCCGCCTTCGACAGCTCGCTCGCTTCGCGTGAAGTGCGGTCGACGAGGTTCGTCAGGCCGATGCCATATTCGAGGACACGGTGGTCCTCGGCGAAGGTCAGCGGCTCCGGCAGCAGTCCTGACTCATAGAGCAGCTTCCAGAAATGATTGCCGGGAAAGGCGTAGTGGTGGCCGCTGGCTCCGGACCGAAGCCCGGGATTGATGCCGACGATAACGAGGTCGAGGCCCTCTCGGAGGTGATCAGGGACATCCTGCTGGGGCATTAGCTCCATTGTAGCGTCACCGAGGCTGTGGTCTATTCACGGCGTCCGGAGCACACTACGCGCGTCAGATCGCGAGGTCGACAAATGCCTCCTCTGAGGGCCGCTGCAGGGTGAAGTTGAAGATGGAGCCGCCGCCCGGTCGCGGTTCCGCCCAGATCGCGCCTCCCTGGGCGTCGAGCAGCATCTTGCAGACGGCGAGTCCCAGACCGAGGCCCGGCGCTACCTGTTCGGCGGTGCTTTCCCGGCAGAAGGGCTCAAAGATCTCTTCAGGGTTCTTCAGGCCTATGCCACGGTCGAGGACGGAGACCCGGACTGCGTCTTCATGGACTTCGGCCTCGATTTCGACCGGCGTGCCCGGGTTGCTGTACTTGTGCGCATTTTCGACCAGGTTCCGAATCACCTGCTGCAGCGACTGGCCGATGCCCAGGACGATCACGCCGGAGGGTGGATGGCGGAGCGTCAGCTTCAGGTCGGGCATTTCGCTCTGGAGCTGGTCGGCCACGGTAGCGAGGAGCTTGTCCACTAACAGGAGCTCGGGGCTGGGGCGCCGGCCTACCTCGAGGCGGGCGAGTATGAGCATGTTCTCGATCAGCTGGTAGAGCCGCCCGGAAGCGTCACCGAGGTCCTGGTAGATCTCAGCGAGCGCAGGTTTCGCCAGTTCGGGATTGCGCCTGAGGACGGACGAAAGGCCGCGGATTATCGTCATCGGTGTACGCAGCTCATGGGAGACCATGCCGAGGAACTGGTCCTTCGTGTTGAGAGCGTCGCGGAGCGCCTGGGTGGTGCGCGCCATCTCCGCTTCGTGAACCAGTCGCTCCGTGGTCTCAGTCGCGAGACGGCCGTAAAGCTCGAGGATCTGAAGCTGCTCCGGCTCCAGCACCCTGCGGTCGTGGAAGAAGAGGCAGATGCCGCCGATCGAATTGCCTGCGAGGGTCATCAGGGGAATCGCCACGCACGACCGCAGCGGCCTCGGTCTCATCACGTCGAGGTGGGGTTGAAAGACCGGGTGGGTCATCACGTCTTCGATAACGACCGGCTGGCGCCGCCTGCTCGCATCTCTCGAAGGTGAGGCGTCCAGCTCCGGTGGCAGGGCAGCAAAGTGGCGGAGGAATTCGTCGTCGAGCCCTTCGTTGACCACGAATGACGGTGGGCAGTCGTCGGAGTCGTAGAGCTTCAGCGAGCCCGCGTCTGCGCCCACGAGCGACATCGTCGAGATGAGCACCTCATGCAGCGACTGCCGCCAGTCGTCCATGCCGACAAGCTGCACCGTGAGGGAGTGGAGCCGCCGGAAGCGCTCCTCGCTCTCCCTGAGCGAGGTTTCCACGTTCTCGCGCTCGATTGCGTCTGCGGCGAGCCGGCCGTAGATGTCGAGCAGGTTGAGCCTGTCTTCGGAGAGGACCTGGTGCTGCCGGTGGAAGGTACAGATCGTCCCGACCGGTTCACCATGGCGGCTGACAATCGGCGTCGCCTGCATTGCGACGAAGCCTGCCTCCTCAACCCAGTAGCGAAACGGCGTGAAGGCAGAATCTTCGACGACGCTGGGGATGATGACCCGCCTCAGCGTATCGAGCGCCTGTTCGCGGGGACCGCCGGGCGCCGGCCGCTTCTGCGATGTCAGCATGTATTCGACGTAGGCGCGGGAGAAGCCCTTGTAGAGGGGCATCGTGAACGAGCCCGTGCGCGTCGAGTACAGGGCGATGTTGCCCATGTCGGAGTTCGTCAGCGCCATTGCGGCCGATAGCACCTCATCGAGGACGTTCTCGAGCCCGCGAGCCGCCGAGAGGCGGTCCGTGAGCCGGTACAGGTCGGCCAAGAGGCTGGTGGCAGGCTCGATCATCCGTGATACCCCGCTTATAGCTTGCGGAGACACCCTGTCAAATCAGCGAAGCCGCGGCAATGGCGAAGATTAATGAGCCTTGACCGGGAGCTGACGCAAAACGTCCGCGAGCCGCCTTCTGGCTCGCGGACGTTACTCGACTGCTACAGGGGCTGGAGGACCTAGCTGAGCTCGCCGTCCACCATGATCACCTGGTCGCGCTCCGGACCGACCGAGACGATGTCGACCGGCTTGCCGATCAGCTGTCGCAGGCGGCGGACGTAGCGCTGGGCGTTCTCCGGCAGGTCGCTGAACTTGCGGGCGTGCGAGCAGTCCGTCTGCCAGCCAGGCAGCTCTTCGTACTGCGGCTGCGCGCGGTTGAAGGCTGCGAGGCTCGCGGGCGGCGTGTCGACGACCTCGCCGTCGATCTTGTAGCCGGTGCAGACCATGATCGATGGGAAGACGTCGAGCACATCGAGGCGGGTGAGCGCCACCGATGTCACGCTGTTTATCGAGGCCGAGTAGCGCGAGACAACGGCGTCGAACCAGCCGGTGCGGCGCGGACGGCCGGTCGTGACACCGACCTCCGGGCGCGGGCCGCTGATCCGGAGGATATTGCCTTCCTCGTTCAGCTGCTCGGTGGGCATCGGGCCGTTGCCGACTCGGGTCATGTAGGCCTTGAAAACGCCTACCACGCGGGTGATGTCCTGGGGACCGATGCCGATACCGATCGATGCGCCGGCAGAGGTCGACGACGGCACCGAGGAGGTGACGTAGTCGTACGTGCCCGAGTCGAGGTCGAGCAGTGCACCCTGGGCGCCTTCGAGGAGGATGTTCTCACCCTGCTCGATAGCGTCACGGGCGATCTTCGAGGTGTCGGTCACGCGCGGCGCCAGGCGGCTGGCGTACTCGCTGTAAACGCCGTAGACCTCCTCGAAGTTGAGCGGCTCCGCGTCGTAGAGCTTCGTGAGCACCGCATTCTTGTAGGGCAGCACGAAGCTGAGGCGCTCTCGGAACGACTCGGGGTCGACGAGGTCGCCCATGCGAATGCCGATGCGGCCGACCTTGTCCACGAAGGCAGGTCCCACGCCGCGGCCGGTCGTGCCGACTGCAGCTGCGCCGCGCAGGCCCTCGTCCAGCCGGTCGATGATCGGGTGGTAAGGCATGATCACGTGAGCGCGGTTGCTGATGAACAGCCGCTTGGTGCTGACGCCCTGCTCTTCGAGGGAGTCGATCTCCTGCAGGAGAACCTGGGGGTCTACCGCACAGCCGTTGCCGACGATGCAGGTCTTCTCCTGGTAGAAAATGCCCGCGGGCACCAGGTGCAGGGCGAACGTGCCGAGGTTGTTGATGATGGTATGGCCGGCGTTGTTGCCGGCGGAATAGCGCGCAATGATGCTCGCATCCCGAGCAAGAAGATCGACGATGCGACCCTTGCCCTCATCACCCCACTGACCTCCGATGACAACCGTTGCGGGCATAAATTACCCCGACCGTGGTCGGGGCGCTCCTTCCTTAACCTGGCGGACGGTGACTCAGTCGACGCCGCCAAGAAGTATATCAGAACATCGACACCATTTAGATTGCCGAGGGTGTTCACCTGCCCGGGCACCATAATTAGTAGTGTGGGTGCACATTTCGCCCGCGCAGGACTCAGTTTGAACCCGCACGGTAACGATTTATGGGAGAGTTTGCCAATTTTTCATTGTTTACAGAATGTGTATAGATTAGATTGACTCTGGCGACCCTTGAGTCCGATGCGCCAGAGCGCGGACAGAAGCGTCGCCCATGGAGGAATAACGTGGCAACAATGAACAAGGAAGCGGTCAGGACGGAGACCTTGCCGATGATGACCCTCATCGACGCGGCCAACGTCGCCCAGCGCGGGTTAGAGAAGAGGCTCAGCCACCTCAAACTTAGCGTGGCGCAGCAGCGGATTCTTGCACTCGTTTACTACGCGAAAGAGAATCTGACACCGTCAATGCTGGCTGCGCTTCTGCTTCAGGAGACTCACAGCGTCAGCGGCCTTCTTAACCGGCTTGAGGACCGCGACCTTATTACCCGCACCCGTGACCGGCAGGACCGCCGTGTCGTTTGGGTCGGCCTCACCCCCGAAGGCCGCAAGGTGGCTGAAGAGGCCATCAACATCGCCATCGACATGTCGAAGGAATTCGATCCTGCCCTGAAGGGCCCGAAATCAACCGACGTCGTCGAAGTCGTGCGCGGTGTTCGTGACCTCGGTTTCCGGATTGCTGGAGTCCGAGAGGACGTCCGCAAGGAAGCGCTGAAGCGCGTCTGGGGCTAGCCCCAGACGTCCAGCCGCAGGGTTAAGCGGGTAGATCGAGCGCAATTTCGGCCGGCGAAATTCGTGAACCCCTAGACCATTGGCCAGGGGTACGGTCGCCACGGCGGCGGAGGTGGGAATAATGCACCTTCGCTAATCTGTTCAGCGCGCTCCCGGAAGCGCCTCATCTCCCGCTCACTCAGCAGCCCTTCCAACTCGGTAGCCAGCTCTCGGTCTCGATCGAGCCGCTCGATGAGCTGCTGCACGTCCTGCACCAGCTCTGCCGGGGGCGCCTGTCCCTGGAACTCCCAGATCACCGTCCGGAGCTTGTCTTCCGCGTGGAAGGTGAGTCCCTGGTCAATGCACCAGATGTGGCCGTCGGCGGCGAGCAGGCAGTGGCCCCCCTTGCGGTCGGCGTTATTCGTCAGCCAGTCGAAGAGGGCGATGCGCTTCATCTCCTCGACGTGGTCATCCTTCATCGTGAAGTAGTTCTGCGCCGGGTCGTGCTCAACGAAAAGCTGGAGCACGCCCAGCCCGGCGCCGAGCCCCTCTTCACGCACGACGGTAGGCGGGATCAGGCGCCAGCCCAGCGCCTCGCTGATCACGTAGGCGGCGCGTTCACGCTGGTAGAGTGTGCCGTCCGGGAAGTCTGAAAGCGGCGCTTCTCCGCGTTGGGGCTTGTAGACTGCGAAACCTTCGCCGGCACCGGCGTGCTGCATCTTCAGCAGGTACACGTAATTCGACCCCGCGGCGAGCAGCGCGGCTTCAATGGGCTCCGCCTTCATCAGCAGGTCATGGACGTGCTTCCGGTCAGGGAGCCAGGACTGGTTGGGCATACCGCGCACGTAACGCGCCTGGTTCATCATCATTCTGATTATACGGAGCGCCGGGGCTGCGCTTCCCTCCGTATTGAGATAACGTATCTCTTGTGACCAGCTCAGCTTCGGCACCGGCAGCAGCGCCGCCTCTACGGGTTCGCGACCTCAGCGTCCGCCTCGGCGACCGCCTCGCCCTCGACCGTGTGAGCTTCGAGGTCGCACCGGGGTCGTTTCTCGGCCTCATCGGCCCCAACGGCTCGGGCAAGAGCACGCTGCTGCGCTCCATCCTCGGCATCCTGCCGGTTGCGGGAGGGCGGGTCGAAGCCGGCGGACTGCCGCTGGAGCGCGCCCGTCACGTCTTTGCGTACCTGCCGCAGCGCTCGGCGCTCGAGCTCGACCTGCCGCTGCGCGCCCAGGACGTCGTAATGATGGGGCGCCTGCGTCACTCCGGCTGGCTGCGGTCGCCCTCGAAGCACGACCGGGAGGTTGTCGCCGACGCCCTCTCTCGTGTGGGCCTCTCGGACCGGCGTAATTCCCCGATCAGCGAGATGTCGTTTGGCCAGCAGCAGCGCGTCCTCTTCGCGAGAGCGCTCGCGCAGGAGGGGCGCATCATCCTCCTCGACGAGCCGATGAACGGCGTCGACGCCCAGACTCAGCGCCTGTTCCTCGAGGTTCTCGCCTCGTTCAAGGCGGAGGGCCGCAGCGTGATCATGGCCACGCATGACCTCAACCAGGTCGCGGAGAACTGCGACACGATCTGCGTCCTCAGCCAGCACTTGATCGCCTACGGACCGACGGCCGAGACGCTGACGGAGTCGGTGCTGCAGGAGGCGTATGGGCTGCACCTTCACTTTATGCACGGCGGCGAGGGAACGCAGCGTCACCTGGACCATATTTTTGAGGAGTCTCACCACCACGAGCACGGAGATACGCACTGATGCTTGACTGGCTGCTGGACCCGCTCAGCTACGACTTCATGAAGCTCGCCCTGATCGAGGTCACCGTCGTCGGCCTCGTCGCCGGCTTTCTCGGCGCCTTCGTCGTGATGCGAGGCATGGCGTTCATGGGCGACGCGATCTCGCACGCGGTGTTCCCGGGCGTCGTCATCGCATTCCTGGCGAACGTGAACCTGTTCCTGGGTGGCGCCGCTTTCGGCGTGCTCACGGCGCTGGCGATCAGCAGCCTGTCGCTCACCCGGCGGATCCGTGAGGACACCGCGATCGGCGTCGTGTTTGCCGGGGCGTTTGCGCTGGGCGTCGTCCTGATCAGCACCTCCGACAACTACACCGGCGACCTGACGTCGTTCCTCTTCGGCGATGTGCTGGCGGTGACCCACACCGACATCTACCTCAGCGTCGTTTTCGGCGGTCTCAGCTTCGTCATCGCCTTCCTGCTGCGGCGCATCTTGATCCTCGTGTCCTTCGACCGCGAGATGGCGCTGTCGATGGGCGTGCCGGTCTTCAAGGTCGAGACGCTGCTCCTCCTGCTCGTGACTCTGACGATCGTGATTTCGCTGCGGGCGGTGGGCAACGTCCTTGTGCTCGCGATGTTCGTGACGCCGGCGGCGACAGCGCGGCTGCTGGCGGACGACGCGGGCAAGATGATGCTGATCAGCGCCTTGCTGGGCGCGTTCTCGGGAATCGCCGGGCTCTACATCTCGTGGCATACGGACCTTGCCGCAGGGGGGACGATCGTCCTGACTGCGACCTGCATCTTCCTGGTGGCGATGGTGTTGGCGCCCCGGCACGGGCTCATCGCCCACGCGACCCGCGGCCGTTCTCGAGAAGCCCTGGAGCCGTCTGCTAGCGAAGCATGAAGGCGAGGCGCTCGTCCGTGATCTCGTCCGGCAGGCGGTACATCGGGCCGTGGTAAACGCGGCGGCTGTCCGGGTCCTGCGCTGTTGCGAGGCCCGCGTTAATCAGCTCTCGCATCCCGTGCATGACGAGGCGCCAGTCGTAGAGAATCGGCAGGCCGAGGCGCGTCAGGAACGGGATCATCGCCCGCATCACCTCACGTCCGCCGACGAAGAGCTCCTGCTCGCGCAGGTTCAGGATCGTCAGCGTCGAAAGGAAGTCGGCTTCCGTCCAGGTTTTCGGCAGCTGTTCCCAGACTGAGGTCCAGAGCGTGGCCTTCGGGTCGCTGACGTGCAGAGACGCGGTGTGGCTCTCGATCTCGCCGTTCTTCTCGCTTGTCCAGTACACCCACTCGGCGTAGGCGGCGCGGACCAGGTCGGTCGGCGTCTTCGCGTCCTGCTGATGTGCGTACTGGGCGATCGACTCCGGCGTCGTCAGGTCGAGCCAGGGGTCGTAGGGCTCGATGACGAGGAATGAGTTCGCGAAGTTCGTGCCCCAGCCGACCATGAGTAGCCGCTCCTCGGCGCGAAGGCCTCGCAGCGAGACGAGCAGGTTGAGGTCGCGGCCGTCGTCGAGGACACGGCGCCGCTCGATGAACCGGTTCCAGGTCGGGCCGCCGCGGACGAACGGCGAACACGGGCCGGAGCGAACCGGGACGTCGGCTTCGGGGACGTCGTAGATCAGCAGGCGCTCGGTGCCGGCAAGACGCTGGAGGGCCTCGCTGACCTGACGGGGGTTCACGGTGTCTGCCTCTTAGCCCTCGATGAGGATCGGGCCGCCCTTGTCGAGGACGGTGCCATCGAGGCCGATGACGGAGGGGCGCTCTTCGCAGTAGAAGCCGTCTTCGCACTTCTCGAAGAGCAGTGCCTGGCGCTCGCGGTCGTAGCGAATCGTCCAGGAGCCGGTGACGGCGTTGCCCGGGCCGAGGGCCAGCTGCTCGCCGATGATCCGTGCCAGTGCTTCCAGTTGTTCTTTACCCATGGTTGTTCGCCTCTTTACCCATCATATTCCTGAGAATCAAGCCTTTGCGGCGTGCGGTGTGACGATTTCCTTAAAGCGGGTGATTTCCGCGAGGTGCTCTGCCGGGCTCGTGAAGCCGGCGCCCATCGTGCTGATGCCCATGTGGGTGGCGCCCAGTGACTTCCATCCCTCGACAAACGCCTCGATGTCCTCAGGAGAACGCATTCGAGACGCCTCGGTGCGCGCCTCGATACCGATCTCGTCGCGCTTGCGGCCGGCGGCTTCGACCTCCGTCCAGAGCGCGTCGAGGGCCTCAGGCGCTTCGGCGAGGGGCATCTGCGGGAACCAGCCGTTGGCGTGGCGGGCGAGGCGCCGAAGGACCGCAGGGTGCGCGCTGCCGCCCATCCAGACCGGGATCGGCTGCTGCACCGGCATCGGCCGGATTCCTGCTTTGTCGATCGTGTGGTTCTTGCCCTTGTAGTCGACGGTGCCCTGGGTCCAGAGAAGCCGCATCACTTCGATCTGCTCTGCCATCCGGCGGCCTCGCGTCTCGAAGTCCTCGTTCAGGGCCTGGTACTCGACCTGGTTCCAGCCGAGGCCGACACCGAGACGCAGCCGGCCGCCGCTCAGCACGTCGACCTCCGCCGCCTGCTTGGCGACCAGGGCGGTCTGGCGCTGCGGCAGGATGATGATGTTGGTCACCAGCTCCAGCTTCTGGGTGAGACCGGCGAGGTAGCCGTAGAAGACGAAGGGCTCGTGAAAGTTGGTGTTGACGTCATAGAGGCGATTCCAGCCGCCTGGGCGGTCGGGGTCGGCGCCCAGGACGTGGTCGTAGATCAGCAGGTGGTCGTAGCCGAGGCCCTCGACGGCCTGCACATAATCGCGCGCGACGATCGGGTCGCTGCCGAGCTCGGTCTGAGGAAAGACGACGCCGATGTTCACTGGGACTCCTGACGTTTACGCCGGGGACACCAACCCCTGCCTGAAGAAGGGCCGGCAGTCCCGCGTCTGAGGACTGTGGATGCACTGATCATTGTGCCAGCGCCGCCGGAACGTCAATTCGCCACCGGGTTGCAGGTGATACAGATCTCCCGTCGATGCGTTTGGGAGTGTAGAAACGCGAATCTCAGCAAGGAGGCTGGCTCGCGATGTCAACAGACGTAATCGTGATCCTCACGTTCCTCGCCCTCGACTTCGGTGCGGTGTTTTGCGGGCTGATGTATCTCTCAGAACGGCGCGCCGAGCGGGACAAGACTGACGTCAGGCGCCAGCAGCGCCGCTACAAGTGGTGAGACGGGACGGCCCGTCCCACAGACGAACCTGACGCCGGGCGTTCTCTCCGCCCGGCAGAGCGATGTCAACGACCGCGGACCTCGGCCGGACCGCGGTCGTTGATTGTCCGCACCAGCTCGATGATCCTGCGGTGCTCATCCGTGAGCTCACCTGCGACCATCTTCTTCGCCAGCTCTTCGACACCCCAGAGCCGCACAAGCGCCGCCGCCTTCGGGTCGAGCACGTGGTCGAAGCAGCGCTGCAGCATGTAGCGCAGGTCGGTCGAAGAGTTGCCCGGCTGCTGGAAGTGGCCGTAGGGCTCCATCTGTCCCTCCGTCACCTCGATGCGATAGCCCACCTCGCGTGAGTCGAGGATGTTGTCGTCCGTGCCGCCGACGCCGGGACGGGCGTAGGTGATCTGGTCGAAGTAGCGGATGACCGGGTAGGAGTCCCGGTTGGGCGTGCGGTAGTGAAAGTCGAAGCCGCTGACCAGCTTGCCCTCGTACGACGCGTCCGAGCGTTTCAATGCGAAGAGGATGTCGCGGATCACCTTCATGTTGAGCCGGCCCGCGGTCGTGATCATGATGTCGGCGTCCGGGAAAGCGACGTGGAGGCGATGGGAGACCTCCTGCAGATAGGCTGAGCCAAGAATCCACTCGTGCTCTCCAAGCGGGTAGTAGGGCTCGTTCTCAACCTGCAGCATCTTGATGGCGCTGAGGTCAGAGGTGGAGTACTCGCGCTTGAGTGTCGCCATCAGCTTGTCGACATAATCCAGCGAAGCCTGCGCCAGGGGCATCTCCTGCGTAATCGTCGCGCCGGCGGGCGGCAGCTCCCCGAGCATCGCCTGGATGCCGTCGGGCACATGCTCCTCGGGCCAGCGAAAGGTACGGATCGGCCCCGGATTCAGGCACACCTCGACGCCGTGGCCGAGGCAGTAGTCGAGCACGTCACGGTAGGGCGCGAGGTCGGGGCCGCTATCGCTGTGGACGCGGCTCCAGCGCAGGCCGAGGCGCATCTGCTTCAGGTCAAGCTCGCGCACTGCGACGTCGAGTGCCGCCATCGCCTGCTGATGCCCTTCGGCGTCAAGCGGCCACTGCTCCGGCGCGAAGCTGCCGCCGATCGTCAGGTTGCGCACGCGTTCGGCATTGTGTGCGAGGAAGTGGTCGTTGCCCTTCGCCGCCAGCTCCCAGGTGTTGTGCTGCTCGACGAGCCCGAAGCTCTTGCGCGCCAGCTCGAAGACGGTCAGGAAAGCGCCGAAGCGCCCCGCGCCGACCAGCAGCTGTCTTCGGCTGTACTTCGCCATGTCCTCAGCGTACGCGATCGCGTAGCGATGGCAACGTACGCCGGCGGTGAGCCGCTAACGGCTATCGCGCAGGTAGAGAGCGTTGTAGAGCAGGCCGAAGGTCGATCGCCATTGGGCGCGGAACGCCGGCGCGATACCAAAGAGGACGACATGCCCATCGCCGAGGCGCTGATGCACGATCGCGTCGTTTCCAGCCGCGGCGGCGAGCGGCTCCGTCGTGATGAAGGTCTGGTCCTCGTTGCTGCCCCGGATGCCCGCGTAGGCGGCGACGGCGCCCTTTCTCGCCTGCATCGCGTAGCCTGCGTTGTTCGCACCGGGCGGCGCATAGATGAAGGCGGGAAGCGGCGCATCCGTGTCGTAGCCGAACACCAGAGGGGAACCGGCATCGATCACGTTGAGGCGCACCTGCCCGAGCCCGACCGCCGCCGGGACGAAATCGACGTGGGCGATGCCGAGGTAGTCGTCCCCTGCAAGCGCTGCACCACCGGCGCCGAGGCCGACGTATACACCGCCGCCGCGGACGAAGCGCCGGATCGACTCGAGCCCTGCGTCGCCGAGACCGAGCACCGGCTCGGCGAGCTGCCACGGTGCCTTGCGGTTTGATGCTTGCGGATTCCAGCCGTCGACGATCTCAGACGCGGTGCCGTTAGGGACGACGAGGACATCGATGCCGGCGAGGACGTCGTCACGGCCGAAGTCGCGGGCGTCGAGGAGGCGGTAGGGGAAGCCGCCGTGGTCGAGGGCCCAGGTGATCTCGCCTGACTCGCCGAGGGGGACGCCCTGGCCGGCGTACACGGCGACCCGCGGCAGGCTGAGCTGCGTCTCGGCTGCAGGCGCGGGTGTAGAGGCCTCTAACGGGACGCCAAGCTTCGAGGCCTCCCAGCGAATCGCCGTGCTGCTGCCCTCGAGGTGATAGCTGCCGTCTTGAAGCGTGACGCGGGCAGCGCCGGACGTGAGGAGCCGGTTCACCAGCGCCGTGGAGCGCGGTGTCGGGCGCGCCATGTAGGCACGAGCCTCCGGGGCGGCATCGGCTGAGACCACCGCTGCCTGCGGAGATGCTTCACGGAAGTGTGAGGCCTCCTCATTGCTGAGGGAGTCTGAGGTGATGACGCGCACGCCATGGGCCGGCGGCAGCTCGTTCAGCGGCGAGCGCTCGCCGAGGAGCAAGTGCCGGGCGATGCGCGACTCCGGCTGGTCGAGCGGCACCACGACCGCTGCGTACGGTGTCTGCACGCGGTGGAAGGCGACGCGGTGCAGCTGCAAGAGGTCAAGCAGCGTCTGCAGGCCGTCGAGCG
>JBFWZE010000009.1:37186-43558 GCA_050185685.1 Dehalococcoidia bacterium
TACAGGTTGCCCGCGCCGGAATCGCCGTTTGAAAGCGGCGTTGACCGCCACTCCCGCAGCGCAGCTTCGCGGCCGTCCGGGTTCATCAGCGGCACGATCAGCGCGATCGAGTGCGACAGGGCACTCAGCACCTCGGCGCTGTCGTCGAACGCCAGCGTGTGCGCCGCCTTCAGCAGTCCCTCGACCTGCGAGGCTTCGTGGCCCCATGAGTCACCAGCGAAGAGCGCAGATGGCACGGTTGTAGCGGCCTGAGCCGGGTCCAGCGCCGCGAGACGGTGCTGATCGATATCTGCGAGCACCGCAGGCAGCGCGACGATGATCATCGTGACGGGACGGCCCTGGTGGCTCTGGCCGATCGTCTCGAGGCGCACGCGCGGGCTCTTCTCCAGCTCTGCGAGGGCGGCTGCGAAGCTGTGCTCATCGAGGAGCTCGTCGGCTGTAGGCTGGGTGGTGATGGGGTCTACAGAAGGCATCAGATCTCGGTTCTGGCTATGCGATCGGGGCCTTCATCATATCGCCGATGCCGGGCGCTGATTACCTGACGAGGGCGTCCATCAAATCTTCGAGCGCCTGTTGTGGGTCGCTGCAGCGCCCGACGTGGGCGGGAGATGTCTGGATTACGGTGCTCCGCGGCGTCGTTAGCCAGTGGAAGCGCTGCGACTGGGTCATCGCCGCGATCGGGCCGCCCTTTGCGTCGCCTGCCGCAATCGCATCGAAGACCTCGAGGTGGCTGCGGATCACGCCAAGGTCGATGTCGGGGGCGAGTGCGAGCAGCCGCGCCTCGTCCAGCTCGATGCGGACGTCGAGGTAGTTGAGCGTGCGGGCGCGCAGGATGATGCCCGCGTTGACGAACTCGCCGCGCTCAACTACCGGCACGACGCGGACGATTGCGTAGTCGTACCAGGCCTCAGACTCGGCGGGCATTCTCCGCCTCCTCGAGCCAGGGCCGGTCGCCGTTGAGTCGGGCGAGCAGGTAGGTGACGTAAGCCTTTCGCTGCGCCTCCGGGTCGCCGTCGAGCCACTCATCGGGGATCGATGCGACGATGCGCTCGAGGACCTTCTCGGTGAGCCGCGGCCGCATGTCGGCGTCGGCGACGCGGAGGTCGCCTGCCTGATCGAGGAGGATGTGCTGCCTGATCAGGGCGAAGCGCTCCTGGCTGCGGCTGCTCCAGTCACCCGGCGCGTGATGGAAGTAGAGTGAGGCGCCGTGGTCGATGAGCCAGACGCGGTCACCCCAGAGCAGCAGGTTGGGGTTGTTCGCCGTGCGGTCGACGTTGCTGATCAGCGCATCGAACCAGACGATCGCGGCAGCGGCGACCGTGTTGATGCTGTCGCGGTCGGCTGCGGGCTCGTAACCGAAGGCGCCGGGCAGGTAGCGCAGGCCAAAGTTCTCGCCGACGCTGCCCTTGAGCAGGTCCTGGATCTCGGGATCGGGCTCGTTGAGACCGAAGCCCTCCTTGAGGTCGATTACCGCCGCGTCCGGCATCGACAGCCCCACGGCCTGGGCGATCCCCGCGGCGATCAGCTCGGCGACCAGCGCCTTCGGCCCCTGGCCGGCGCCCCGGAACTTGACGACGTACTGGCCGTCCTCCGTATCGATAATCGCGGGCAGGGAGCCGCCCTCGCGCAGGGGCAGAACGTAGCGAGTTGCAGAGAGGCGCTTGATCGTCATGGCTGCATTGTCGGTGATCTGCGTTGGAGGCAGTAGCGAAAGTTCTTCAGGGGCCGGTCGATGAACGCCCCGACGAACGATATACATCCAGGGAACCATGACGATACAACCAGGGAACCACGGCGGCTTACGCGGCGTCTCTATGATGGAAGCAGGCGAAATCCGCACTGAATCTCGGTACGCGGTGGTTGAAGTCAGAAAAGGCGGCTACCCTGTAAGGGAACTGTGACCAGATCGTATCGGACGCACTGGCTTCTCGCGCCCATCTCCGCACTGCTGCTCCTGGCCGCTGCCTGCTCGGGCGGTGACAAGCCTGCAGAGCCGACCGCTGCGCCGGACGCCACACCCACGGGCGTCAGCCAGGCGCAAAGCCAGGCGACGACCCTCCCGGTGATTAGTGGGACGACGACCAGCCAGAACCTGTCGTCCGACCGCATCATCCTGGACACCAACACCTCGACGAAGTACTACAACGTCACCGGCACGACAACGGTCGATATCTTCGATTCGATCGACCGCAACGGCCCTCGAAACGACAAGAACGAGAAGGGTAGCGGCCTCACCGCGGCAAGCTGGGCCTACCGCTGGCAGCCGCAGAATTCGCCGGACGGCTGCATCATTGCCTCTATGACCATCACGCTGGAGATCGTCGTAACGCTGCCGAAGCACGCCTCCGAAAGCTCGCTCAACGCGTCTCTCGCTTCGAAGTGGAAGCAGTTCGCGGCGAGTGTCGATCGCCACGAGCAGACCCACGTCGACATCAACCTCGCCGGTGCGAAGACGATCCGCGAGAAGATGGCGAGCATTCGGTCCGCGGCGAGCTGCGATGCCCTGAGCAAGCAGGTCGACTCGCTCTGGAACAACGAGCAGCAGACGATCGAGAACGCCCAGAACACCTTCCACGCCCAGGAAGACGCGCGCATCGCCGACCTGCGCAGGCCGCTGCAGAGCCAGATCGACGTCAACCGTGCCCGGATCGCAACCCTCGCGACGCAGATCCAGGGGCTCGACAGTTCGCTGGCCACGATGAACGCGGATCTCACGAACGTCAGCAACCAGCTCGATGCCCTCAAAGGTCAGATCGATGCGATCCTCGCGAAGTACCCGACCGGTAACCTGCCTTCAGAGGTCTTCACGGAGTACGAAGATCTGCGCCGTCTCTACAACGCCCTGGCGCCGAACTTCAATCAGCTCGTCTCGCAGTACAACAGCGCCATCGCCATGCGAAACCAGGTCGCGGACGAGCACGACAAGCTGGTGGACGCGACGAACGTCCTCGTCGATCAGTTCAACTGGGCCCGCTAGCGGCAGTCAGCGCTTGCTGTCGACCGGCGGCGGCTCGTTCGCGGGGCCGTAGTAGCTGAACAGCGTCCAGATGAAGCCGCCCCACACCGCAAAACCACCGATGACAAGTGCAGCCAGCGCGATCGCAAGCGGCAGGAACAGTAGTCCGATGAGGCCGACAAAGAAGACGACTGCGCCGATCAGGCTCATACGCAGGCCGGGTGTTTGCAACATAAGGCTAGCTTAGCACCCGGCGAACGCCTGCAATGGTCTCATGGCGCGCGGCGTTTACTTCGTGCTGAACGGCGGGTACTTGTCCGTCATCGATGCGAGGTAGATCTGGAGCCGCTGGTTCCAGCGCAGCACGCCGACCGAGAAGCGGTGCATTCCTTCCGGGTACGAGCCCGTGAAGAGAATCGCGAACTGGGCGATGAACCAGACCACGTACACAGCGAGATACACGAAGAGCAGCACAACGAAGTGCGGGATCAGCAGCAGCAGCTTGATGTAGATGCCGAAGATTGGAAAGTTGAGGATCCGGTTCAGGCCCGTCGGATATTCGACGTCGTAGGTAACCGGATACCGGCCCGCATCGGTGGTGAAGGGCGGGTATTCATCGCGCAGCCCAAAGATGTACGCGCTGATGTTGACGTTCCAGCGCTGGATGCCTAGGACGAAATTAAACATGCCCTGGGGATAGCTGCCAGTGAAGAGGATGGCGAAGTCAGCGATGAAACCCACAACCAGGGCCGCGAGGCCGAGGAAGTAGAGCACGACCAGGTGCGGGATCGCCAGGATGTAACGGATGAAGGTGCCAATCCCGAGCGGAAAGTTGGTAAGACGCGACTGGGACGCCGGCCGCGGAATCTCGAAGACCATGGGGTACCCAGAAGGTGATCTGTGAGGGGTCTCGAGGGTTGTTTCCATGCTGGACGCTCCTTTCGTACCCTCCCCGGATACGCGAGGAATATCGGCTGGCAGGACAAAAATGTCAAGACGCTCATACAAATACACCCCAGGCGTTACGCCGGCATCACAGTCTCAAGACGACGCAGGCGCTAGGATGAGGGAATGAACCGACTCGCCTCGAGCCTCCAGATCGGCAGCCGGCGCTTCGATTGGGGCAGCCGAACATACGTCATGGGCATCGTCAATGTCTCGCCCGAGTCGTTCTCAGGAGACGGCCTGCGTGACGTCGATGCCGCTGTAGCGCAGGCCCGCCGAATGGCCGAGGAAGGCGCCGATATCATCGATGTCGGAGGGCAATCAACGCGCCCGGGATTCGCTGAGCTGACGGTCGAAGAGGAGCTGCGCCGAGTCGTGCCGATGGTCGAGTCAATCGTTCGGGCGGTCGATCTGCCGGTAAGCATTGATGCGTATCGTGCACCAGTAGTGGAGGCGGCCCTCGATGCCGGCGCCAGCCTGCTGAACGACATCTGGGGCTTCCGCTATGACGAGGGCGTCGCCGCCTTTGCGGCCCACCGTGGCGTCCCGGCTGTCGTCATGCACAACCAGCGCGGCCGCGAGTTCCATGATGTCATCGCCGACATCCGCGGCGGGTTCGAAGCCAGCATTGCGATTGGCCGCGCTGCCGGGCTCTACCCGGAGCAACTCATTCTCGACCCCGGCTTCGGCTTCGGCTGGACGAAGGAGCAGAACCTCGAAATGCTAAGGCGGCTGGGAGAGCTTCGCGAGCTCGGATTGCCGCTGCTGGTCGGCACGTCCCGCAAGTCCACGATCGGCTCCGTCCTTGGAGCACCGGAGGGTGAGCGCGTCTGGGGCACCGCGGCGACGGTGGCGGTGGCAATCGCGAACGGGGCCGATGTGATCCGCGTCCACGATGTCGCCGAAATGGTCGATGTGAGCCGTATGACCGACGCCATCGTGCGGACCCATTGATGTCCGGCATCTACATCGCCCTCGGCTCCAACCTGGGTGACCGGCGCGCGAACATTGCGCGGGCCGTCGAGCTATTGCCCCCGGAAGTCGAAGTCGAAGCGATATCGCCGATTTACGAGTCGGCGCCTCAGCCACCCGCGCCGCCGCCCGCGTACTTCAACGCCGTCTGCCGCGTCCGCACCCAACTCAGTCCCGAAGCGCTGCTCGCCCATCTGAAGCAGATCGAGGCGAAGATGGGCCGCCGTCAGCGTCCGGCCGAGCGCTGGGCGCCCCGCGTCATCGACCTCGACCTCATCCTCTACAACGACGAGACGATGGAGTCGCCGTCGCTGACACTTCCTCATCCCCGCATGCGCGAGCGGGCGTTCGTGTTGGTGCCGTTGCGGGACCTGGGCGTTGAGATTGACACTATGCCTGTCGCGCTGGCAGGTCTCCAGAAAGTCACCTGACAGCCAGCTTCCGATATATTTGGGGATTGGATGCTAAACTGGTGATATGACCACATCCATCCAGGGCCGTGCCATCTCGAAGCTCGATAATCAGGGCCGTCTACTGATCCCAGCGGAGATGCGCGAGCAGCTCGGTATCAAACCTGGGGAGCGTTTGACGCTCCTCGTCCAGGACGGTGAGCTGGTCGTCCTCACATTCAAGGCCGGTATCCGGCGGGCGCAGAGGATTACTGCGAAGTACAACATCGAAAAGAACCTTGTCGACGAACTCCTTGCCGAGCGTCGGGCAGAGGCTGCGAGTGAGTGACTTCGTCCTCGACGCATCGGCCATCCTGGCCATTCTGAATAGGGAGCCAGGTTGGGAAACCGCCGCAGAGCTTGTCACACCTGGTTGCTTCGTAAGTACCGTGAATTTGTCTGAGGTCGTAGCCAAGCTACGAGAGCGGGGCGTGAGCGAATCTGACATCGAAGTCGAGTTGGCCGGCATGGACCTCGAGGTGATTCTGTTCTCTCATGCTCAAGCAATGGATGCGGGCTTCCTTCGCCCGTCCACCATCGCTGGTGGGCTCTCGCTTGGTGATCGCGCCTGCTTGGCGCTCGCCCGAGATTTGCGGTTGCCCGCGTTGACCGGCGATGGCGCCTGGCGCGCAGTGGACGTCGGAGTCGAAATCCGACTCTTCCGCTAGAAATGACGAGGCCGCCTTGAGGAGGGCGGCCTTGCTTCTTGCTCCGTCGCGCCTTACTCGCTGAGAGGCGCCGGCGGCGCTTCGTCCTCTTCTTCCATTGAGACCATCGTCCAGCCCACCCAGAAGGTCAGGGCGGTGAGGGCGGTCATTGCGGCCATGACCGGCAGCGCCAGCGCGAGGTAGCTACGCTTCGCTGCACCGATGACGAAGAGCAGCATCTGAAGGACGGCGCCGGCCATGAGTATGACGCCGGTCGTGTGAGCCCGGCTCATCAGGCCTTGCTCGCCTCCATCGACTTGCGAAGGTCCGGGGGCAGCAGGTTCGGGATCGTGTCTTCGATTGGGTACGTCTCGTTGCATTTGGCGCAGTGGAGGCTACCCGT
>JBFWZE010000010.1:0-17346 GCA_050185685.1 Dehalococcoidia bacterium
GTGGGGGGCATACCGTGCTCCAGCGCGACGATGAAGTCTTCGTCCTCGAGTTCTGCCTCTTCATCACCGGCGGCGCGCAGCCGGAGCTGCGTCTCGAAGCGTTCACGCTGCTCCAACGGGTCGTTCAGCTCGCTGTACGCGTTGCCGAACTTCAGGCCGCCGGCGCTGGGCTCGAAGCGCTCGACATAATGCTCGTTGTCTGGCTTCCGCTTGGCGAGGGGCGAGTGCTCGGTAGGGTAGTCGATGATGAAGGTCGGCTGGATTAGCTCCGGCTCGACCTTTGCCTTGAGGGCGATGTCGACCAGCTTGCCCCAGCCGGCGCCGGCCTCAGTCTCGATGTGACGGGCATGCATCGCCTCGCGCAGGGAGGCCTCGTCGCTGAATTGCTCGATGTCGAGGCCGTCGGCGTAGTCGATCAGGGCCTGGCGTAGCGTGAGGCGGCGCCAGGGCGGCTTGAACTCGATCTCGTGCTCTTCGAAGTGCACAAGCGTTGAGCCGGTCGCGAACTCGGCGATGTGGGCGGTCATCTCTTCGACCATCCGCATCACCGCGTTGTAGTCGGCATACGCCTCGTAGCTCTCCATCATGGTGAACTCGGGGTTGTGCTTCCAGGAAACGCCCTCGTTGCGGAAGATCCGGCCGATTTCGTAGACCTTGTCGTAACCGCCGACGATCAGCCGCTTCAGGTGCAGCTCGAGCGCGATGCGAAGGTACATCTCGCGGTCCAGCGTGTTGTGATGGGTGATGAACGGCCGCGCTGCGGCACCGCCCGCGTGGTCCCCGAGGATCGGTCCTTCGACCTCCATGAAGCCCCGGTCATCCATGAAGCGCCGGATCGCCGAGATCACTTTGCTGCGGAGGATGAAGACGCGGCGCGTCTCCTCATTGGCGATCAGGTCACGGTAGCGTTGCCGGTATCGTTGCTCGACGTCGGCAAGGCCGTGCCACTTCTCCGGCGGCGTCTGCAGCGCCTTCGAGAGCATCGTGATGGTGTCGGCTTCGACCGTGATCTCGCCCGCCTTCGTGCGGAAGACCGGCCCTGTGATGCCCAGGAAGTCGCCGAGGTCGGTGTCCTTGAGGATGGCGAAGTCCTCCGGGCTGACCTTGTCGCGGCGGACGAAGACCTGGATACGCCCGCTGCCGTCGCGCAGGTCGAGGAAGGAGACCTTCCCCATCATCCGCAGCGCCGTCACGCGCCCACCGACGGTGACCGTAGGGCCCATGGTTTCTTCGCCGGCGGTCGGCTCCCACGCCTCGAAGGCGGCGATCGCCTCGGTGGCGGCGTGAGTGCGCGGGAATCGCGGCGGATAAGGGTCGATGCCGCGCTCTTTGAGGCGGTTCAGCTTGATGATGCGTTCCTGGTAAAGCTCTTCTTCTCGTGTCGGCATACTCAACTCAGGATACAGATCCGGTTTTCGAGGGTCGAGTTCGCTGGAAACGAAGAAGCGGGCCGCCCTTCTCAGGACGACCCGCTCTATCTCTGCGCTGACCGGCGTCTAGCTGATCTTTTTCACCGTGAGCCGCAGGACGCCCTTTGGCACCTGGACCTGGACTTCGTCGCCGATGCGCTTACCGAGGAGGGCGCGGCCTACGGGGGACTCGTTGCTGAGCCTGCCCTGGGTTGGCGCCGCCTCGGCCGGACCGACGATCGTGTACTCGACCTGCTTGCCGTCGTTTGTGTCGACCGTGACCGTCGCACCGAGTTGCACCCGGTTGGCGGCGTGGGCAGCGGCCTCGTCGATGATCGTGACGTTCTGCAACATGTGCTCGAGCGTGAGGATGCGGCCCTCGACAAAGGCCTGCTCGTTCTTGGCGTCCTCGTACTCGGCGTTATTCTGCGCGCTCGCCAACTCCTTCGCCGCGTGAATACGATCGGCGACTTCCGGGCGGCGAACCTCCAGCAGGTGGTCGAGCTCCTTCTGGAGCTTTGCGATACCATCCCTGGTCATCGGTACAGCCTTTTCGGCCATGGTGTGAATCCCCCGTTGTGCTTTCCACGTCAGTCGCAAACCGCAACATTCTTTACGTAATAAAGCGACTGAGGCGTAGTTCGCCTCAGCCGGCAGAGCGGTTGCGTTAGACGGGCACAGAATAGACCGAATACCAGGGCCTGTAAAGGCGCATGGGATTCCGGACGGGAAGGTCCTGAAGCGCTACACCAGCCGGTACGACCGCACGCGTTCGTACCGCGCGCCGCCGCGTTCGAGGTGGCTGCGCATGAGACTGACGGCGGCAAAACGGTGCGGCCCGGGACGCGGCGTCCTGATCCCGGCAAGCACGTCGTCCAGCTTGAAGCGCAGTTCCCGCGCCGCCTCCTCCGGGATCCGGGCGAGGGTGAGATGAGGCTGGAAAGGCCGTTGCTCACGCGGCAAATCTGCCTCCAGTGAGAGGGCAACGTCGACGCGGCGTGCCAGCTCGAGCAAAGGCTCCTGCTCACCCTCGACGTCGACCCAGAGCACGCGCGGGCCGCGGCGGTCTTCGAACGTCCCAAGTCTGCCGAGCTGGAGGCTGAACGCCCTGATCGCCTCGACCGATTCGCGCAAGCCGTGGTCGATCGGTCCAGAGAGGCTGCGCGGTGTCTCGCCCAGGAACTTCAGCGTCAGGTGGATGCCCTCCGGCCGCGTCCAACGCAATCGCGGCACCGGCTCGGGGAGTTCCCTGAGCATTGCGGCGCGGACCTTGTCTTGCAGCTGGCCCAGCGCGTCGTTCCAGGTCACCGGCATCTCGAGGGCAACAAAGAGGCGCTCAGTCTGCTTCGGTGATCTGAAGTTCGTCATACAGCGGGCGTCGCGATATTGAGCAGGCGGGCCGCGTTGCCGCCGAGGATCGCCTCGAGGTCGTGCCGGGGCAGTTCTTCCGCTTCGACGCGCTCACGGCTGCGCTTCTGACTGAGAAGTGGGTAGTCGCTGCCGAAGAGGATGCTGCCCGCGCCGGTGAGGTGTGCAACGTCGGCATAGATCTCAGGGCTGTAGAGCAAACTGGTTGCGGCGGTGTCAAAGGCGGTGTTGTGTAGCGCCAGCCTCACCTCGGGCATGCGGGCATAGAAGGGCAGACCGCCGCCCCAGTGCGCCGCCACGACCCGCACTTCCGGGTGCTCGACGATGAACTCGTACAGAGCGCTGATGCCCATGCCCTGCTTGCCGGCGTAGGGATGCCCGACCGGCTCACTGGCGTGGAACAGCAAGATGGCTCCGGACTCTGTCGCCAGCCGGCCGAGGCGCTTGCCGGCGGCCCCTGCGATGTCGAAGCCGTGGTTGTCTGGTCGCAGCTCGCCAAAGCCGCGGACTCCCCGCTCGGTGCAGCGGCGGAACTCACGCTCGACGGCATCGATGCCCGCGCCCAGAGGCAGGGTGCAGAAAGGGACGATGCGGCCGTGACTGGCCTTCGCGGCGTCGATCAGCTCGTTGTTGTGGATGCGGCAGGTCTCGACTGACGCCCATCCGAACCCCAGCGCGACAGAGACGTCCACTTTGCTCCTGGCCATGCTCTCGAGCAGGTCTGCAGCGGTTGCCAGCGTCGCTTTCGGGTGGTCGTAGAGCTCGCGAAAGGTCGCGTCTTCGCGGAGGAACCTGGCGCGCTGCTGTGCGACTTCCGGCGGGAATATGTGCGTGTGGAAGTCGATGATCACGTCGCGATTTTAGCATCGTGACTCGCGCTTCCATGATGTGGCCCATGATCGCGATATCCCATCGTCTTTTGACAAATTGAGACGAACGACCGAGTCCGGCAAGATGGGTTTATGAGTCGCTTCGCGAATGCCTGACTTCCTCGTCTGGCCCGGCCTTATCCTCCTGGGCGTCGTCGTTGGCGCATACGGGACCATGATCGGTGCCGGGGGCGGCTTCGTGCTCGTACCTCTCCTGCTCCTCCTCTACCCGAGCGACCCGCCCGAGCTCGTAACGGCGATGTCGATCGGTGTTGTCTTCTTCAACGCCCTTTCGGGCACCTTCGCCTATATCCGCCAGCGCCGCATCGATTTCGTCGGCGCCAATGCCTTCGCGCTCGCGACGATCCCGGGAGCGATTGTCGGCTCGCTGGTGACGAGCTATGTGCCGCGCAACCTGTTCAACGTGATCTTCGCCCTGGTCCTGCTCTGTGCCGCGGCGGTGCTGATCCTGAGACCGGAACCGCGAGTCGTCGGCCGCACCAACCGCCGCGGTGAGATCATGCGCATGATCACGGACCGGCGTGGCGACACCTTCGCCTTCTCCTACAACCTTTGGTACGGCATCGTGATCAGCATTTTCATCGGCTTCCTCGCCAGCCTGCTCGGCATCGGCGGTGGCCTCATCCATGTGCCGGTGATGATCCAGGTGCTGCACTACCCGGCGCACATTGCCACCGGTACCTCGCACTACGTCCTCACCGTCACTGCCGGGACGTCAGCGATGGTCCACCTGCTGGCCGGTGACTACGAGGGGGGCTACATGCGAACGGCCGCACTGGCTGTCGGTGTCATCGCCGGCGCTCAGGTCGGTGCGATCATCTCGGCCCGTCTCCACGGCGCGATCATCGTCCGGTTCATGGCGATTGCCCTGCTCGCGCTCGGGGCGCGGCTGCTGATTACGACGCTGTACTAGGGCAGCGGTGCCAGCGAACGAGCGATCTGCAGAATGATCCGCTGCTGCTGGTACGGACCAAAGGCCTGCAGCTCCCAGAAGAAGCCGTCACGCTCCCAGTAGAGGTGGTACAGCGCTCTGCTGCTGCCGTCCGTCCGCTCGATGAAGCTCGCCTGGATGCCATCGAACAGGAAGATCGCGCGTCGGGAGGCGCCTGTGGGGTCGGGCTCGACCGGCGGCGGCACCAGGGCCTGGCGAATCGCGATCTCGAATGGACCGCTGAAGGCGAACTCGGAGCGCTGCTTGCCGATCTCGCCGGTGACGCTATGCGACTCGAGGACCTGGCTATTGGGCAGGTAGCAGGGATAGGAAAGCGGGAAGCGGGTGCGCTGCTTCGCCTGTTCAATGATCGTGGCACCCTGCGACCCCGCCGGCGGCAGAGGGCAGGCCTCAGGCGTCGGCGCGCTGCTGCACGTAGCGAAGCCGATGATCAGCAGCGCAATGACGCTGCCGATCGCGCCGTACTTCAGCGTCTTCCGAGAAAGCTTAAACGCCCGCGTAGCTGTGCAGTCCTGAGAACACGAAGTTGACGGCGAAGTAGGTAAAGAGGACGGCGCCGAAGCCGCCGATCAGCAGCCAAGAGGCGCGGTTGCCTTCCCAGCCGCGAAGGCCGCGGGCGTGAAGGTAGCCGGCGTAGACCAGCCAGGTAAACAGCGCCGCCGTCTCTTTGGGGTCCCAGCCCCAGTAACGGCCCCAGGCCGAGTTCGCCCAGTAGGCACCAAGCGCGATACCGAGAGTAAGCAGCGGAAAGCCAACGAGGACCGACCAGTAGCCGATCTCGCTGAGCGTCTCGGCGTCGGGCAGGCGTTCGATGCGCTTCTTCTCACTGTCTCCCTGAGCGAGGTGGAGAACTGCAGACCCGAATGAGATGGACAGGGCGCTGTAGGCCATGATCATCGTTGTGACGTGGATGCCGAGGATGCGGTTCGCCTGAAGGGCAGGCACCAGCGGCGTCAGCGTGGAGGGGAAAAAGACGAGGGCAACCAGCATCAGCACGACGGCCACCGGGATCATCACGGTGCCCAGGGAGCGGTCCTTGAATGCCGACTCGAAGATGGCGGTGAAAAGGAGGATGCCCCAGCCGAGGGCGATCGTGTACTCCCAGAGGTTACCGAGCGGGGGCCGCTCCGCCGCGATCGCCCGCGCTGCAATCGACAGCGTCAGGAACGCAACTGCGAGGTGAAGGCTGAACTTCCCTACCGATGCGGCGCCCTTCGGCGCCGTGTTCGTGACCGGGAAGCTGACGGTGCCGGCGTTGGTCGCAGCCTGGCGGTAGGTGGTCACGCCGCCGACTGCGTGAATCAGATACGAAGCGGCAGCAACGGTCGCCACGACGAAGCCGGCGAGGAAGAGGTAGTACGAGAGATCTTCTATGACTGCGCCTCTGCAGGGGCCGAAGTCGCTGCCTGAGCGTTCGCTTGCTGCTGCCGGCGGGCCTGGGAACTGGTGAGGTGCACGCGCTTGAAGCTTTCCACCATGCCACCCCGCCCATCCCCGCCGCCACGACGGCTCAGGCTCTTGCGCATCTCGTCGCGGTCCTGCGTCGAGACCTGGCTCCTGTGAGATAGCATAGCGTCCACCTTCTTTTCGATGAAGGCGCTGATGTCGACAAAGTAGTCAGGCTTGTCGGATCCGGCGAGCAACATCTCGTTCACCCGGTGCTCCGGCAGCCCTTCTTTCTCGTGTTCTGGGTAGTAGAGGCGGTCGCGCGTCGCCGGGTAGACCGCGTCACGCACGGCGATGCCGATGTTGCGGTGATCATTGTGGTTAAAGCTGCTGCGGAAGCCGTCCCAGGTCAAGACGACGTCGGGCTTGTACTGGCGGAACAGACGGACGATCTGGCCGCGCAGCTCCGCCGTCGGATAGACCCAGCCGTCTGGATAGCCCAGGAAGATGCACTCTTTGACGCCAAGGACGCGGGCGGCATCACGCTGCTCTTCCTCACGGATCGCGGCGAGCTCCTGCGGCGTCATCGTCGGGTCGTGCGTGCCCTTGTCGCCGCTGGTGGCGAGAACGTAGTAGACCGTCCAGCCCTCAGCGCACCACTTCGCGATACTGCCGGCGGAGCCGAAGTCGATGTCGTCGGGGTGGGCCATGATCGCCATAAGCGTCAGCGGCCCGTCAGAGCCAAGCGGCGGCAGGTCTTTGACGCCGTCGCCGTAATTGAAGGGGTTGGCGTCAGACTTCTTCTTGTTTTTGAAGCGCGGGAACAGCAGCAAACCTGGTCCTATCCTCCGGCAGTCGCCAGCGCTGGCGTGGCGATCAGGCTTTCGTACACGTCGAGTACGCCCGCAGCGACGTTCTCCCAGCGATACCGCGCGACCTCTTCGCGGGCGGCAGCGCCGAGGCTGCGGCGCAATGGCTCGTTGTCGAGGAGCAGCTCGATGCGTTCGGCGAAGGGCTCGGGGCAGAGCCACGGTACGAGGTAGCCGGTCTCGCCGTCCTTTACGGTGCCAATCAGCCCGCCGACGCGCGACGCCACCACCGGCAGACCGCTCGCCATCGCCTCGACCGCGACGAGGCCGAAGCTCTCGTAGTGGGATGGGACGACGCAGATGTCGGCTGCGTTGTAGTAGAGCGGCAGCTTCTCGTGGTCGACGGCGCCGGTGAAGGCGACGCGATGGCTGATGCCGCGCAGCTTCGCCAGCTCCTGGAGCTTCGTCACCTGGGTGCGTGTCGCCTCGTCACCGCCGACGATGAGGACGCTGCAGTCAACGTCACTGTCGAGCATCGCCGCGGCGTTGATCAGGATGTCGATGCCCTTTAGCGGCTCGATACGCCCGACGAAGAGGACGATGCGTTCGTCCTCGAGGCCGAGTTCGGCACGGGCGGCCGCCTTGTCCTGCGGCTGGAAGCGGCCAAGGTCGACGCCCAGCGGGATGACCGCAACGCTTGAAGCCCGCGCGCCGTAGAGCACCTGGATGCTCGTCCGTTCCGCCTCGGTCGCGCAGATAATCTTGTCTACTTCGGCGATGATCCGTGTCTCGGAGTCGATGCGCAGGCTGGTCTCTTTCATCGAAACGCTGGCCCGGTTCTTGATCTCGCCGAGGGTGTGGAACATCGTCACGTGCGGCACGCCCCAGGCTTCGTGCAGGTCCAGCCCCACGAGGCCGGAGAGCCAGTAGTGGCTGTGGACGAGGTCGTAGCGAATACCCTCACGCACTGCGAAGTCGGCAACGGCGTTCGCGAAGGCAGGGAGGTGCTTGACGGTGCTCTCCGGCGCGAGGTACCGTGCCGGACCCGCCGGCAGATGGATCGCGCGCAGTCCGGGTTCGATCTCGGCGACCTCCGGCTCGTGCTTGCCTGCGAGGCGGCTGAAGATATCGACCTTGCAGCCCCGCTGCACCAGCTGCCGCGCCAGCTCCACGACGTACACGTTCAGGCCGCCAGCTTTGTTGCCGCCGGGGCGGGCGAGAGGCGATGTGTGGACGCTGAGGACGGCGATGCGGAGGCCGGTCATGCCGGGCGTCTCACCACCAGGCGGAAGATCTGCTGGTCTTTGGCGCCGAGGTCGTACTTGTAAGACTCGTTGCCGCGGAGGAAGTCGGCGCCGCTCTTGCCGTTCTCGATCGCCCACTGCAGACACAGCGCCTTCGAAACGAGACCGACCGCAAGGCTGCCGAAGTCCGGGTGGTAGCCGGAGTTGTACATGTAGATGTGGCTGCCGGCATCGAAGCAGAGCACCGCAGCGGCGGGGCGGGAGTTAATCGAGAGCATGAAGAGGCGGATCAGGCCACAGGCCGCCATCGCCGAGGTCATTCGCCGGAAGAAGGAGGCCATCTCGTCGGTCATGAACTCGGTCTTGTCCATGCGGCTGCGGGTGTGGAGGTCGAGGAACTGCTCCAGTCCTGCCATGACCTCAGTTTGCTCGTGGAGCGCTTCGAACTTCACCTCGGCGCCGCTGTCGAAGAGGCGGCGAATCTTGCGCCGGAGCTCATGGCGGTCTTTCTTGTTCAGCGAGGCGAGGTACTCGTCCCAGGTGGGCGGCAGGTCGACGCGGGGGGCAACGGCCTCGACGACCTCAGCGGCGCCGTAGCCAGCGTCCTTCGCGAGGGCGAGGATCCGTTCGCGCGTCGGTGAGCTCTCGGGCAATCCCCAGAGCTCCATCTCCGTCCAGTCCTCGCTACAGAGCTGGCGCCAGATTTCGGCATACGCTTCGTCTTCATTGCCGGACGCGACGAGGAAGTCCATGAAGTCGCAGATCGAGCTGTCACCGATGAAGGTGACGCGGTCGTCGCAGCGCATCAGCGGCGCGATCGCCCTTACGCCGGTGCCGTCAGCAGCGGCGATCAGCAGGGGCTCGCAGCGATCACCAAACTCGGCGAGCCAGGTGCGGAGCCAGACGGGATGCTGGAAGGGGAGGCGCTCCGGCCGCTCTGTGAGCAGCCGTTCGAGCTCTGGATCGAGGTTGGTGATACTTGTTCCCTGCACGCGTCGTCTTTCTGGCTGCTCTCTAACCTATTGGACAGTATAAAACGTACAGCGCCCATGAGTGAGTCAACCACGCGTGCTGCGCCACATGCATGAAAACGCAGCTGCGAGTCATTGCAGGAGTTCTGGTTACGCGGACAGCTCGATAGGGAGGGACGGAGGCAGCTCGCGCGGGACGCCGAGGATGAACCCCTGGACGCCCTGGATCGCGAACGGCCCGCGGTTCGTTTCCTCGATCACCGCCAGCATCTCCGGCGTCTCAATGCCTTCTGCGATCACGAAGGCGCCAGCCTCTGAGGCGAAAACGATGATTGCCATGAAGACGCCGCGGCCCTGTCCCTTCTCCAGCGCACCGGCGAGCACGGAGCGGTCGATCTTCACGAAATCGACCTCCAGGCGACGCATCATCTCGAGGCCGGAGTTGCCGGCGCCGACATCGTCGAGAGCAATCTTGAAACCGCAGCCCTTGAGCGCGTTGACCTCGCGCAAGACGACCTCAATTGGTGCCGACGTGTGCTCCGTAATCTCGAAGCAGACCTGCTCCGGCCGGAGCCCCGACTCGAGGACGAGGTTTGCGATCGCCGCCGCTGAGAAGCTGCTGCTCTCCAGCGTTCTCGGTGACACGTTGAGGAAGAGGATCTGGTCGCCGCCCAGGTTGCCCGCCTGCTGCAGTCCTTCGCGAATGCAGAGCAGGTCAAGGATGTGGGAGTGGCCGATGCGTTCGGCGATATCGAAGGCTTCCTGGGGGCCCTCGATATCGAATCCATCGGGGATGCGGGCAAGTGCTTCGTAGCCGACCACCGGGCCGCGGCTCGAGTGCAGCACAGGCTGGAAGGCAACCTCGATGCGGTCTTCGCGGAGGAGGTCACGAAGGGCCTGGATCTTCGCCTGGGTGACGACCTTCTGTTCCGCGTTGTCGCCGGAGAAGGTGCACACAGCGTCGCGGCCCCGCCGTTTTGCCGTGTACAGGGTGGAGTCAGCTTTCTCTCGCAGGATCTCCGTGTCGTCGTCGGGTTCGAGCTGGGCAACGCCGATGCTGACCGTCGCGCCCGTAAGGCCCGCCAATACCCGGAACCGCTCCATGAGCTCCAACGCCCTGGCCTCATCCGAACCCGGCATGATCACCGCGAACTCGTCGCCGCCGACCCGGAATCGCTGATCACCAGGACTGCATACCTCACGCAGGAGCCGCCCCATCTGGAACAGGATCTGGTCGCCGCGTGCATGACCCTGCGTGTCATTGATTTCCTTGAAGTCGTCGATATCGAGGACGGCGAGCGACAGGGCGGAGTTCGTGCTGAGGGCTGCTCTGACTTCGCGCGCGAGCTGTTCCTGGTAGCCGCGGTGGTTCCCGAGACCTGTGAGGCTGTCGGTGAGAGCCGCCTGCTCGAGGATCTCCATGCTGAGATTCGCTGCTGACTCCCGGCGCTCGAAGACGCGGATCAGGAGTACGAGTGACGCCATGACAGGCAGCCCGAGGAAGAGGACGAAGATGACGATAGCCGTCTGCGTCTCCTGGGCGTTTCGGTACGCCTGAAGCTGTTCTGCGGCCGCGTTCTGCCGCTCCTGCGCGGGCGCTTCCAGCATGCGTTTGAGGCCTGCCGCTAGCTCCGTCGGCGGCAGCTCGTCCTGGTCAATCGGCTCGCCATTGACCGCAGCATCGAGAGAGCGGGTGACCGAGGATACTTTGGGTCCGTATTCATCGAGCAGCTGCTGCACCAGCAGGCGGTCGGCATTATTGCCGTTTGTCTGGATGAAGGCGATCGCTGCGGCTGCGCGGTAGACCTGGACGTCAAAGTCACGCCGTAGCTCGGGCGTGGGCTCGCGCAGCATTCTATTCGAGACGACCTCTGTCCCGAGGATCGCCTGGAGGGCATCTTCGTAGGCGTCGCTGATCCGGGACGCTTCTGCCGCGTCGTTCAGCGCGCGGTTGCTTTCCCGAAGCCACCAGACGCCGTATCCGATCAGGGCGACCAGCAGGAGGGAAAAGGCAATGAGGGATACCTTGACGACCGTTCGCGGCTGCAGAGTCCATTCTCCTCGACGGCAGGACTGACTGCAGTCCCACTCTCAATAGTCGGGAGAACCCTTACCGCTCTTGAGCCATTCAGGCCGCGATTCCGAAGAATCGTTACACAGGTGCGCCGCGCCTAGATTGCGAGGGCGCGCTCGATCTCGGCGAGGCTCGGACCGACCTCGGTCTCAATCGCGGTGAACGTACGGGCCGTGTCCGGGTCTTTCAGCCCGTTGCCGGTGATCACGCAGACGGCGCTGGTACCGGCGAGGGTGCCGGCCTTTGCCGCCTTGATCAGGCCGGCGACGCTGGCGGCCGATGCCGGCTCACAGAAGACGCCTTCTTCGCGGGCAAGGCGGTGGTAGGCCTCGACGATCTCTTCGTCGGTGACGCTGTCGATGATGCCGCCGGAGTCGTCACGGGCTGCTTCGGCGCTCCGCCAGCTTGCCGGGTTGCCGATGCGGATCGCTGAGGCGATCGTCTGCGGGTCTTCGACGACCTCGCCGATGACGATCGGAGCCGCGCCTGCAGCCTGGAAGCCCATCATCCGCGGCTTGCGCTTCGAAAGACCGTTGTCGAAGTACTCGTTGAAGCCGGCCCAGTAGGCGGTGATGTTGCCTGCGTTGCCGACCGGGATGAAGAGGTGTTCCGGTGCCTCGCCGAGCGCGTCGACGATCTCGAAGGCGGCTGTCTTCTGGCCGGCGATACGGAAGGGGTTCACAGAGTTCACGAGAGCGACGGGGTGCTTGGCGCAGTACTCACGGGCGAGCCGCAGGGCATCGTCGAAGTTGCCCCTGACGGCCACGACGTGGGCGCCGTAGGCTGCGCTCTGAGCCATTTTGCCGGGGGCGATGCGGCCTTTGGGCAGGAAAACGAAGCACTTCAGACCGCGTGACGCTGCGTATGCCGCGGCGGAGGCGCTGGTGTTGCCGGTAGAAGCACAGAGTACGGCCTTCGAGCCCTCCTCAATCGCTTTCGCAACGGCAAGGACCATGCCCCGGTCCTTGAAGGAGCCGGTGGGGTTGCACATCTCAAGCTTGAAGTAGAGCTCATCAATGCCCAGGGATGGGCCGATGTGCCGCGACCGCACCAGCGGCGTGGTCCCCTCGCCGAGGTCGACGCGTGGTGTCGCGTCCGTTATCGGCAGGAATTCGGCGTATCGCTCGATGACGCCCGGTCGGGTGTTGCTACTCTTCGGCAAAGTTGATGGCACGTCCGCGTATATCCCGTATCTCTTTTTCCAGGGCGCCGATCTGGCGCTTCTTGATGTCCGCGAGCACTTCGTTCAGACCGCCCAGGTAGTGCGTGATCCGGTCCCGGTCGTCCCGCAGCCGCTCCCTGAGGCCGGCAAGCTCCTGCTGGTAGCCCGCCATCCGCGCCTCTACGAGGGCAGTGCGCTCTGTGTGCTCATTGAGCGCTGCTTCGACCTTGCCCATGTCCTGGGTTAGCTCATTGATGCGTTCGTTGTGACGGGTGCGTTCTGCCTGGACCAGCTCCAGGCGGTCGTCGATGCGGCTGATCCGGTTGGTCTCGCTGCGCATCGCTTCGACCTCGGTCTCGATGCGGCGGATGGCTTCGAAGGCGCTGTTCGATCGCTCGCGGTGGACTTCGTCTTCCTGAGCGAGGGCGCTGAGCATGCCCGGGTAGCGCTGAATTTCCTGGTCGAGGCGGCTAATCGCCGTCAGCATGCGCTGCCGCAGCGTTTCGGTTTCAGCGTCCCCGTTCTCGAGGTTCTCGACGCGCTGCACGAGCTGCGAAACCGACTCGAGGAGGCGCCGGTTCAGCTCTTCGACGCCGGCGAAGCGCTCCTGCCATGACTCGACCTGGCGCTCGATCTCAGCGAAGTGCCGGGCGGCTTCGTTGCGGTCCTGGCGAACTCGCTCGGAGTCGCTGAGGATGCGGCGTTCGACTTCTTCACGGCCCTGGCGCAGGACGTGAATGTCGTCCTGCGTGCGCGCTACGTGCTCCCGAACCGCGCGCAGGTCGTCCTGAAGGTGCCCGATTGCGGCGCCATGTCCCTCGAACTGGTCGAGGTAGACGCGGGTCTGGTAGGCCTTGTCGGCGGCGTCGGTAGCAACTGCGCGGCTCTGCTCGGCGGCCTGCTGGGCGAGCGCCACGCGGCTCTTGAGGTCGGCGAGGTCGTTGTGGACCCAGGCCAGCGTGTCGGCGTTGAAGGGGACCTCGCGTCTGGTCGTCATTTACTCTTCCACCCGCAGGAAGCCGCCGATTTCACGGATCGCCGGCAGCTCGCGTACCGTCTGCAGCGCCTGCTGCATCGAGGCTTCGCGTGCTTCATGCGTCATGATAACCAACTCGGCGGTCCGCGCATCCTCATCCGTCTCTTTCTGGATGACGGATGCGATGCTGATATTCGCCTCGCCGAGGCTGAAGGCGATCTGCGCGAGGACGCCGGGCTGGTCGGCCACGGTCACGCGGATGTAGAAGCGCGTCTGCAGCTCGCTCATCGGCAGAATCTTCGCCGGGGTGTCGTCTGCCACGTAGGCCTCGCGGCGCCCGCCGATGATGCTCTGCGCCGCATCGAGGACGTCGGCAATGATTGCGCTGGTCGTCGGGAAGCTGCCGGCGCCGCGGCCCTGGAAGAGCACCCTACCCGTGAGGTCGCCCACGAGCTGCACCGCGTTCAGCACGCCGTCGACCTTGGCGAGAGGGGCGTCCGCGGAGATGAACGCGGGATAGACGCCAGCCTGAATGCCGGAGTCCAGCGACCTCGCGAGGGCGAGCAGCTTGATTGAGTAGCCGAGCTCGGCGGCGTAGCGGAAGTCCTTCGCCGTCAGCTTCGTGATGCCTTCGCGGTAGATGTCATTCGGGTGGACGCTGGTGTGGAAGGCGAGGCTGGCGAGGATCGCGAGCTTGTAGCGTGCGTCCTCACCTTCGATGTCGTTGGTCGGGTCGGGCTCAGCGTAGCCGAGGTCCTGTGCCGCCTTGAGCGCGTCGGCGAAGTCGGCGCCGTCGCGGCTCATCGAGGTCAGGATGTAGTTTGTCGTCCCATTGATGATTGCTGCGAGCGAGAGCACGCGGTTGGCGAGCAGGTCTCGCTTCAGCGGCGCGATGATCGGGATGCCGCCGCCGACGCTCGCCTCGTAGAGCAGGTCGACGCCGTGCTCGCGTGCCAGCGACAGAAGCCCAGGGCCGTGCTTGGCCATGACTTCTTTGTTCGCGGTGACCACGTACTTGCCCTGCTGAAGGGCCCGCTTGATGTAGTCGAAGGCCGGCTGCTCGCCGCCCACTGTCTCGACGATGATGTCGACGTCCGGGTCGTCGATGAGCCGGTTGGCGTCTGTGGTGACGAGTGAAACGTCGAAGGGACGTTCACGCGAGGTGTCGCGGACGAGAGCGCCGGTCAGCTCTACGGGCCGGCCAAGCTGGCGGGCATAAACGTCACGCTTTTCGATCAGAATGCGGGCAACGCCGCCGCCAACATTCCCGGCGCCCAGAATGGCGACACGGACGGCGCCCGTCTTACCCACCTGCGTTGAGGGAGGAGCGGAACTTGTTCGCGAGGCGGTTGAGCTGGCTCGCAGTCATAACGATCTCCGAGCCGATCTCCTTGCGAGACTCGTTGAGGGCGACCCGGAAGGCGCGGTTGCCGAGCGCCGTGCGGATCTGGTCAGTGGTCTCACGGGTTTCGTGGGCTCGGACCTCGACGATGTAGAAGCCTTCGTCTGTTTCGATAATGCCGCTGGTCGTGCCGACGGCCTGGGCGAAGATCGCGTCTTCGAGCTTCGAGTTGTAGGTGCCGCGGGCGATCCAGCCGACCTCGCCACCCTTGCTGCTGGACGAATCGGTCGACATTGCACCGGCCACGAGACCGAGAGCCTCGCCGCTGTTGAGCCGGGCCTGGGCCTTGTCGGCGTCTTCCTTCGTTCCCACCTGCAGGAGGCGGATGTTCACCTGCTCCGTCTGATCGGCGAGGGATGCTTTTGCTTCATCGCGGACTTTGTTCTCCACGACCTGGGCACGCTGGATTTCCTTGTACTCGTCGAGACTCAGACCGGAGTCGAGCAGCTCGCGCCGCAGGGCAGTGGCGTAGACCTCTTTGGGTGCATCGGCGGCGACGCTGAGGTCGTTGTGCATCTCGGCGTCGAGTTCTTCGTCGCTGACCGTAATGTCACGCGTCTTTGCGACGTGGCGCATCAGTTCTTCCTGCTCTACCTGGGCGACGATACCGCCGAGGATCGAGGAGAACTGCTCCGGTGAGAGGTTCGCGCCGGGCTGCATGAACTGGCCGAGGCGCTTGGAGAAGTAGTCGTAGGAGATGTCCTTCTTGCCGACGGTCAGGATCGTGTCCTTGTTCTCGGCGCGGTCCTGGATATAGCCGTAGCCAACCAGCGCAATCGCGACGATGACCACAAGGCTAATGCCGGTGATGAGAAGGGCAGCGTTGCGACTATCTTCGTCCTGGGACGACCAGGACTTGAAGAGTTCGCGAAGGCGGCGGTTCAAGACGGGCGAACCCCCTCGGCGTTTTCTGGGTTATTCCGGGTTTCGAGTATCTCCGGGGTCAACTACGCGTCGGGAAGACACCAGTGACGTGAATGTGTTCCGCAGTGAAAGGCAGCAGCGCCAGGTGTCGGGCGCGCTTGAGTGCGGTTGTCAGCATGCGCTGGTGGCCGGCGCAGGTGCCGGTCTTGCGGCGCGGCTCAATCTTGCCGCGGTCCGAAACGTAGCGGCGCAGCCGGCCGGGCTCTTTGTAGTCGATGTAATCGACTTTGTCGACGCAGAACGCGCAGACGCGGCGGCGGCCAAAGCGGCCACCACCGCCACGGCGGCGCGGGCGCTCATCGCGCTGAGGGCGAGGGCCCTGTCCTTCTCCCTGCGGCTGCGGACTCGTCTCTTCGGCTACTGCTTCGCTCACTCGGTTCTACCTATCCTCCGGAAAACCCTTATTCAAAGGGTAGATCATCAGGGTCCAAGTCGCCACCGCTGGGGAAGCCCATCCCGCCGCTATCGGGGTACTGAGCACCCTGAGCGCGGTCGAGGAGGAGCACCTGGTCGGCGACGACCTCAGTCCTGAATCGCTTCTGTCCATCCGGACCGTCCCAGCTTCTGGTTGCCAGGCGGCCCTCTGCATACACCTTGCGGCCCTTCTGGGCGTACTGGCCGACGAATTCTGCCAGGCGCGTCCAGGCCACAACGGTGAACCATTCTGTTTCTTCGCGCCGGCCCTCAGGAGTTCCCACGCTGCGGCTGGCTGCGACGCGGAAGTTTGTTACCGCGGTGCCGTTCGCCGTGTAGCGCATCTCCGGGTCGGCGCCCAGGTTGCCGATCAACATTACCCGATTGAGACCTTCTGGTCTTTCGAGACTGCCGGCTGCATCGCCGGCGCCCTGGAAGCCCTCCTCCGGGAACGAGAACTCGTCTTCGCCGCCGGACGTGTCTCCCTGCCCTTTTTCGAGCTGGAGCACGTGGTTCGCGACCACCTCAGTGGCGTAGCGCTTCTGACCGTCTGGGCCGTCCCAGCTTCGAGTTGCCAGGCGGCCTTCGACGAAGACGCGGGAGTTTTTGAGGAGTTGCTGCCCCATGGTCTCAGCGAGCTTGTTCCAGGTGACGACCGTGAAACGGGACGTCTCCGCCCGCCGTTCCTCATCGGTGCCGAAGATCCGGCTTACGGCGATGCGAAAGGTGGTAACGGCGCTGCCATTGGCCGTGAAGCGCATCTCCGGGTCGGCTTCAAGGTTTCCGATCAGCATCACTTTGTTGAGGCCGTCCGGCATACCGTTACTCCTCCAGCACAGTGCCCGGCAGAACCGGGACCGCCTGTGTTATTCGCCCGCCTTGACGATCAGGTGGCGAATGACCTCTTCCGAAATCCGGAGGTTGGCTTCCAGGCTGGAAACCTGGTCGGGGTCCAGGCGCACCTGGCTCTCCACGTAGTTGCCTTCCATGTGCCGCTTGATCGGGTAGGCCAGCCGGCGGCGGCCCCAGTGCTTCACTTCCTTGATCTCGCCGCCACGGGTCGTTACCGACTGCTGCACCTTCTCGATGCTGCTTTCGATGACGTCGTCGCCAATTTCAGGGCTGAGCACCACAATCAATTCATAGTCGCGAAGAGCTGAGGCCAAATGCTGTCTCCAGGTGTTCTTATTCTGCCCGCGCAGCGCGGGCCGTCACAGTCTCGGTATAACTGAGCAATTGTAATTTTCTGCCTGCCGACAAGTCAATTTCGCCGGACGGGCTTCTCGGGGCATGGTACAGGCGCTCGATGATTGCGACCGGGCGTTCCTGCTAGAATATCGTAATTGATCATCATCATGATCGTTC
>JBFWZE010000010.1:17446-41062 GCA_050185685.1 Dehalococcoidia bacterium
GGCGTCTATATGGAAGACCTCGTCCAGACGGACGCGCTGCTCAACGCCGGCAACAGCGGTGGACCGCTGCTGACGCTGGATGGGGAGGTCATCGGTATCAACAGCACCGTCGTGCGGACGGTGAACGGCGTCGAAACCGTCACCGGCATCGCCTTTGCCCTGTCCAGCCGCACGGTTCAGCCGATCGTCCAGGGCATCATCGATAAAGGCGCCTACAGCCGGCCCTTTTTCGGCATCGACCACCAGAACATCGACCAGGAGTTTCTGCTGACTTCGAACCTGCGTGTAGACCATGGCGCCCTCGTTCAGCGCGTGACCGGTGACAGCCCGGCCGCGAAGGCGGGGATCCAGGCGGGTGACGTGCTCCTGCGCATCGGCCGCAACGACATCACCGAGGACCAGCCGTTCATCAACGTGCTCTCTCGCGTCGGCGTCAACGACCGCGTCGACGTCCAGGTGTGGCGCGAAGGACGCGTCTTCAATACTCAGGTGCAGGTGGTTCCGCGATGAATGACCGCGGCCCTTTCCAGCGTCGTACTGCCGGCGGCGGCGCACCCCGCGGCGGCGGTGCCGGTCCAAGCCGAGGCGATAACGAGAACGACCGCCACGCGCGGATGATCCTCATCGGCCTCGGCGTGGTCGGCCTCTTGCTCCTGGTACTCGTCCTGCCGCCCCTCTCGCTGCTCAGCGGCGGTGGTGGCGATGACGGTGACGGCGGGTCGCCTGGCAGTAGCAACGCGAGCTCCGGAAACAACGGGACGACGATCCGTCTGCCGAAGGTGCCGGATGGCTACGAAGCGCTCAGCCCGCTCTACACCGATCAGGACAAGGAGACCAAGGGCAAGACCGGCCCGTTCGTCGTCAGCGTTGCGCTGGCGCAGGCGGTGACGGACGCCCGAAACCTCGGGCTTTATACCTACAAGAGCGGCCAGTGGCAGCGCGTCGCCAACGGTGTGCTGCAACCCGGCGGCTCCGAGGTGAAGGGCGAGGTGACCGAGGTCCCCGCCAACCTTGCGGTCCTCCGGCGCACGACCACGGCCGTCCAGATCAGCGGCTGGCTCGCACCGAACGTCAACGCTGACGGTGGCGCGCTGCAGGCGATCAACACCCTGAACGTCCTCGGCTACGCACCGGCAGCGGACGGCGCCGTCACCGGTGCGGGAGCGGCGTCCCCGCCGGGACAGCTCGCCGTGGTACCGACCGTCCGCGCAACTTCACCGGCAGAGATCGACGCCGTAAATGCGGTGCTCGCTTCGCCGCAGTTGCGGGATGCGCATGTCAACGCGCTCGTCCAGCTCTCCCTGCAGCCGGGCTACTCCGGCGTCGACCTCGACTACCGCAACATTAACCCGGCGCGAAAAGCCGACCTCACCGCTTTCGTCGGTGCCCTCGCGACCGCCCTCCATCAGTCGAACCGCACCCTTACGATGACCCTGCCCACGCCTCAGAAGGCGGGCGTTACCTGGGACAGTGGCGCCTACGACTGGGAGGCCCTGAGCAAGACCGCCGACCTCCTCAAGCTGGCGCCCGAGCTCGACCCCTCGATTTACTACGCGCGGATGGGCGAAGTCCTCGCTTATCTCGACCCGAAGGTCGACCTCAAGAAGGTGAGCCTGCTGATCAGCCGCCGCAGCATCGAGAAAGGCACCGACGGCCTGACGACGATGTCGCTCCATGAAGCGCTGACCCTGGCGAGCACGATCGAGCTGCGCACGACCACTCAGATCAACCCCGGCACGTCGGTCGTCATCGTCGGCAAGAACATCTACCAGGACGACGGCGCGACCGGCATCAGCTGGGACCAGGGCGCCTACGCCGTCTCGTTCGCCTATCCCGGCCGCGGCGGTCAGCGCACGGTCTGGCTGGAGAACAGCCTCAGCGTCGCCTTCAAGCTGGACCTCGCTCGCCGCTACGGCCTCGGCGGCGTTGCCTTCGACGACGTGTCGAGCGATCCCGGTGCGCCGGCGATCTGGGACGTCGTCGGCGCGTACGGCGAGGCCGGCTCCGTCGAGCTCGTCGCGCCCAACAGCAATATGCTTCGGCCGACCTGGAAGGTGCAGGCCGGTTCGACCGACCAGGGCAACAAGGGAAACATCGTCTGGAAGGCCCCGGCTCAGCCCGGCGCTTACGACATCTCTCTGGTCGTTAGCGACGGCGTCATCCGCGCTGAGCAGAAAATCGTCCTCGAAGTGAAGGCGCCGGTGGCGACAACCGGGACGCCGTCCACGACAGGCACACCTGGGACGCCGCGGCCGACCGCCACCGCGACGCCGCGGCCCTAGCAATGCGCGTAATCGCCGGGATCGCCGGCGGCAGGCAGCTCAAAGGACCGCCGCGCAGCGGCACGCGTCCGACGACAGACCAGGTGCGAGAGGCGATCTTCCAGGTCCTTGATTCTCACGGCTACGAAATGGGCCGTGTGCTCGACCTCTACAGTGGCACCGGCGCCCTCGGCATCGAAGCGCTGAGCCGTGGCGCGGACCGCTGTCACTTCGTCGAGGCCGACAGCAAGACGAGCGAGGTGATCCGAGAGAACCTCGAGCGGACGCGCCTGATCGACCGCGGCAAGGTCTACCCAATGACCGTCGCACGGGCCCTCAGCCGTCTCAGCGGTCCCTACGACCTTATAGTCGCTGACCCGCCCTATGAGTATGATCGGGCGGAAAGGGAGCTGTCAGAGGTCATCGAGCAGGGATTGCTGGCCGAGGGAGGAACGCTCGTCGTCGAGCACTCCAAGCGCCACGATTGGCCCGATGAGCTGGCAGGTATTCCGCGGGTATTCAACCGCCGCTACGGTGATACCTGCGTCTCCCTCTATCACTGAGAGGAAATCCTGTTGTTCCCCAGCCTCACTATTGGAAACGCGGCGGTGCCCGCATGACCACGGCGCTGTATGCCGGCCGCTTTGACCCGGTTACGAATGGGCATCTCGACATCGCCCGCCGTACCGCTGCGCTCTTCGAGAAGGTTGTAATCGGCGTCGCCGACACCACCTCGACGCTCTTTACCACCGAGGAGCGAGTCGCTCTCTTCGCCGAGGCGATCAGCGACCACGACCACGTCATCGTCAAGCCGTACAGCGGTCTCACCGTCGACTTCGCCCGTTCGCAGGACGCGACGGTGTATGTACGCTCGATGCGCGGCAACAACGACTTCGAGGCCGAGTTCGACATGGCGCTCATGAACCGCAAGATGGCGCCCGAGATCGAGTCGATCTACATGATGGCCCGCCTCGACAACCTCTTCATCAGCGGCACCCGTATCCGCGAGGTTGCGCGTCTGGGCTACGATGTGTCGGAGATGGTCCCGGCGCACGTGGTCGAAGCGCTGCGGAAGAAGTTTGGACGGACCGCCTGAATATGGACATCCTCCACCTCGTCGATCGCCTCGAAGAGCTCGTCGCGGAAGCGCGCCGCATGCCGATCGGCCAGGGCGTCGTTATCGACCGCCGCCGCATCCTCGAGCTTGTCGACCAGATGCGCTCGTCCGTGCCGTGGGAGGTCCGCGACGCCCGCGATATCGTTGCCGAGAAGGAAGCGATCCTCGAAGAGGCGCGTCGCGAAGCTGATGGCATCGTCGGCAAGGCTGAGCTCGAGGTCCGCGACATGCTTCAGGAGAACTCTCTTGCCCAGCAGGCCGAGCGGCAGGCACAGCAGGTAATCGACCGGGCAGAGCAGCGCGCGCAGCAGATCCTCGACCAGGCGCACGAGCAGGTCCAGGCGCGAATCCGCCAGGCCGAGTTCGCCGCCACCAACCAGATGGACGAGGCCGACCGCTACGCCCTCGAGATGCTCCGCCGCCTCGACCAGCAGCTCTCAGCCTTCAGTGGAACGATCCGCGGCGGCATCGAAGCCCTCGAAGAGCGCACGGGCGAAGCCCTCGCATCGCAGGAGCAGCAAGGCTACTACGAGGACGACCGGCGGTAGATCGCCCACGACCACCGTAAGGGTCTTGCGTCTCGGGCGTATCATCGATTGCGATGGAGTCGCGACCGTGCCCGCTGTGCAGCTCTTCTGACGTCACCTGGCGGCGACGGCGTCCGACCGATGTCCTCGCGACCTGGGTTCGTTACGGCACTGACTTTGTCTTTGGCGCGACGCTGAAGGGCGGCCAGTTCAAGAAGGCCGGCGGGCTCGCGACCTACACCTACAAGGACACGAAGACCTTCGACGCGCCGAACCGCGCCGATGTCGGTGACAGCTTCCACTACAGCAACACGACGCACCAGGTGCTGGCAACGCCGCGCTGGTACTGGCGATGCCCGAACTGCGGCAACAAGGGCGAGGTCTACGACGAGTCCGTGCTACGAGAAGACCAGTCATGAGACTGACTGGTGCAAGCCAGGCCCTGCCCAGGCTGTAGCTCTACGGAGGTCAGGTGGCGTGGCCGCCGGCCGGTCGACGTGCCCGCGACCTGGGCCCGCTATGTCGCTGAGTTCGTCCTGCTGACCATCTTCAACGGCGGACAGGTCCGCTAGCCAGGCGTACCGACCCAGTACGGTCCGTCACGTATGGGACCGGCGAGCATGGACGTCAGTAACCGAGAAGACCTCCGGGCCAGCATGAAGGAGAGCGGGTCGACTCACCGCGCCCTCGCAACGCCGCGCTGGTTCTGGAAGTGCCGAACCTGTGGTGAAAAGGGCGGGATTTTCGACGACTACGTCCTGCGAGAACCTGGCGAATGGTGATGCCTAGGCATCTCGGTAGTTGACTACGGCGCGCCGATGAAGCTGAGCAGCGCCTGCTTCGCGGTCTCGTTCTGAAGCAGGGCGACGCCGTGAGCGCTCGTGCCCGCGATCGACTGGGTCGTCTTCGGGTCGGTTGCCGAACTGCTCATCGTGATCACGGCGCTGTTGGCAGCCATGTCGGTGCCGCCCGCCATGAAGAGCTTCGGCTCGACGACCTTCGCGATGTCGCTGGTGGCGTCGAGGCCGTTTCCGGCGTTGGGCACCGACGAGACCGTGGCGACGCCGGCGAGGTCCTGGTTGACAGCAACCTTCAGCGCTGCGGTACCGCCGATGTCGGAGCCCACGATGTAGACGAGGGGCCAGTCCTGCGACTTGAGGAAGCGCACGGCGACCTCGAGGTCGGTGGCAAGCTTCGAGGGCTCCTTAGCGCCTCCGGTCTCGCCGTAGCCGCGGAAGTCGAAGGTCACAGCGGCGATGCCCTTCGCTGCCAGCTCCTGGGCGAAGGGCTGCCAGACTGACTGGTCCTCGCTGGCGCCGTGGGCGAGAATGACGACCTTTCGCTTCGGCCCCGCGTTGGCGTAGAGGTGGCCCTTCATCGTCTGGCCGTCGGCGGTGGACTGGAACACGAAGGGCTCGCCGGCACTCGAGACGCGAGGCGTGGAAGTCGGCCCGGGCGCGCTGGTCGTTGCAGGCACCGGCGTGCTCTTGATCGAGGCGCTGTCTGCCAGCGTCGGCGTGCTGGTCGGCACAGCCTTCGCGTCGTCCCCGCCGCAGGCAAGCAGCAGCGCAGGCAAAAGAAACAGGAATGCTGTGAGTTTTCTCACCGGACGCCTCGCTTGGCGGGAGACCCGCGCCGGTACTACGTGTATGGGTTGTTAGCGGACGACGATGTTTACCAGCCGCCCCGGGACGAAGAGGACCTTGACGACCTCGTGCCCGTCCGTGAATGCGCGGACCTTCGCGCTTTCGAGCGCCATCGCCTGCGCCGTCGCTTCGTCGATGCCGGCAGGCGCGTCGAACTTGTCGCGCACTTTGCCGTTGACCTGAACGACCAGCGTGATCGTCTCGGCCTTCGTCAGGGTTTCATCGTAGGTCGGGAACGCTTGCTGGTGGACGCTGTAGGGGTGACCCAGGCGCATCCAGAGCTCTTCGGCGATGTGCGGTGCGGCCGGCGCCATCATCAGCACCAGCGACTCCAGCGCCTGGTTCCAGGCAGTGGCGCCGACGTTGTTCGCCTCGTGAGCGCGGCCGAGGGCGTGAGTGAACTCCATCAGGCGCGCCAGCATCGTGTTGAAGCTGAAGCGCTCGTAGTCGTCCGTCACGACCTGGATCGTGCGGTGGCGCAGGCGCTCGAGGTCGCGGACGGCATCCTCGTCGATCGGGCCGGTGGGCGCTGGCTCCTGCGAGAGGTTCCAGACCCGGTTCAGCCAGCGCGCGATGCCGTCGATGCCCTGGGGACGGTACGGGCCGCCCTCGCTCCAGGGACCGATGAACATCAGGTAGCAGCGGAACGTGTCGGCGCCGTAGGTGTCGACGTAGTCGTCCGGGTTGATGACGTTACCGCGGCTCTTCGACATCTTCTCGCCGTCGGGGCCGAGGATGATGCCCTGGTTGAAGAGGTGCACCGCCGGCTCACCGAAGTCGATCAGGCCGAGGTCTCGCATCGCTTTCGTGAAGAAGCGGAAGTACATCAGGTGCATCGTGGCGTGCTCGATGCCGCCCGTGTACTGCGAGACGGGCAGCCACTGCTTCTTCGAGGTGTCGAAGGGCCCCTCGTCGAAGTGAGGGCTCAGGTAGCGGTACTGGTACCAGGACGAGTCGACGAAGGTGTCCATCGTGTCGGTCTCGCGCTCGGCGTCCTTACCGCACTGTGGGCACTTGACGTAACGGAAGCCCTCGTGGAACTTCAGCGGCGACTCGCCGGTCGGCAGGAACTCTGCGTCTTCGGGCAGCAGCACGGGCAGGTCCGACTCAGGGACTGGCACGGCGCCGCAGTCCGGGCAGTAGATGATCGGAATCGGGGTGCCCCAGTAGCGCTGGCGGCTGATCAGCCAGTCGCGCAGCCGGTAGGTGATCATGCCGCGGGCGAAGCCGCGCTCTTCGCCGTACGCGATGACAGCGCGCTTGCCCTCGACGCTGTAGGTGCCGTCGAAGGGGCCCGAGTTCACCATCGTGCCGGGGTCGGTGTAGGCGGCCTCGAGCTCGCCGCCGTCCCAGCCCTCGGGGGCGATGACGACGGGAATGGCGATGCCGTACTTCTTCGCAAAGTCGAAGTCGCGCTCGTCGTGAGCGGGGACGCCCATGACAGCGCCCGTGCCGTAGCTGGCGAGGACGTAATCACCGACGTAAACCGGCACGCGCTCGCCCGAGAAGGGGTTCGTGCAGTAGGCGCCGATGAATACGCCTGTCTTCGTCTTGTCGGCGGCGGTGCGCTCGATTTCGGTCTGACGCTTCGCCTGCTCGACATATGCCGCGACGTCGGCCTTGCGGTCCGGCGTCGTCAGCTGCTCGACCAGCGGATGTTCCGGCGCGAGCACCATGAACGTGACGCCGTAAATCGTGTCGGGGCGGGTGGTGAACACCTCGATCGACGCAGCGTTCTCTGTCTCGAAGCGGATGTTGGCGCCTTCGCTGCGGCCGATCCAGTTCGTCTGCATCGTCTTGACGCGCTCGGGCCAGTCGAGGCCCTCGAAATTCAGCATCTCCTCGGCGTAGTGCGTCGTGCGGAAGTACCACTGCTCGAGGTCGCGCTTGATGACCTGGGTGCCGCAGCGTTCGCAGCGCCGTTCGTCGCCGATGACCTGCTCGCGCGCCAGGGTCGTGTTGCAGTTGGGGCACCAATCGACGGCGCCCTTCTGGCGGTAGGCGAGGCCGTTCTTGAGGAACTGCAGGAAGAACCACTGGTTCCACTTGTAGTACTCAGGCAGGCAGGTGATCACCTCCCGAGACCAGTCAAACATCGTCCCCATGCGCTTGGCCTGGTTCCGCATGCGATCGATGTTCGCCATCGTCCACTTGTAGGGATGGATGTTGTTGCGGATCGCCGCGTTTTCCGCCGGCAGACCAAAGGCATCGAAGCCGTACGGGAAGAGGACGTTGTAGCCCTTCATCCGCAGATAGCGCGCGCGGGTGTCCGGCGGCGTTTCTGCGTACCAGTGACCGGTGTGGAGGTCGCCTGACGGGTAGGGGTACATCGTCAGGAAGTAGTAGGGCGGGCGCTCGCTCGTGTCCGGCGTCTTGTAGAGGCCGTCCTGCTCCCAGCGCTCCTGCCAGCGGGTCTCAATTTGCGAAGGGTCGTAGCGCTCGATGCGCGTCTGCTGCTTCATATCGCCTCGATTCTACCAGAGGGCCAGGCTTGCACTCGAAGGGATCGCCGGTGATGACGCACAAATAAGAATGATTCTCATGTACACTACGTCTGATGGGAGATAGTGAAGCCCTCAGTTTGTTAAGGCGTGCAGGTCTGCGATCGACGCCGCAACGCCTCGCGATCGTGCGTGAGGTCTACGCTCGCAACCACCCATCCGTCGGTGAGGTCTACGACGCCGTCCGCGCCCAATTCCCGACGATCGGGCTGGCCACCGTGTACAACACACTGCGGACGATGACGGACAACGGGCTCGTGAGCGAGCTGCCCTTCGCGAATGTGACCCGCTTCGAAGTAAACACGCGGCCGCACGCCAACCTCGTCTGCCGGAAGTGCGGCAAAATCGAGGACGGCGACGAGATGGAAGAAGGCGTCCTCGCCGAGGTGCTCGAGCGAGTCGCAGGTGCCGCGTCCTTCCGTCCGGAGACGCAGCGAGTCGACATTTACGGGCTCTGTCGGGACTGCGCCGCTGCTGACTAGCGGACCTACGGACGCTCATTTTCCACAGGAAAAGTTACTGGTCGAAGTCGTTGACAGCTTCCTAGATGAGAATTATTCTCGCCTAGCAGAACTGGTCAGCCATCCACATTTCAGTTACCTTCATCCTGGTTGAACGGCCCCCTGCATGGTCGAGGTGATCATCTGGGCTGATTAGCCCTCAAGTAGAAGGAACGAGCGCCACCCGGCCGACTGAGAGAACCAAGAACCCAAACCACACTGCGGGCAGAGTTCCGGCGAATGTCGGAGGGGCACTCGGGCACGCAGCGCTGCATCGAGTTAGAGGCACACGAGAGGAAAGGACACATTACCTATGTCTGAAAGTGAAAACCCAGCAATCCCTTCGCCAACTCCACAGACGAACCGCCCGCGGACCAACCAGGACTGGTGGCCGAACATGCTGGACCTCTCGGTCCTGCACACGCATTCTGCCGCGGGTAACCCGATGGGCCCCGACTTCAAGTACTCCGAGGAGTTCAAGAAGCTCGACGTCGCGGCACTGAAGGCTGACCTGATCCAGGTCATGACCACGTCGCAGGACTGGTGGCCGGCGGACTACGGCCACTACGGTCCGTTCTTCATCCGTATGACCTGGCACGCCGCGGGCACCTACCGCACCCTTGACGGCCGTGGTGGCGGCGGCAAGGGCATGCAGCGCTTCGCCCCGCTGAACAGCTGGCCGGACAACGCCAACCTGGACAAGGCCCGCCGGCTGCTCTGGCCGGTCAAGCAGAAGTACGGCAACAAGATCTCCTGGGCGGACCTCCTGGTGCTCGCCGGTAACGTCGCGATGGAGTCGATGGGCTTCAAGACCTTCGGCTTCGGCTTCGGCCGCGAAGACGTCTGGGAGCCGGACGAGGTGTACTGGGGCCACGAGGAGAGCTGGCTCGGCGACGCGCGCTACAGCGGCGACCGCCAGCTGTCGAAGCCCTTCGGCGCCGTCCAGATGGGCCTGATCTACGTCAACCCGGAAGGCCCCAACGGCAACCCCAGCGCCCTGGCCGCCGCCCGCGACATCCGCGAGACCTTTGCCCGGATGGCGATGAACGACGAAGAGACGGCTGCCCTGATTGTCGGCGGCCACACCTTCGGCAAGACCCACGGCGCCGGCCCGGCCACCAACGTTGGCCCCGACCCGGAGGGTGCGCCGATCGAGCAGCAGGGCATCGGCTGGAAGAGCAGCTACGGCTCCGGCAAGGGCGGCGACACGATCACCAGCGGCCTCGAGGTCACCTGGACGAACAACCCGATCAAGTGGGACAACGGCTACCTCGAGAACCTCTACAAGTACGACTGGGACCTGGAGAAGAGCCCGGCTGGCGCTAACCAGTGGAAGCCCACCAACCCTGAGGCACAGGGCACGGTGCCGGATGCGCACGACCCGTCCAAGCGCGTGGCTCCCGGCATGCTCACGACCGACCTCGCGATGCGTCTTGACCCGGTGTACGGGGCGATCACCCGCCGCTGGCTCGACCACCCCGAAGAGCTGGCCGACGCCTATGCCCGCGCCTGGTACAAGCTCCTCCACCGCGACATGGGCCCGGTCTCTCGGTTCCTCGGCCCCGAGGTTCCGGCGGTTCAGCTCTGGCAGGACCCGATCCCGGCCGGCACGACCCTCAGCGACGCCGAAGTTGCCGACCTGAAGGCCAAGGTCCTCGCTTCCGGTCTCTCGGTCTCCCAGCTGGTTTCCACCGCCTGGGCGTCTGCCGCGAGCTTCCGTGGCACCGACAAGCGCGGTGGCGCAAACGGCGCCCGCATCCGGCTGGAGCCCCAGCGAAACTGGGAAGTCAACAACCCGGCTGAGCTCAGCAAGGTCCTCGAGACCCTGGAGAAGGTTAAGGCCGACTCCGGCTCGAACGTCTCGCTGGCCGACCTCATCGTCATCGCCGGTGCTGCCGGCGTCGAGCAGGCCGCAAAGGCTGCCGGCTTCGACGTCACGGTTCCGGTTACGACCGGCCGCGGCGACGCCAGCCAGGAGCAGACCGACGTTGAGTCGTTCTCCTACCTGGAGCCGAGCTACGACGGCTTCCGCAACTACTTCAGCGCCGGTGAGACCCTGAGGCCGGAGCACGCTCTTGTGGACCGGGCCTACATGCTGAACCTGACCGCACCGGAGATGACGGTGCTCGTCGGCGGTATGCGCGTCCTCGGTGCCAACTACGACGGCTCCCAGCACGGTGTCTTCACCGACAAGCCGGGGACCCTGAGCAACGACTTCTTCGTAAACCTGCTCAAGATTGGCACGGAGTGGAAGCCGTCGGCGTTCTCGCTCAACGGCTACGAAGGCAGCAACGGTAAGACCGCGACCGCTGTCGACCTCATCTTCGGCTCGAACTCGCAGCTCCGCGCTCTCGCGGAGGTCTACGCGCAGGACGACTCGAAGGAGAAGTTTGTTAACGACTTCGTTGCGGCCTGGGCCAAGGTCATGGACAACGACCGCTTCGACCTGAAGTAGTCGCTGAGCGGCTGCTTCGGCGCCGCGTCTCAGGCAAACGAAAGGGCCGTCCTCGCGAGGACGGCCCTTTTCTTGACTCTGAAGGAGTCGGTCTGCATTGTGGCACAAGCGCCGCTAGCGAGACCTTGGGAGTGGCTGGAGGCGAGTCTGCCTTAGCCGCCGAACTCGTGCTCGTAGTCGGACATCGCGGCGCGGACGACCACAAACGCGTGGTCCGCATCGTAGATCTCGAGGACAGTGGCGGGCGGTGGCTCGCCGGGGATCAGCTTGTAGGTCTCAAAATAGTGACGCAGGCGCTGGACCATGATGTCGGGCAGATCGGTGATTGCCTCCGCCTTCTGCCAGATGCTGTCGTTGGCGAGCACAGCGACGATCTTGTCGTCGGCCTTGCCCTCGTCGAGCATCTTGAGGCCGCCGATGACGCGCGCATTGAGGATGACCTCTGAGCGGTTAATCGGTCGCTCGCTGATCACGCAAATGTCGAGGGGGTCGCCGTCACCGTAATCTGCACCAGGGCAGAGCTTCCCCACCGCCTCGCCGCAGTAGGTCTGCGGGATGAAGCCGTAGAGCGTCGGCGGCAGCGAGGAATTGCGCTGCGGACGGTCGACGCGCAGGTATCCCGTCGCCTTGTCGACCTCGTACTTCACGTGGTCGAAGGGCGTTATCTCGATGTACGCATGGACGAGCTTTGGCGGGTCCTGCCCGACGTCGAGCCCATGCCACGGGTGGGGGCGCCAGCGGTAAAAGGCGCGGGGGAAACTCATGTATGCCTCCAGAAGCGAATCGCCATCATGAACATAATCGGGCCAGGGCTTAGCGGCTAGAACCAGTCGCGATAGCGGAAGTAGAGAATCATGCCTCCGGCCAGCACCACCATCGCCAGGATCATCCAGATGAAGCCGTGTGTGGATTCGACACCAACAGATGAATAGTCCAGGTTGGTCCCGAATATGCTGGCGATCAGGGTGAGTGGCAGGAAGATCGCGGTGACGACGGAGAGGGTCTTCATCACCTCGTTCATCCGGTTGTTCACCGCGGACAGGTACGTGCTGAGTACTGAATCGGCGACGTCGCGGATGCTTTCGAGGATTTCTTCGATGCGCACGGTGTGGTCGTAGATGTCCCGGTAGAAGATCAGTGAGTCCCGGCGAATCAGTCTCGGGTACTCGCCGCGGGAAAGGCGATTGACGACGTCTCGCTGAGGCAGGATCGAGCGCCGGAGACGCATCGTGTGGCGGCGCAGCTGGAGCACTTGCGGCAGCACCTGGCGGTCCGGTCTGTCGATAATCCGCTCCTCCATCGCGTCCAGCTCTTCGTCGATCCCCTCGACGGCAGGCAGAAGGTTGTCGACGAGAGCGTCGAGGATGGACTGTGCGAGCATATCGGCGCCGCGGTTCACGAGGTGCTCGTTCAAGCAGGCCTTGTCGAAGTGGTCGTTGAGCTCCGGCACCGGGACGACGTGCGAGCTGACGACCCAGTTCGGGCCGAGAAAGAGGTCTACCTCAGTGAGCTCGAGATTCGACGCGCCACGGTCGTAGCGGATGCTCTGAGCGACGATAAACAGGTAGTCGCCGAAGTCATCGACCTTGGGTGTGTCGACGCGCCCGTTGAAGCAGTCGTCGATCGCGAGGAAGTGGGCGTGGAAGACGTCACGCAGCAGGTGGCGCGCTTCTTCGGTGTCCTCGTTGATATCCACCCAGAGAAGGCCGGCGCCGGAGCGGACCGCGTTGTTCATCACCTCTTCGCCGACGTCCTCGCGGCTCCCACCGCCGCCATCTTCGATGTACAGGGAGCGAATCAGGACGGGACCCTCGCCGCGACAGCACTTCTCGTCATGGGATGAGTGTAAGGGCTCGGCTGGATTCAGGACATGCGGTGCGGTTACTTGACGTTGCCCACCACGGCTCGCTACGTTCGACTTGCACTGGAGTCGCACTTACATGTCGAACGAACCTGATATCGCCACGCTGCTGCGCTCTGCCGGTCAGAAGGTCACGCCGCAGCGCCTGCTCATCCTTACGGCCCTCCGTAATAGCCAGGGCCATGTAACCGCCTCCCAGATACTCGAGAAGGTCAAGGCGTCGTATCCCTACGTCGATGCTTCGACCGTCTACCGCACCCTGGCTGCTGCGAAGGAGCTACGGCTGGTCAGCGAGACCAACCTCGGGACAGGCGACAATCTATTCGAGTGGATCGGCTCGGAGCGACACCACCACCTCATTTGCCGGAGTTGCGGCAGCGTTGCGTTCCTCGAGGAGCGGTACGTCGATGAGCTGGCAGAGCGGCTGGAGCAGGAGACCGGCTTCGATGCTGACCTCGAGCACCTCGCCCTGTTCGGCACCTGCGCGGCCTGCAAGGCGAAACAGACTACCTCCCGTTAGGCGTCTGCGGGCCGCCTGTATCCTTCTGAAACGCGATGCGGTGTTGAATATCCACAGCAGCCTGGCTTAGCTGTTCAGACTGCAGAACAGGGCGGTTCGGCGGGGAACCGCCCTTTTTCATGCCCGCCGCAGCTTCAGGCCTTCGCTGCCAGTACAATCTCGGACGGCCAGCTGGCGCCGTGACCGCTGTATCTCCGGTCGACGACGCGATAGCCGCGAGCTTCGACAAGGGCGCGGAGCCGGACCGGGCGGGCGCCGCCGAAGAACTCCGGGTCGCGGCTGAACCCCGCCTTCCATTCCTCCGTCATCGCCGCATCCTCGTCCTCGCCGTCCGTCAGGTCGGCGAGGACGAGGCGTCCGTCGGGCTTCAGCACGCGCCGCATCTCATCGAGGGTGGCGTCGATGAGGTCGGCGGGCATGCATTCCAGGGTGTAGGTGCAGAGGAGGCAGTCGAAGGAAGCATCGCGAAACGGCAGGCGACCGCTGTCGCCGAGGAGTAGCGCCGGCATCTGCGGAAGGTCGACGGCGAGCCGGTCCCTTGCGACGTCGAGCATTCCCGCCGCGACCTCCATCCCCCAGGCCTGCTGCGGGCCGGTTGCCTGGAGCGCCCGCGTGAAGGCCCAGCCGGTTCCGATGGCCACTTCGAGGAATGCTTCGCCCGGACGTCGCCCGATAAGCTCGAGGGCGATGAGCTTCGCGGCGGCCTGGTGTTCAGCGACAACCTGGTCGTAGAAGGCGGCGGTGCGACTGTAGATTTCCTGGAGCCGGGCGGAATCGAGCGGATTTTCGAGCATTCTCAGGTCAGGATAACCCGACCCGGACAAATGCTTCGTCCTCTGCCGTTTGCGCCCAGTGACTCTTCGTATCAAAGGCCATCGTTGGCGCGCCCGCTGAGCGGATTGCGTGGAGCCTCTGCTGCGCCGCGCTATCCATCGGGTAGAACTGCCGTACCTGGTACACCGGCGGCATAATCGCCGCGAACGGTGCGATCAGGCAGCTCCCGACGTCTGGACGCGACGCTCGCCGCGGCAGGCCAATCTCCGGGCACTCATCCTCGTCGAGAAAAGGTATGCGCTGCCACGACTCGCGGAAGGCCTCGTACTTCGAGAGCCGATTGATCAGCGCGACGTACTCGCTGGTGCCGCAGGCGTCTGCCGTGAGGAACCAGAGCTCGAACGCCGCGAATTCGACCCGCTGCTGCAGAGCAGGCTGTACTCCGGCGTGCTCGTCTGTGTCGATGATGAAGTCAATGAAGTGGTAGTCGTGAGGCCCCTCGCGCTTGCGCTCCAGGAACCGGGGAAGATAGCTGTTCCAGGCGCGGATGAACATCAAGCTGTCCATGATGTAGGTCGGGAACTCACCGGTCAGGATCGGCGTTGCCTTCCGGCGAAAGGTGTCGAGGTCGGGGACGGGCATCGGGCCGCCCGTCCGAAGTGCTCTGCTGAGGAAGGCGACCTGCATCGTCGTCAGGTTGCAGGCTCGAGCGAGATTCGCGGCGTCTTCCGCCCTCGGTCTCAGACGTCCCGCCTCCCAGCGGCGCACTGTCGCACCGGAAACGCCGATCTGCTTGCCGAGCTGCTCAGGAGAGCTCGGATGGCCGCGGGCATTGGTAACTCGATGCCGGAACGCTGCAAGCCAGGTGCCGAGGTCCGTGGGGAAGGGAGGGGCGAAAGCGGTTGTTCGCATAGGGTTCTGTAGGCGATTCGTTTGGGGATCTTGCGGAGCTGCGAAAAATCTTTACGGTATTGATTGCGTTGAGCTAGTGAATCGTAATGATACCGCTTTGCTTGAATTGACGCATTCGATGCTGAAACGAAGCGTCTTGGCCTTCTTTGTTGAGACGAGATACGATCACGAGCATGACTTCTGCTTCCGTCGATTGGTCCCTCCCCGAAGGGTCTCAGACGCTCTACTGGGATCATATTCACTTCCCGCGGCCGCTGTCGCCGCTCGGCGTTGACTTCATTCGTCGCTGGATGATGGGTGGTGGGTCCGGACGGCGCGTGATAAACGGCTACGTCTTTCGTCCCTACCCCTCCTTCGGCGGCTTCGAGCTCGAGGAGTACCGGGTCTCGCCGAGCTACGACATTCCCGACCCCGTAAGGATCTGGGAAGACGAGACGCTGCCCTACATCGAAGCGATTGTCGACCGCATCCGTACCATCGACTACGAGAGCTACGACATCGAGCGCCTCGTGGGATTGCTGCCATCGATTTTTCAGTCCTGCGGCGATGCGATGCGGCTGACGATGAACCCGTGGTCTGTCTTCAACGCCCGCACGGCCCGGCTGCTTACCTATGTCGAGGATGCGCTCGGCGACGGCGCAGCGCTCCAGGTTGTCACGATGCTGCAGGGCCTGACCAACGCCTCGGCCGAGTCGGGGACTGCGTTGGGCGATCTCGCGGAGATTGCCCTGTCGGAGCCTGAGGTGAAGGCAGCGGTCCTCGAAGGGCGCTTCGAAGACCTGGAGGCGCTACCTGCCGCCGCACACTTCATCGTTGTGTTGAAGTCGTATCTGCACGAGTTCGGCTGGCGCTCGCCGACCTGGGGTGAACTCCACGTCCCAACCTGGGCTGAAGACCCGACACAGGCGCTGGCGCTGATTCGCCGCTTCGTCCAGGACCCTTCGCGGATGCCCGCCGCTGCTGTCGCCCGGGCCCGCCAGCAGCGCGACGCAGCTGTACGCGATGCTGAGGAGAAGCTGGGCGCGGAACGCACTCCCGAGTTTCACCGGCTGCTCGCCGAGGCAGAAGCGCACGTCCCCGTCTGCGAGAGCCGCGCGATGTGGCAGTTGATCTCCTGCGGCATCGCCCGCATCCCGCTCCTCGTCCTCGGTCGCAAGCTCGTCGAAGCCGGTGCGCTGCACGAGGCGGAGGACATCTTCTATGTCCGCCTCGGTGAGCTGCAGGCGATTGCGGCCGGCACAGGCAGCATCGAACCGGAAGAAATCGAGCAGCGGCGCGCCGATCTCGAGCTCTGGAGCCGGTCGATGCCGCCGGTAGTGCTGGGCAAGGCGTCGCCGTGGCGGGTGCGCGATTGGTACGGCGACCCGGGCAGCGATGTGCGCATAGTTCGCGGCGTTGGCGCCAGCAAGGGGGTTGTGACGGCAACGGCCCGGATCATCCGAGGCCTCGATGACGCCGACCACCTTCAGGCCGGCGATGTGCTGGTCTGCTCCTCGACCGCACCGCCATGGACGCCGATGTTTGCGATCGCCTCAGCGGTGGTAACGAACTCCGGCGGCATCCTCTCGCATTCGGCGATAGCGGCGCGGGAGTACGGCATCCCGGCGGTCGTCGGCACCCAGGTGGGCACGCAGCGCATCCCGGACGGCGCCACCGTCACCGTCGACGGCGAGAAGGGCATCGTCCGCATCGAGTAGCGTTTGACTCGGTAGACGCGAGCCCCCGGCCGTTCGCCCTGAGGCACTCGAAGGGAGAACCCGCGGCCTCAGGATGGCGTCAATGACACCGAGGGTCAGTCCCTTGGGACTGGTATCGGTCAGGGTCGTTTGCCTGACAGTCTCGCCTAGCTGCTCATCCCGAAGGCGCTGAAGCGGCGGCGCATCTGCATCGTCAGGCGCTCTTCGAGCTGTGGCGTTTCTTCGGCGAGAATCTCTGCTTCTTTCTGGAGTCGCGCAAGTGCCGAGGGTGCCTCGAGGAGGTCCTGCTTTACGCCGGGCTGAACGTTGAGCTCTGTGGCGACGACGTGGGACAGACCGCGCGGGTCCGTCGGCAGCGCCGGCACGGTGAGTGTTCGCGGACCTTCTTCGGGCGAGCGGTTCTGACTGCCGGCAAGCGCCGAGACGTCGAACATCAGCGTGCCTTCACCCGGCGCTGCTTCGCGCTGCCAGCCACCCATCAGGGCGACGACGTGGCGGTAGTAGTCGTCGAACATCGCCGTGACGCGCTGGGCGACCATCGCAAGGGCGGGCGCCGGGGCGGGCTCGTCCGGGTAGGTGTCGACATCGCCGACGAGATACTCGGCCTCGCGGCGGTCGAGGGCGGTCACTCGGAAGCGCTCGTCGCCTTTGCAGACGATGTGATAGCAGTTGCCGCGGTGCTGCGCCGGGACGACGCAGGTGCCCTCAGGGATCTCCTCTACCTTGGTGACGACGGCGTAGGTTCCGATCGCGTGCGGGGTGCCGCGCCCGAGGCGGCTGTTCTCGCGGACGAGGACGAGTCCGAAGGGAATGCCCTCATCGACGCACTTCTTCAGCATCGCCTTGTAGCGCTCCTCGAAGATGTGGAGAGGGAGAGTCTGGCCGGGGAAAAGCACGAGGTTGAGCGGAAACAGCGGTATTCTCATACGTACATCCAATCTTAGCAGGGCTTCGCGCCGTGAGACCGAGGGAGAATTTCTGTGTGGACTGAAGCCCGGAAACCGCTGGCTGGCATCATGCTCTTCGACGACGTCGAGGTGCTCGACTTCGCCGGACCGTACGAGGTGCTGGTTGCCGCTCGGCGCTCCGAGCAGGACCCCTACTTCGAGGTCGTTACGATAGCGGAGCGCCGCGAGGTGACCTGCTGGGGCGGTCTCCAGGTCATCGCCGACCACACCTTCCAGACCTGCCCGGAGCTCGACTTCCTGATCGTCCCTGGCGGTCCTGGCGCGCGAGAGAAGCGTCCGGAGGTCCAGGCGGCGCCGATTGCGTTTCTCGGCGAACGGCTCGAAGAACTGGGGGCTCTCGCCTCGGTCTGCACCGGTGCGTTCCTCCTCGGACGGGCCGGTATCCTCGATGGCCGCCGCGCGACGACCCATCCTCGCCGCCTCGAGCTCTTTCGTAGCGAGTTTCCCCATGTCGACCTCGTGCAGGAGAAGGTCGTGGACCTCGGCGCGCTGATCACGGCGGGCGGCGTCAGCTCCGGCATCGACCTGGCGCTGCACCTCCTCGGGCGTGAGTTCGGGCCTGAGGCGCGGGCGAACGAGGCCACGCGGCTGGACGGCCCCTGGAAGTAGACCTATGCCCAGCATCACACTTCGTCAGGTGCCAATCGTGGGCGAGTTGTATTGTAACGTAGCGATTCGCATGGCTCCTGTATGATGAACACGTGATCGACCGATTTGACTGGTAGCGACTGCGAAGTCTCGTTGCTTGGAAGCTTCGGGTTCTCTGTCGGGGGCCAGTTGCGTCACGATCTGCCGTTTGGGTCAAAACGCCTGCTCGCATTTCTTGCCTTGAGCGACCGCTCGATGGACCGAAATGCGATCTCGGGCGCGCTCTGGCCGGACGCCTCAGAGGAGCACGCCCACGCCAGCCTGCGCTCGGCTCTCTCACGCCTCAACGAGACAACTCGGACGGTCATCCGGGTGACATCGCAGGAGGTCCAGCTGGCGGCCGGCGTGGTGGTTGATCTGCGCGACGCCAGGCTCCTCGCGCATCGGCTGATGAACCCCGGGTTCTCGATTGAGAAGGACCTCAACGACCAGGCGATCGCGGTGCTTTCCATCGACCTGCTGCCGGACTGGTACGACGATTGGGCAGTCGCCGAGTCAGAGGAATGGCGTCAGCTGCGCCTGCACGCACTCGATGCGCTGGCAGAACGGCTCACTGCGGCGAGGCAGTTCGGCGATGCAATCAGCGCGGCGCTGGCCGCCGTCAGGGCAGAGCCGCTTCGCGAGACCGCGCACGCCGTCCTCATCCGTGTCTATCTGGAGGAGGGTAATCGCGCCGAAGCCCTCGCTGCCTACAGCAATTACCGCGAGATGCTGCGTTCCGAGCTTGGTCTCGAACCCACCTCCCATATCCACGATCTGATCCGGGACATAGAACAGCCGTAACGATCTGGTGACGTACCGTCTGCCACCCTCGTCGGCATGGCTAGAACGCAAACGGGTTTGCTCATCATTCGCGCCTGGGTCGAACCGGGTTCGACCGAACCTCTCCGTGCCCACATCCGCCTCACCACGGGCACCCAGCCGGGCCTTGAGAGCGAGGCAACGCTGGCCGGAATACCCAGCGTGGTTGCAGCCGTAGAGCTATGGCTGCGCGACGTCCTCGTGACCGAGAACGCCGCCTGAGAAGACCGATCGCTCAGGGCAACGTTCCGGTAACGCCTTCGTGACGGACGAACACTCACACTGCTATCAATACAGCCCCTTCGCTTCTCAAGGATGAGTCCAAGCGACCCAGGCCAGCATTCGCTTCTCAAGGACGAGATACCGCGAATCGCCCTCCTTGAGAAGGGAACACCGTTTGAAGTCCAATTCATCCCCCAGAGGCCCTGGGGCCAAGCGCCTCATACCCGGCTTCGCGCTTCTTGTCATCACTGCCGTCCTCGCCTCAACCCTCTTCATCTCGAATCCCGAGTCGGCTGCCGCTGCCTCGGTGAATCAGTGCAACGAGGCGATCAACGCCGGCAGTGGCGTGGTCGAATGCAGTGTGATCATCGTCAATAACCTGAGCGACACCACCACGAGCTCGACGCTCACCGTGGCAAGGCTCTGTACCGGCTCACCGGCCTGTGCCGGCGGGGACACCGCCCCTGTTACGACAACACTCCCTGAGCTGATAACCACGGTTGACCAGTGCAACGGCTCCGGCAACGGTGGCGGCTCGACGGTCACCTGCACCGTCTCGGTGATCAACAACATCACCACTACCTCGACGGTGACAACGCCGGCAACCGTCAATCAATGCAACGGTTCCGGCGAAGGTGGCGGCGCTGACCCACTCAACTGCAGCCCGTCCGGCGCGACCGTCAGTGCCACGGTTGACCAGTGCAACGGCTCAGGCAACGGCGGCGGCGCGACGCAGCGCGTTAGCTGCACCGTGACGCCCGGCGCCAGCACGACCACCGCATTGCCCGTCACGGTGAACCAGTGCAACGGCTCCGCGAACGGCGGCGGTAGCACTGTCACGTGCTCGGTGAACATCACGAACCTCATCACGGTGGTGACCGCAACGAGCACGCCGGTCGCGACATCGACGCTCATCCCGACCTCGACGAACACGCCGCTGCCGGGTTCGACGAATACGCCGATCCCGACCTCGACTCTCATCCCGACTGCCACGAACACGCCGCTGCCGGGCTCGACGAACACGCCGATCCCGACCTCGACGCTGATTCCGACCGCGACGAACACGCCGCTGCCGGGCTCGACGAACACGCCGGTCGCGACTTCGACGCTCATCCCGACCGCGACGAGCACACCGCTGCCGGGCTCGACCAACACGCCGGTCGCGACGTCGACGCTGATCCCGAATGCAACGAACACACCGTTCATCCCGCGCTTGAGCACGGCAACGCCGGTCCGGACCAACACGGCCACGGCGACACGGACTTCGACGGTTCAGCCGAATGTCTTCAACACCGCAACGCCAGCACCGACGAGGACGCCGGTTACTGTCTTCAACCCGAGCACGGCTACGACGGTCCCGACGAGCACGGTAGTCGCCACTGCAACCTCGACCGCAGTGACAGTCCAGACCTTCTCGACATCGCCCTCGACGTCGAGTTCGGCCGGCGGTTCACCGCCGCAGTCCCCCATCTTCCAGGTTCCTCAGAGTGCAACGACTACGACTCCGGGCAACGCATCGGCGCCCCAGTCGCCGATCTTCCTGCCTCCGAATGCCGGTGATGGCGGCCTTATTCAAACCACCACGTCTGAAGATTCTCCAGCTGGAATCATCCTGCTAATGGTAGTCACGGGCACCATCGGGCTCTGGATTCTGCTCCCGAGGAAGATCAAGGCGTAACGCCTACCGCAAGTTTCAAGCAGGCCCGCCCGGCGCCGCACTCGGCCCGGGCGGCTTGCTACCCGATTCCTCGCCGGTGACGTCCTCGTGATGGTCCGGCGTTGATGATAAGAGCAGAGACAACTTCGGAGTCCGATTGACGGACTTCGGAGACACACACTCGCAGTCGCGAGATGAAGGAACTACACCCGTGAGTATCATCGCCTGGATCGTCGTCGGCCTCATCGCCGGAATAATCGCGAAAGCGCTTATGCCCGGCAAGGACCCGAATGGCCTTATCATCACCATTCTCCTCGGTATCGGCGGCGCCTTCGTGGGCGGCTTCCTCGCCGTTGCCCTCGGCATCAGCGATGGCGTCAACAACTTCGACCTAGGGACGATCTTCCTTGCTATTGTTGGCGCGATGATCCTGCTCTTCGGTTACCGCACTCTTGCAGGTCAGCGCTCCTAGCAGTCCTACTCGAACCGGATAGAAGAGAAGGCCGATGCATGCATCGGCCTTCTTGCTTCGTGTCTGAAGCTGTGTCTTAGGCCGGGCGGACGGTGACCATGGGCAGTGCGCCGTTGTCACCGGTCAGGAGACGGTTGATGATACCGCCGTCGTAGTAGAACGGCAGGAAGACGGAGCCGGCGGCGACCGCGTCGGTCAGGGCGGCGGAGAGCAGAAGCTCGGTCGAGCCGTTCGAGACGTAGACCGGGTGGTTCTGCTGGATGCGCAGGTTGGCGGCGTCTGCAGGGTTGATCTCGAGGAACTCCTCGCGGTGCAGCTTGTCGGCCTCTTCGCTGTGGATCGACGCACCGTCGAGGCTCGTGTAGAGCGTGCGGTTCGAAGTCAGCAGGAGGTGGCCGTTGCTGGCGGGCAGCGCCGGTGCCGTAACGTCCTGCAGGAGGCCAGCAGGCACGCTGTCGGAGACGGTGCGGGTACGGCCGGACTGGCGCCTGCCGGGGACGGCGCTTTCATAGCCGCTAACCGATGCCGCGGCGTCGCGCATGATGCTGTCGGCGTCTATTCCGGGGCCCAGGTATGACTTGCCCAGCTTCGATGCGAGGGCGGCGCCAAGGGCGTCGATGACCTCGAGGGCGTCGCGCTGGTCGCCGGTCGCCGTCTCGCCGCGGGTCAGCTCGACGATGCGGTGGTCGGCCGTCGTGAAGGTGCCGTCCTTGCCATAGGCCGGCAGGTCGGCGAAGGCGACCGTGGCCAGCTTCGCGGTATCGGTAGGCAACGAGTCGATGACGATGAGGGCGTCGAGGGCCTCGAGGGCGGCAATCGTTGCGTCCTGGTTCGGCAGGTGCATGACCGGGTTGTCGCCGGCGATGACCAGCGCCTTGACGCCTCCCGCGACCATCTCACTGACCGTCTTACCGCCGTTGCCCGGCGTGGCGCCCATGTCGGCGATGCCGTTGGCGTTGCCGGTCGCAGGCAGGACGTGCAGGGCGGCAGCAGCTGCGTCACCCTTGACGAGAATCGCCAGGTTTGCGGCCGCCTTTGCGCCTTCGTGGGCCAGCGATGGCGATGCCGGGCTGGGGGCGAAGATGACGGCGAGTTTGCCGTCACCGGTGTTCTTGAGGATGCTCGCCGCGTTCTGCAGCACCGCGGCGTCGATGCCGGGGGCGGTGGTGTCGCCGCTGCCGCTTACCGCGTTCTGGAGCGCAACCAGGGTCGCCAGCTCGCCGCCAGCCTGGGGCCTCAGCCACTCGCCCGTGGGAGCAGCAGAGTGCACCCGCTGGGGCGACGGCATGATCGAGCCGGACGGCGGCGGCGCGATGAAGTCGCAGACCTCGCTGTAGTGGGAAGTCACGACGACGAGGCGCGCGTTGTTCTTGACGACCGCGTCCTTGACCCGGAGCGCCGCAACGTTGTGGCTGGACTCGAGGTCGTCGGCGATCACGACGATCGTGTTCGCGGTCGCGATGTCTTCGAGGCTTGCGGGCAGGTGGTCGGTCCCGAAGGCGCCGGTGAGAGCGGAGCTCACTGCCCGATTCAGCGGGCCGGCGGTCGAGTCGACGCTTTCGCTGCCGACCAGGCCGCGGGCGAGCCGCTGCAGGGCGTATGCCTCTTCGTTCGTGCCCCAGGGAGCAGCGAGGAAGCCGACACTTTGCGGGCCGTGGTTCTTGATGACGGCAGCGAGCTGAGTCGCCGCGGCGTCGATGGCAGCGTCGAAGGTGCTGGGCGCCTGGATGCCGTTCTCGCGGACGAGGTGGCGGGTCAGGCGTTCGCGCGGCTTGAGGGCGTCGTAGTGGAAGCGGCCGCGGACGCAGATCTGGTCGTCGCTGACGGGGTTGAGGCGGTCGGGCTTGACCATGACCACCTTGCCGTTGCGGACGCCCATGCTGATCGTGCAGCCGACGCTGCAGTTATTGCAGGTGGTGGAGACCCACTCTTCCGTCTTGGCGATCCACTTGTTCGGCTTCTCGAGCAGCGTTGCTGTGGGGCAGGCATCGATGCAGGAGCCGCAGAAGTCGCAGTTTGACTCATGGATGGCGCCACCCGCACCGAAGGCGATGCGGGTCGTGAAGCCGCGGCCGGC
>JBFWZE010000011.1:0-1396 GCA_050185685.1 Dehalococcoidia bacterium
GCCCGGATCAACCGCACCTCCGGCATCTACGACGAGGCCTACGGCTTCATCGAAGACACCTATGTCGAGCCGGAGCAGCGCGGCAGCGGCCTGGCGCAGGCGCTGCTGCAGCGGACGGAAGCGTGGTGCACCGGCAAAGGCATCGACCTGCTGCGCCTCAGCGTCCACACAGACAACGCCGTCGGTCGTCACTTCTGGGAGAAATCGGGCTTCGAGCCGATGCTGCAAATCGTCACCAAGACACTGAGCGAAGCTGCCTCATGAGCGAGAAAGTGCTGATCTGGCTGCTGTTCGAGCAGGAGGGCGCGGTGCTCCTGACCCGCCGTAAGAACGATGAGCCGCCCTTCGCGGGACAGTGGGTGCTGCCGGGCGACATCATGGAGATCGAAGAGTCGGCATCGGAAACGGTGCAGCGCTTCGGCCGCGAGGAGCTCGACGTCAGAGTCGGCGCCGAGGAGTTCATCGACACCTTCTACCTGACGGAGCGCGAGACGAGCTACGCGGTCACGGTGTTCAAAGCAGTCTCGTTCGAAGGACACCTGCACTATCGCGAATCCGGCCCGTACGCGGAGGCGCGCTGGTGTCTGCCCGCCGACCTGCCATCACCGATTCCTGAGGCGCTGGCGGAGATGCTCGGCGGCAAACGTCATTGGCGTAGCGACGACGAGGAACCGGCGGCCGGCTCGACCATCTAACGGAGAACGACAGATGCTTCTGCTTATCGATAACTACGACAGCTTCACCTACAACCTCTACCAGTACCTCTGCGAGCTGGGCCAGGAGGTCGAGGTCTTTCGCAACGACAAGATCACGACGGACGACATCGCCTTGATGAACCCGGAGCGCATCGTCGTCTCACCCGGGCCCTGCACGCCGAAGGAGGCGGGCATCAGCGTCGAGACGATCCTGCGCTTCGGCGGCAAGCTGCCGATCCTCGGCGTCTGTCTTGGGCACCAGTGCATGGGCGAGGCGTACGGCGCGACGGTGGCCGGGGCCGGCGAGATCAAGCACGGCAAGATGAGCAAGATCCACCACGACAACCGCGGCGTGTTCGAGGGCCTGCCCCAGGACTTCGAGGCGGTGCGCTACCACTCGCTCGCGATCATGCCGGAGACGGTGCCGGACGTGCTGGAAGTCAGCGCCACATCGGAGTCGGGCATCATCATGGGCATCCGCCACCGCGAATACGTCATGGAAGGCATCCAGTTCCATCCGGAGTCGATCATGACGAAGCCGGGCAAACAGCTGCTTGCGAACTTCCTTAAGATGAAGCAGCAGGCAGGGGTGAGCTGATGATCCGAGAAGCAATCGCGAAGACCGCCGCAGGGCATGACCTCACGGAAGAGGAGACGATCGCCGCCGTTGAGGAGATGATGACCGGCGAGGCGACGCCCTC
>JBFWZE010000011.1:1496-17974 GCA_050185685.1 Dehalococcoidia bacterium
AAGCAGCAGGCAGGGGTGAGCTGATGATCCGAGAAGCAATCGCGAAGACCGCCGCAGGGCATGACCTCACGGAAGAGGAGACGATCGCCGCCGTTGAGGAGATGATGACCGGCGAGGCGACGCCCTCGCAGGTCGCGGCGCTGCTGACTGCGATCCACATCAAGGGCGAGGCGGTGGATGAGATCGCCGGCATGGCCCGGGTGATGCGGGAGAAGTCGCTGCACGTCGATATCGAGGGGCCGCTTCTCGACACCTGTAGTACCGGCGGCGGCAGCTTCGATCCTTTCAATATTTCGACCGCTGCCGCGTTCGTGGCTGCCGGCGCCGGCCTCAAGGTCGCAAAGCACGGCAATCGGGGCGCGACCTCGGTCAGCGGCAGTGCGGACGTGCTCGAAGCCCTCGGCGCGAAGATCGAGCTGACACCGGAGCAGGCGGGCGCGTGCATCGAGAAGACCGGCTTCGGTTTCCTCTTCGCGCAGGCGTTTCACCCGGCGATGCGCTACGTCGGCCCGACGCGGCGTGAGATCGGCATTCGCACGATCTTCAACATCGTCGCGCCGCTGACGAATCCGGCGCGGGCTGGACATCAGCTCCTCGGCGTCGGCGATGCAGTGGCGGCGCCGAAGATCGCCGAGGTACTGAGCCGTATTGGCACGGCGCGCTGCTTCGTCGTCCACGGCGATGACGGCCTCGACGAGGTCTCGCTGAGCGCCCCGACCCAGGTCTACGACATTCGTGATGGCATCGTTCACCACTACCAGATCACGCCTGAAGACGCCGGTCTGCCGCGCGCGCCGCTGGCAGCCTTGAAGACGGGAACCGCCGCGGAGAACGCCGTTACGATGCGTGCTGTCCTCGGCGGTGAAACGGGGCCGGTGCGCGACGTCGTTCTGCTGAACGCTTCGGCCGGCCTGCTCGCGGGTGGCCTGGTCGGCGACCTGCGGGAGGGCGTCGCGAAGGCTGCAGAAGCAATCGATTCCGGTGCCGCTGCCCGGGTGATGGAGGAGTACGTTTCGATGAGCAAGGGATTCGCCTCATGACCTCGATCCACGGCGTCACGGACACCGGCAGTATCCTCGACAAGATCGTCCTCGAGCGGCGAGAAGGCGTCGAAGCCCGCAAACGCAGTGAGTCCGAGGCGGATCTGCGCGGCCGTTTCGTTGACTTTGACCCGCAGTGGGGCCTGACCAGCGCGATCACGACGCCGCGCGGCAATGCGCCTGTCGATGCCTCGGTGCAGATCATCGCAGAGATCAAGAAGGCATCACCGAGCAAGGGGCTGCTGGCCCCGGACCTCGACCACCGCCGCGTCGCGAAGGACTATGCCCTCGGCGGCGCTGCCGGTATCTCCGTGCTAACGGAGGAGAACTACTTTCTCGGCAGCCTCGAGTGGATGCGCGACGTGCGCACGCTGCTCACCGAGCTGCTGCCCGGCGAACGGCCCTCCGTCCTCCGCAAAGACTTCCTCGTTGAGCCCTATGAGCTCGTCCAGGCCCGCGCGTACGGCGCCGACAACGTCCTGCTGATCGTTGCGCTTCTCGAGCTGCCCTTGCTCAAGGACCTCATCGCCCAGGCTAACGCGCTCGGCCTTGACGCCCTCGTCGAGGTGCACAACGAGGCGGAGGCGGAGCGGGCGGTGCAGTCTGGTGCAACGCTGCTCGGCGTGAACAACCGCGACCTCCACACCTTCAAGGTCGATCTCGGCGTGACGGAGCGCATTCGGCCGCTGCTGCCGCCCAACGCAATCGTGGTTGGCGAAAGCGGCGTCAATACCCACGCCGACGTCGAGCGCCTGCACGCCGCCGGGACACGAGCAATCCTCGTCGGTGAGGCGTTCATGACCGCGCCGGACATCGCCGCAAAGATGGCGGAGCTGCGCGGATGACCCGCGTCAAGATCTGCGGCTGCCGCACCGTTGAGCATGCACTTGTTGCTGCCGAGGCGGGTGCAGACTTCGTCGGCATCATGTTCGCGCCGGAGAGCCGCCGCCGCGTTGAGCCAGAGGACGCTGCAGAGATCGTCCGCGCGCTCGGAACGCCGCTGGCGGAGCTGGAGCAGCGCGACCCGCCCTCGCTCTTTCGTACGGACGCGAAAGACCCGCGCTCCTGGTACGAGCATGGCGCTTCGGCACTGGACCGACTGCTCGAGCGCAAAAGGCCCCTGACCGTGGGCGTTTTCGCGAAGAATGACCCCGACGAGATTAACGAAATCGTCGACGAGTGCGGCATCGACCTGATCCAGCTCCACGGCGGCGAGCCCTGGGGCAACGTCCTGCTCGCCAACCGCCAGGTCATCAAGGTCGTCCACGTCGCGCCCGGCGACGACGAAGCTGCCGTTATCAGCCGGATCGAGACCGGCAGCGCCATCGCCGTGTTCCTCGAAAGCGGCGGCACCGGCGTTTCGGGCGGCAGCGGCATCTCGTTCGACTGGAACGTCGCCGCGGCCGTGGCGAAGTCGATGCCGATCTGGCTCGCCGGCGGCCTCAACCCGGGCAACGTTGCCGAGGCGATCACGCGCGTGCGTCCCTGGGCGGTCGACGTTTCCAGCGGCACCGAGACCGACGGCGTCAAAGACCTCGAAAAGATCCGCGCCTTCGTCCGCGCCGCCAAGAGCGCGTGATGCCCATAACGCAGGGGCGGCGTACGAATGACGCCTCTCATGCAACCTCCAACCCACTCAATCACCTCCCGAAGGAGACACAACGATGAACCTGCCTGACGAACATGGGCGCTACGGCGACTTCGGCGGCCGCTATGCGCCGGAGACCCTGATGACCGCCCTCGATGAGTTGGAGACGGCGTATGAGGCGGCGAAGGCAGACCCTGCGTTCGCCGCGGAGCTAGCAGGCTTGATGCGTGACTTCGTCGGACGGCCTACGGCGCTCTACTACGCCGAAAACCTTACAAATCGGCTTGGCGGCGCAAAAATCTACCTCAAGCGCGAGGATCTTGCCCACACCGGCGCTCACAAGATTAACAACGCGATCGGGCAGGGCCTCCTGACGAGGCGCCTCGGCAAGCAGCGCGTCATCGCCGAGACCGGCGCCGGTCAGCACGGCGTCGCGACTGCCACCGTCTGCGCCAAGCTGGGCCTCGAGTGCGTCGTGTACATGGGCGAAGTCGACATGGAGCGCCAGGCGCCGAACGTGCTGCGCATGCGTCTGCTCGGCGCCGAGGTCCGCGGCGTCAGCACCGGCAGCAAGACGCTGAAGGACGCGATCAACGAGGCAATGCGCGACTGGGTGACCAACGTGCAGACCACGCACTACCTGATCGGCAGCGCCGTTGGACCGCATCCTTTCCCGGCGATCGTGCGCGACTTCCAGTCCGTCATCGGGCGCGAGTCGAAAGCCCAGCTCCTCGAACGTGAGGGGCGGCTGCCCGACTACGCGGTTGCCTGCGTTGGCGGCGGCAGCAACTCGATCGGCCTCTTCCATGAGTTCATCGACGACACGTCGGTGCGGCTGATCGGCGTCGAGGCAGCAGGCGCGGGAATCGACACGGGGCACCACGCCGCGACGATCAGCGCCGGCCGTCCGGGCGTGCTGCACGGCTCCTACTCGTACCTGCTGCAAGACAGCCACGGCCAGGTCATCGAGACGCACAGCATCAGCGCCGGTCTCGACTACCCGGGCGTCGGTCCGGAGCACTCCTATCTCAAGCAGAGCGAGCGCGCCCAGTACGACTCGATTACCGACGATGAGGCGCTGGCGGCGTTCCAGCTGCTCAGTGAGAGCGAGGGCATTATCCCGGCGCTGGAATCGTCGCACGCCATTGCCTACGTGGAGAAGCTCGCACCCAAGCTGAGCAAGGACGAGATCATCCTGGTCTCGTTGTCGGGCCGCGGCGACAAGGACCTCGCAACGGTGGCCGCTGCGCTGAATGCAAAGTAAGAGTTGCTGAAGCGGCAGTTGAGCACTCTTTAACAAGGCTCTATAACACTGCGGTAGAACTATCGTTTTCTAGAACAGACACTCGTGTCAAGAAGGGGCCGTCCGAATGGGCGGCCTCTTCTGCTGTCAGGGAGAACCCGAGAAATTACGTAAGGAAATACCCTGATATTTCGTTTGACTATACGGATTTAAGGACGATACACTCAGGCCTCGTTTCTCTGACGAATTCGAGAGGAGTCAAGATGAAGCCAGGGATCGTATTCGCCGCTTTCGGCATTGCGATGGTCTTGTTTGCCAGTGAGCTGGCACAAAATCGGGAAAAGCACGTGTTTGCGGCTGAGCCGCCTGCGTGTGTGGATAACTTCGACGGCCTGGTCAGCTGGTGGCCCGGCGACTTCGATGCAGACGACATCATCGGCTCCAACGCCGGCCTGCGCTACAACGGCGCATCGATAGCACCCGCCCTTGCGAGGGGAGGGTTCACGTTCGACGGCAAAGACGACTACGTTAAAGTCGCCGATTCCGACAGTCTCGATGTTGTCGGCGGCCTGTCCCTCAATGCGTGGGTTTACTGGGAGGGCTTCACCGACTCCGATCTCGTTTCTGTGATCGCGTCGAAGGCCGGTTCGTTCGAGCTCGGCATCCGAAACTTCGGCGGACCGCAGCTCTACCTCCACCTCGACCAGGTCGGCGACAGGGAGACGTTCCTCACGTCCGAGGACAACTACTTCCCGATGAAGCGCTGGGTCTATCTCAGCGTCACGTTCGACGAGGTCTACGGCGATCTCACGATCGCTGTCGATGGAACGCCGTACGCCGAGACGACGCTGTTCGACCGCGGCAGCATCGCGCCGAGCGAGTCCGACCTCTTCTTCGGCGCGAAGGACGGCGACTCGCACTTCAAAGGCCAGCTCGACGAGATCGAGCTCTACAACCGCGGTCTCTCGCGGACCGAAGTCGAGACGCTGATCGCGAGCCGCGAGACCGGCAAGTGCAGCGGCAGCCTCCAGGTCAACGTGGTTGTCGTGCCGGACTGGTGGGAGCAGGCCTTCGACGTCATCGTCAACGGTGAGGTGAAGGCTGATAACCTGGTCGGCGGCGGGTCGACCGGCAAGCTGCGCGTCACACCCGGCTACCAGACGATCTCGCGCACCGACGGCGAAGGCTACTACCTGCAGGGCACCGTGACGTCATGGGAGTGCCGCAACGACCTCGACCACGTCATCCGCTGGTGGACGGGCCACACGCTTGCCGAGATGCCTGTGCTCAACGGTGAGTCGATCATCTGCACGATGACGATCTACGAGTCCGGGTGCGACGCGGCCGCCTACGAGAACGTGATCATCGGCGACGATGACGACAACGTCCTCACCGGCACCGAAGGCCGAGACGTCATCCTCGGCCTCGGCGGCAACGACGAGATCAACGGCCTCGAGGGTGACGACTGCCTCGTCGGCGGCCCCGGTGACGACCTCGTCATCGGCGGCGGGGGTGATGACCTCTACTTCAACGACATCGGCAATCCGCCGCCTCCGCCGCCCGCGGTGATTGAGGAAGAAGTGTCTCCTGCAGTCGAGGAGACGCCGGCAGAGTAAGAACGCAGAGAGGCCGTCCCACTGGAGGGACGGCCTCTCGAATCGTTCTGATAGCTGACTGCTGATCGCTGACAGCTACTTACGCCTGGCCGGAGCCGGCCGTCAAACGCCAGCTATCCGGTCAAGACCGTAGATTGTGCCCTCGAGTAGGGCGTTGCTGCTAAACCACCCGCCTCGTCAGGCCGCGGCTTCCGCTTTTGGCCGCTTGAGGAAGGTGTAGCTGCTTTCGGTCCGAATCAGCGGGTGAACCCCCACCACTTCCCAGCCCTCGGCACCCAGGGTGTCCAGGTACCGGCGCATGAAGGCGGTGCGGTTCTCACCACTCTGCCGGACAAACTCGACTCCCTCACTGGAGATTCTCCCGCGAGGGTCTACGTAAACGACCCGATACTCCCATGTTGTAGCCATAGTTCAAACTCCAATCGGCGAATGAACCGGCCGGGCTCCGAGCCAGACGCATATCTAACGTAGCACTTCCGGCGTGGGGCATGCTGGGCTGGCGGAGAGGGCTAGCCGCAGGAGCGCTGTGAGGCGAAGCGCTTCGGGTGAAGGCGCACCACGAGAGGCTCTAGGTCGATGCGGTTGGGGGACGACTAGCTGCTGAACGGCTGGATTCGCTGGAGCTCGTCGCGCAGGCCAGGACTCATGCGGTCGATGGCGTACTCGTTCTGGATGATGAGCCAAAACTGCGGAGTTGTCACAAAGTATCGCGCCAACCTGAGCGCCGTATTGAGTGTCAGGTTGACCTGCTCATTGAACAGGCGCTTGATACGCGTGCGCGGAACATGGATGGCACGGGCGACCGTCCCTGCCGAAAGACCGAGGGGCGCCAGGAACTCTTCGCGAAGAATCTCACCGGGATGCATGGGCAGGAGTGTAGCAGGCCTTACCACCAGAGGATGTCGTCGAGGGAGTCCTCGTCCTCCGGTAGCGGCTCGTCGAGCTTGAAGGCGGGGGAGCCGAGGTACTTCCAGCCCGAGTCCGCGAAGATCAGCACCATCGTGCCGCGGTCGATGCGCTGTGCCCAGCGGAGGGCGGCGTGGAGGACGGCACCCGAGGAGAGGCCGGCGAGGATGCCCTCCCGCGCGAGGAGCTCGCGTGCCGCCCGGAAGGCGCTGGCGGCGGTAACGAGGATCTTTGCGTCGAGGCTGGCGACGTCGAGGATCGGCGGCACGTAGCCGTCGTCCATGCTGCGAAGGCCTTGAAGGTGGTTGCCGGTGTGCGGCTCGGCGGCGATCAGCTGCGTCGCCGGGTTGTGCTCGCGCAGGCGCCGGCCGATGCCCATGATCGTGCCGCCGGTGCCGATGCCCGCCACGAGCATATCGACGTCCGGGCACTGCTCGAGGATCTCGACGCCGGTGGTCTCGTAGTGCGTCAGCGGGTTGTTGGCGGAGGCGAACTGGTCGAGCAGGAAGGCATCGTCCCGGCGAACGATGTCCTTCGCGACGTCGATCGCGCTCTTGATCCCGAGGTTCGGCGGTACCCACTCGACCTCAGCGCCGTAGGCCTTCAGTGCCTGGACGAGGTCGGGGAAGACGCTCTCCGGCACGACGGCGCGTACCGGGTGACCGAGGCGCCCGCCCGCCATCGCCAGCGAGATGCCGGTGTTGCCGGTGGTTGCCTCGACCAGCTCCTGCCCCGGCTTGAGGCGGCCATCTGCCAGGGCGCGCTGAAGCATGAAGGCGACGATGCGGTCCTTGATCGAGCCGGTGGGGTTCTGACCCTCGAGCTTGGCGAATAGCCGCACCCCCGGCTTCGGCGAGCATGCTTTGAGCTCGACGAGGGGGGTGCGGCCGACGAGAGAGAGGAGGTCTGCCATACCTCCAGTGTACGCGGCGCCGCTACTGCAGGAGCCGCGTGACGACAGGGGCGAAGCGGCGGTAGAGGCGGACGGAGAGAAGAAGCACCGCACAAAGCGGCAGCAGCCAGGCGATCACGAAGAGCGAGGCCGTTAGTGCTACGACTGTCAGCCGCGCGAGGTCTTTCGTTGTCTCCCAGCCGCTCGCGAGGACTCGGGCAGGCGTCGCGCGTTCGGACGTCGGCGGTTCGGACGCAGCAACGGGAGGCACAAGCGTCGCAATCTGGAGCTCGATCGAGGTGTACTCGACCTGGCTGTCGTAGAGGGCGAGGCGCCCACGAGCGCGTTCGATTTCGTCACGGGTGGACTGCAGGCGGCCGCTCACATTGAGGACCTCATCGATCGTCTTGGCCTGGGTGAGGAACTGCTGATACTGCGCCTCGGTGCGTTCCAGATTGCGAATGCGCGATTCGAGGTCGGTGTATTCACCGGAGATCTCTTTCGAGCTGATGCTTTCGTTGTCCAGCCTCGCACCGGGCAGTGCTTTGATCGACGTGAGCATCTCTTCGTGCCGGGGCGCCGGGACGCGGAGCTGAATGCTGGCGAATGGGTTGCCGTCCTGCTGCCGTACCTCGGCGCGTCCCACGTAGCCTCCCAGCATGCGTGCGGCGTCGGTCACTCGCCCATAGGCGGCCACCACGCTATCGACCGAGATCTCGAGGCGTGCGGTCTGGATGACCTTCAGCGCGCTGAAAGACAGGTCGGCGGGAGCCGTGGTTGAGGGCTGGGTGGAGGTTGTGTTGTCAGGCGCGGCCGGAGCGCCGGTGCTATTCGCCGGAGAAGCGCCGGAACTGGACGCACCATCTTGGGCGCTGTTGGAGCCGCAGGCAGCGCTTGTTAGAACCGCTGCAAAGAGGAGGGTGATCAGGAGCCTGTGTGACGCGTTCATTTTGACTGCCTTTCTCGCTCGAGAATTGCTGGGTCTAAAACGATGCTTGTGACGTCACACCTACTAAACGAACTGCGCGCCCCGGTGGATGTATCGGCGCGCGAAAATGCGAGGACACAAGAACGGCCGTCCCTCAGGGGCGGCCGTTCTTGCGGGTCAACAAAGGTTGTCTTAGTGGTAGTACTGCCAGGTGAGCTGACTCACGGTGTACTGGTCCCTGACCGCAGCGTCGCCGGTGGTGGCTTCGCCGCCGTCTGTGGCGGTCGCCGTGCCCGTGCCTGCGGCAGTGGTCTGGGCGACGGTAGCGCCGTTCATGGCGTCCTGCGTGATCTGACCGGCGGTGTCGGCGACGCCGCCGTAGCTGCCGGAGTAGATCTGCACGTTGATCTGCCCGATGTAGGCTGAGTTGCTTGCGGTTGCACTGCCACTGCTGGCCGTGCTGCCGCTGCCATCGCCGCTCGCGATACCGCTGCCGGCGACGGTTGTCTGATGGACGTCCGCGTCGTTGCTGGCGGTCTGGCTCACGCCGGCCTCCGGGACGAAACCGGTGATGACCTGGATGTTGAGCTGCAGGATCAGCACCGTCGACGTCGCGGTTGCCGCACCGGTACTGGCGGTGCCTCCGTTCGAGGCGGTTGCCGTACCGGAACCTGCGGCGGTGTCCTGGCTCACCGTTGCGTCATTCGTCGCAGTCTGGTCGTTATTTGCATTCCCGGTCGTGTCGACCTGGATGTTCTGCTGAATGACGATCGGCGTGTTGATCGCCGTGGCCGGACCTGCGATTGCGCCGCTCCCCGTGGCATCGCCCGCGATCTCCGTCACGGTGCCATTGATCGTCTTCGTGCTGGTCTCGGTCTGGTCGGCCCAGGCGCTCCCCGGCAGCGCAAGGGCGACGAGTACGGCCAGCGCGGCGAGCGAGCCGCCAATGGTGCGCGGGCTGAGTCTCGACGCTTTTGAATGCATACCCACCTCCTTCGGGTGAAGTGCGAGGCGGGCCGGATCTAAAGGAATCCAGGCCCACCTCGCTTCAGAGCGGATTCAGCTCATGCCCGGCCGGGATGTATGCGGCCGAGTCTGGCTGAGTCCACGAGTACTTACGGAGCCGCTTCTTCCTCAGCAGCGGCCTGGAAGGCGCTCTGGATCTGAGCGAGAAGGCTCTGGGCCTGATTCTGGGTGTTGCCGAGGATCGACGCGGCGTCGCCGGTCGTGCTCGTGCCACCGTCAGAGGCGTCGGCGGTGCCGGAAGCTGCAGCGTTCTCCTGCGTGTTCTCAACGCCGTTGGTCGCCGTCTGGCTCGACTCGTTGGTGTTGTCGTCGATGTCGACGCCGGCGCCGAAGTCGCCCTGGATGTACGAGGCGAAGTTCAGGGCCTGGGTGCCGTTGAAGACCGACTGGACGGCCGCAGCGCCGCTGGTGGCGACGCCGTCATCGGCGGAGGTAGCGTTGCCGCTGATCGCCGCGCTGGTCTGGCTGGAGACCGAGGTGTTCGTGCCGGTCTGGCTCGAGGTGTTCTCGTTGCCGCGGACGTCTGCCGAAGCGGCGGATGCCAGGGTGGCGGCTGCCAGGAAGGAGATTCCCGCGGCTGCGGCGATGCGAAGGATTGATTTCATCGGGGTTGAATCCTTTTCTCTATTTCGAATCATTTCTGAAGTTGGTTGGCATGGATCAGGGTCTGGATCGGTCATGACTTCATTGGCGACTGCCTCCTCTCTGTCCCGGGCACCCGACGGCTTGGCCGGGCCGTGTTCAGGGGGTGCCGTTTGAAGTCGAGCTGGTGATGCTGACGCTGCTGCTGGTCGTCACCGAGCTGCTCGATGTACTGCCACCGGCGGTTTCCGACCGGCGGTTACATCGGACAGTGGTGCGGTCCCAGCCGTCACCGGATGCTTCTTCGGTGACGCATGCGGGGTCGGCATCGCCGGGAGTGGTCTGTTGAGGTGCGGCGTCAGCCGGCGGCGCTGCCTCGGTGGGCGGCAGGGTAGGAACTGCAGGCAGGACGGGTTCTGGTGACTCGGCCGGCGCCTGCGGGGCGTTCGGCGGGTCGGCGGACGACTGAGGTGCGGTCGTCGCTTCCTGCTTGCAGCGGACGACGCTGCGGTTGAAGCCGGGGCCGGATTCGGTCTCGGTGACGCAGCCGTTCTCGTCCGGTGCGGCCGCCGGTTGTTGGACCGGCTGCTTGCTCGTCGCGACAGGGGACGATGTCGTGGCGGTCTTTGCTGAACCGCCGCCGTCCTTTTCGCTGAAGGCGACGATCGAGGCGCTGCTGGAAAGCACGAAAACGATTGCTGCTACGGTGAGTCCTACGCGCATGCTCTGCTCCTGGGCAAAGAGTTCCCTTCGCGGTGGACGCACGGCAGGTGCGACCGCGACGAAAGGGCGGCAACGGGAGCGCGTAAGAACCGATGTGGGAGAATTGCGCGAAAGTCAGGTCACGTTAGACACGCGAATTGACGCGATCTAGCAACCATAACTAGAATCCCAATTGGTGCAGCGGGCAGGTACGCTCTCCCGTTGCCTGGGCGTCCAGTGGTGCCATCCACTGGACGCCTTTTTTATTCCTTTGTGGCTGGTAAACCAGAAGTCCGTTCTGTTGCCGGCCTGTGAAGGCAGCGACAAACCTTGTGCAGCTTACTTGCTGGCGGCCTTACGAAAAGGCAAGGCTTCCTGACTGCTTACGTTACGGGAAGATTGCGTGCACGTGACAAGAGCTCGCTTTTGAGACATAAAGTTGCGTAATGCGAATTCACGTTGCAACGATCGTAGATAACACAGCAATTACTGGTGAGGTTACAAAAATATCGGACGATGGTGATTTGCTGAAAGGTCAGCTCACCAAGTCGCTGTATTAGTGACGAATTCTGTCCGCCACTGGGTCCCATGCCGCCATCTCCGTCGAGAGGTTGCTGGCCTCCAGGCGCGGCTCGAAGTCCAGGATCATCATCGCAGGCTCTTCGGCGCTGAACGCCGGCCATTGGGGCAGTCCTTCGTGGTTCGGGTCGCCGGTGCGGGCGAAGGCGATCCACGTGCTGCTCATCGTCGCGGCGATTTTGTAGCGGTCTTCGCCGTCGCCGGTGAGCGGTGTCGCGTCCACGTTGTCGAAGACGAAGGGGATCTCGATCGTGTGAGGCGACCTCAGGATTCCACCGCCGATCGGTGTCTCCCACGTAAACATGTACGCGAAGACGGGGGCAGCTCCATCGGCAGACGCCTTATTCGCCGCGACGAGACGCACGCGCTTGTGCTCGACACCGCTGCCGATCGCCATGAGGAGGTCGGCGGGCGAGGCTTCGGGATGCTCAGCGCGGTACGTCGCGATCAGGTCGTCGGCTTCGTCTTTCAGGACGATCTGGACGCGGCTGCGTAGCTCCTCTTCGGTGAGGCCCTGGAAGTCGGCGGTGTTGGTGATAAAGTACCCCGCCTCGTCCTTGTTGCTGCCGATGAGCAGGGGGATGTCGCTGCCTGCACCGTTTGCGATCGCGGCCGCCGGGTCCTCCGGCAGGTCGATGCCATCGACGACCGGCATGACGCCGTAGTCGCCCTCGGCCATCGTGCCGGTGAGCCCGCCGCTGCCCCGGTTGCGCCGCATCACCGCGCCCTGTGCCTTGATTAGCTGCTCCCACGGCACGTCGAGGATCTCCCGTGCGTGGTCTGCGTCGAGGCCGAGCTCCTCGAGCATCGCCGTGGTCAGGCGGCCGGCTTCTTCGATTGTCGCCCAGTGCTGCGCGGAGCCGCTCTGGATGACGGCGCGGTGGAAGAGGCCCTTCGCGGACGGCGTTGCGAGGAGGGAGTGCACTTTCACGCCGCCGCCGGACTCACCGAAGATCGTGACGTTGCCGGGGTCGCCGCCGAAGGCTTCGATGTTGTCGCGGACCCACTCGAGCGCCAGCACCATGTCGGCGAGGCCTGCGCAGCCGGAGCGGGCGTAGTCGTCGCCGAGCACGTCGGCGAGATAGAGGTAGCCAAGGACACTGAGGCGGTGGTTCACGGTGACGACGACGACGTCGCCGCGGTTCGCGAGCGCACAGCCGTCATTGACGGGGCTGCCGCCTGAGCCCGCCGTCCAGCCGCCGCCGTGGAGCCAGACCATGACCGGACGCTTGCCACCATCCCCGAGGCCGTGGGACCAGACGTTGAGGAAGAGGCAGTCCTCGTTCAGCGCCGCGAGGGGCCGCGCCGGGACGATCTGCGAGAGCTCCGGGTGGTTACGAAACGGCGAGCCGCCGACCGGCTGGGGCGCCGCGCTGCCGTACTCCTTCGCGTCGAGGACCTCGGTCCAGGACTCAGGCGCCTTTGGCGGGAGGAAGCGGTTGGCGCCGCCGGTGTCCGCGCCGTAGCGCACGCCCTTGAAGACGTTGACGCCGCCCTCGTTCGTGCCGCGGACGGGGCCGTGGGTCGTCGTGACTACCGGATCGCTCATGAGATGCGTGCCTCCCCAGGTCGTTCGGCGCGGATGATAGGGAGGGTGCAGATATGTGTCAATCAGTGCGCGTGAGAGACAGAAATTTTCATCGCACCGGCGTGCCAGCTTTACGTGTCAGCTCAGGCGCGGAGTGCTAGCGCGACCAGGGGAAGGGACCGTGGTGGCGGTACCGTTCGCGCTCGAGCTCCTGCTGAGGCGTCCGTACAGCGGGACGGCCGGTCTGACGCATGATGCGGCCTCGTTCACGGTCGATGAACGGCACGATGAGGTTGAGCACCGGGATCAGCGCGACCTTCGCGGGGATGTCGTCGAAGATCAGCTTGATCATGCCCCAGCTCACGAGGACGGTGAGCGCGTACAGGATCAGCAGGACGACAAGCAGCTCAATCATCGGCGCTCACAGTGGCGGCTTCAGGGCGCTGTTGCGGGCGGCGTTGCGGTTGAGCTCGCCACTGGTGTCGTGGTCAGTTACCGCATCGAAGCGATGCGAATGCGTGATGCCCGTGAGGTCGGCCAGCGCCAGGATGTTGAGGGCGGGTAGGACGGCGATCCATGCGCTGCGCGATGGCGCACGACGACGCAGCAGGAGCGCCGTCGCGAAGACGAATGGAACATAGAGGCACAGCGCAAGCGCAGCTACGAGTTCCATGAGATGATCCTACCACCAACAGGTACGCATGCGAATTGCTGGCTGCGGGAACGCCCTCACCCCGAGTCGCTCCGCTTGCAGGCCCTCTCCCAGCGGGGGGAGGGGAAGTACGCGCACCCTCGCCTCACTGATAAACAATAAGGGCCGCCCTTCCGGAGAAGGACGGCCCTTTCGAGCTTGCTCCCCCTCACCGAAGTCGGAGAGGGGGTTGGGGGGTGAGGTTACACCGAGCTGCTCACAGGCTCCGCGACCACCGACTTGCTGAAGACGTAGCCGCCGTCAGCGTAGTCGACGACGACCGTGTCGCCCTCGCCGAACTCACCGCCGAGGATGCGCTTCGACAGCTGGTTCTCAATCTTGCGCTCGATCGTCCGGCGTAGCGGCCGCGCACCGTACATACGGTCGTAACCTTCTTCAGCGAGCTGGTCTTTCGCGGCCTCTGTGAGCTCGAGCTTCACGTTGCGCTCCTCGAGGCGGCTCTGGACCTCCTTGAGCATGGTGTCGACGATCTGGCGGAGCTCCGTCTTCGTCAGCGGCTCAAAGATGATGATCTCGTCGATGCGGTTGAGGAACTCAGGGCGGAAGAAGCCCTGCAGCGCCCGTTCCACGTTCTTGTGCAGCTGGTCGCGCTCGCCGTCAGACTTTGTGCGCTCACTGCTGTTGAAGCCGAAGGTGTTGCGCGTGTCGATCGCCGTGCCCAGGTTGCTGGTCATGATGATCACCGTGTTGCGGAAGTCCACGGTGCGACCGTGGCCGTCCGTCAGGCGGCCGTCTTCCATAACCTGCAGCAGGACGTTCAGCACCTCAGGGTGGGCCTTTTCGATCTCGTCGAAGAGGACCACGCTGTAGGGGCGGCGCCGGACCTGCTCGGTGAGACCCCCCGCCTCGTCATAGCCGACGTACCCAGGAGGGGCGCCGATCATGCGCGAGACCGTGTGGCGCTCGCCGTACTCCGACATGTCGATCCGGACCATCGCGTCCTCGTCGTCGAACATGTACTCGGCGAGAGCGCGGGCCAGCTCCGTCTTACCGACGCCGGTCGGGCCGAGGAAGATGAAGCTGCCGATCGGCCGCTTCGGGTCCTTGAGGCCGCTGCGGGCGCGGCGGATCGCGTCGGACACCGCGACGATCGCGTTGTCTTGGCCGATGATCCGCTCGTGGAGGGCTTCCTCCATGTGCAGCAGCTTCTCCGCCTCTTCCTCCATCATCCGCGACACCGGGATGCCGGTGATCATGTGGATGAGGGCGGCGATGTCGCGCTCGGTGACGACCATCGAGTGGTTGTCCTGGCCTTCCCACGCAGCCTTCTTCGACTCGTAGTCCGCCTTGATCCGCAGGACCTCAGAACGAACCCTTGCGGCCGATTCGTAGTCCTGGCGGCCGACTGCGGCTTCGACCTCCGCGTCGAGCTCGTCGAGGCGCAGCTTGAGGTTGCGCAGCTCCGGCGTCATCGACTGCTGGTCGATGACGTGCTTCGACGCGGACTCGTCGATCAGATCGATCGCCTTGTCGGGCAGGAATCGGTCGGCGATGTAGCGGCTCGAAAGCTTCGCGGCCGCCTCCAGCGCCTCGTCCGTGATCTTCACCTTGTGGTGCGCCTCGTAGCGGGGGCGCAGGCCCTTGAGGATCTCGATCGTCTCTTCGATGCTGGGCTCGTCCAGGTAGACCGGGGCGAAGCGGCGCTCGAGGGCGGTGTCCTTCTCAATGTACTGGCGGTACTCGTCCAGCGTGGTGGCGCCGATGACGTGCAGCTCACCGCGAGCAAGCGCCGGCTTCATCATCGTCGAGGCGTCGATCGCGCCCTCGGCACCACCGGCGCCGACGACCTGGTGCACCTCATCGATGAAGAGGATGACGTCGCCTTCCGAATTGCGGATCTCAGTCATGATCGCCTGCAGGCGCTCCTCGAACTCACCGCGGAACTTCGAGCCGGCGACGAGGGCGCCCATATCGAGCGCCAGCAGCCGCTTGCCGCGCAGGTTCTCAGGAACGTCGCCCGCCTCGATCTTCTGCGCGAGGCCTTCTACGACGGCGGTCTTACCGACGCCGGCCTCACCGATGATCACCGGGTTGTTCTTGCTGCGGCGGTTGAGGATCTGCATCACGCGCTGAATCTCTTCGTCGCGGCCGATTACCGGGTCGAGCTTGCCCTGGGCAGCCCGCTCCGTGAGGTCGACGCTGTACTTCTCCAGCGCCTGGTAGTGCGATTCCGCACGGGGGCTGTCGACGCGGGAGGTACCGCGCAGCTCGGAGAGACCGCGGTAGATGCGCTCCTTGTCGACGCTGTACTCGCGCAGCACCTTCGCCGATTCGCCCTCGCGCTCGTCGGCGATGGCGATCAGTAGGTGTTCGACGCCGATGAACTCGTCCTTCAGGCGCTCGGCTTCGGCGTTCGCGACCTCGAGCATGCGGACGATGCGCGGCGTCGTGTAGATCTGTACGACGTCGTAGCCGAGCTTGGGGGCGCGGCCGAGGTAGTCGGCGATCTTGCGGCGCAGGTCATCCACCGGAACGTTGAGCCGGTCGAGGATGCGGCGGGCGAAGCTGTCCTTCACGTCGAGCATCGCAAGGAAGACGTGCTCGACGTCCCACTGGGGGTGGCGGTGCTGACGGACCATCTCCTGGCTCGTCTGCAGCACCTCCTGGGCCTGCTCTGTGAATCGGTCCTGTCTCATCATGGTTGCGTTACCTACCTGTTCATTCCGAATACTGGGATCAGCGGCGTTACGTCGTCGATTCGGCCAGCGACTGCCGCGTTGCGAGTCTTCTTAAACCGCCGGACAGCTAGTCATAGTTGTTCTCTCTCTTCGCCGGGAGGCGGGTGTCACGGTAGCGCTGTACTTCTCGCTTCAGCGCCTCGTTCTCGGCCTCGAGCTCCCGCAGGCGGTTGCTCATCTTGATGATGATCTCGGCGCCGGCGAGGTTGACTCCCAGCTCGTCGATCAAGCGCTGCACCTGGCGGATGCGCTCGATGTCGGCGCGGGAGTAGAGGCGGATGCGCCCCGATGAACGCGACGGCTCGATGACGCCGGCCCGTTCGTAGTAGCGCAGCGTCTGGGCGTGGACGCCCAGCATGCGCGCCGCCACGCTAATAATGAAGGCGGGCTCTTCGTGCTCGTTGTTGCGGTTCTCGTTCATATCTCGTGCGGAACAGGGAACAGGGAAGCCGTCAGCT
>JBFWZE010000011.1:18074-40932 GCA_050185685.1 Dehalococcoidia bacterium
ACGGCGATGTCTTCCGCCGCGTCCGCGAACTCGACGACTGCCGGGAAGCGGCGTCCGTCGCTGAGCACGGCGCTGATTGCGTCCGGCTTGCTTGCGCCCTGCACGACGTGGGCGTTGGTGATCGCGCGGCCGTGGGAGTCGAAGATGACGCCGGAGCCGGTCGACTGCAGCTCGTCACCGCCGTCGGGGCGAGGAGTGGGCTGAGCCGGCCTGCGACCGCGAGGACCACGGCTCGTCTCAGGGCGAGGGCGCGGCGTACCGCTCACCTCGACCTTGATGACGGCGGGGCCCACGCGCTCCGCGGCGCCCGCGACGGCCACCGAGTAGGCGTCCATCGCGTCTGCTTCGATCCGGTTGTTCATAGTCCTTGTACTTTCAGCTGCTCGAACAGCTTTCGTTCTTCATCGCCCAGCTTCTCGGGAAGCTTGACGCGGATTCTTGCGTAGAGGTCGCCGCGGCTCATCGGCGTCGAGAGCTTCGACATGCCGAGGCCGCTGAGCCGGAACACGCGTCCGTTCTGAGTCGCCTCGGGCAGCTTCAACGCCACCTTGCGGTCGATCGTCGGGACCTCGATCTCCCCGCCCAGCACCGCCGTGGTCAGAGGCACGTCGACCTCGAAGTGGAGGTCGTCACCCCTGCGCTCGTACCGCGCGTGGGGACGCACCTTAACAATGAGGAAGAGGTCGCCGCGGCGGCCGTCGAAGCCGGGGTTGCCCTCGCCGGCGACCCGTACCCGCGAGCCGTTGTCGACGCCGGGCGGGATGCGTACCTCGAGGCGACGCGGCTCACCGTGATCGCCCGTCAGGGAGACGGTGCGCAGTGTGCCGCTGAACGCCTCTTCGAGCGTGACTTCGACCTGCGACTCCGTGTTCTGGGGCCGCTGCGGGCGTCGCTGCTGACGCCGGCCGAAGATGCCGCCGAAGAGCTCGCCCAGGTCGCCGCCGTCCCCGAACTCAACGTTCGGGCCGCCGCCGGTGGAGCGGTAGCTATAGAAGCCGCCGGGACCGCCGCGTCCGCGGGCTGCCTGCTGGCGCTCGATCTCGTCCGCGTGCTCCCAGTTGTCGCCGTACTTGTCGTACTTCTTGCGCTTGTCGGGGTCGGAGAGGACATCGTTCGCGGCGTTGATTTCCTTGAAGAGCGCCTCTGACGCCTTGTCGCCCGGGTTCACGTCCGGGTGATGCTTGCGCGCGAGCTTGCGGTAGGCGGAGCGAATTTCTTTCTCCGTCGCGGTGCGGCTGACACCGAGCGTCTCGTAAAAGTCCTTGGCCATGCCGGTATTCTAGGTCCCCGGCGGATAAGCTGTCAAATGACAAGTCGAGAATCTTGATAAAATCACTATCAAGTGTGTTGACATCGTAAATCGGAGGTTGGTAGGGTAGAACCACGAACAGCCGGACATGCCGAGCCGGCACCAATCACAAGGAGAGAAGAGAAAATGAGCAACGTAGTTCGCTGGGACCCCTTCACCGACCTGCGCCTGACCATGGACCGGTTCTTCGATGACAGCCTCACCCGCCCGCGACGCCGCCTGGTGTCCGCGCGTGAGTTCGCCGCCATGGTCCCGGTCGAGGTCTCTGAGACCGACGCCGCGATCGACGTCAAGGCGTCGCTGCCGGGCGTGAAGCCGGAAGAGGTCGAGATCACCGTTCACGACGACGTCCTGACGATCAAGGCCGAGCACCGGGAAGAGAAGACCGAGGGCACGCCGTCCGGTGATTCCGCGACGACCGAGGGCGAGACCACGGCTGAAAAGCCCGCTCGCCGCTTCTACCGCCGCGAGCTCCGCTACGGGAGCTTCCACCGCTCCTTCACCCTTCCCACCGGCGTTGACGCCGACAGGGCTGAGGCGAAGTTCGAGAACGGCGTCCTCCACTTGACCCTGCCGAAAGCGGAAGCCAACCGCCCGAAGCAGATCAAGGTTGGCGGTACCACCCAGGGCTAAGCCTTCGCTGCGCAAGCAGCAGCCCGTAGCCGAAGGGCCCGGAGCAATCCGGGCCCTTTCTTTTATCTTCGCGGCTCGTGCGTGTTCAGGCCGGCGTCAGGATCAGCGGCACATGCGAGCGCGTCAGCAGCCCGTCCGCCACGCTGCCGAGCAGGAGGTGGCGGCCGGCGTCATAGCCGCGCGTCGACATCGCGATCGCGTCGGCCTGCAGCTCGTTCGCGAGGCCGGCGATCGTCATTTCGGGTGTGGCGAACTCTGGCGCCGTCCGCACGATGGTCTCGCAGCCGGGGCCGGAGAGGTACTGCCGTATGAGGGCTTCGAGCTTTTCGCAGCGTTCGCGCACCTCGATCTCCTCGGCGCGGTCGCCGAGCGCCGGAGTGTAGATCCAAGCGATGACGATCGAGAGGTTCCGGCTGCAGTCCAACCGTCGCAGGCTCTCGAAGACGAGTTCCGACCCGGGTGAGCCATCGTACGTGGCGAGGACGAGGTAGCGGCCGTTGCGGTGAGGCGGCAGGACCTCCGGACCCGTCATCATCACCGGCATCGGTGAGCGTGCGAGCACGTCCATCGCGACGCTTCCGAGCAGCGCGTGGCGCAGGGCACGATGGCCGTGTGTGTCCATGGCGATCAGGCGGGTTTGAGTCTCTGCTGCCTCGTTGAGGATCGCGTCGGCAACCGACTCGCCCTTGAGCAGGGCACGGCATTCAGTTTCGGGCTGCACGCCGATCTCGGTGAGCAGCAGGCGCATGCTGGCCTTGAGGACGTGGATTTCGTCCTGGAGACGGCGCGCCTCGTCGGGGCCGTGCTTGCAGGTGACTGCAGAGGGGTCGAAGACCTGGACGAGATTGAGGCGCTGGCCCAGCGTCTCGGCGAGATAGGCCGCGTGCGGGAGGGCATGCATCGACCGCAAGGAGCCATCCGTGCTGCAGATAATCACCAGGCACCTCTTTCTTACTGGTCGCAGCGTAGAGGTGGACTGGCAGGCCTGGAAAAGGCCGAATGGCCCGAAACGGCGGACCGGGCGGCCTTTTCGTCTCCGGAATGCGGGCACAAAAAACGGGACGCCGGAAAGCGTCCCGTTGTGTTTGCCGGAGCGGGGCCTGGGGTTTAGAGTCGCAGCTTGCCGTGTGAGGGCTGGCGGCGGCGCTGGCGGCCGCTGCCTTCTTCGTCCTCGAGCATGAGGTCGATAGCGGGCGACGAAACGGCCTCGCGAACGAAGCCGCAGCAGATGCAGGTGCTGTAAGAGCCGTACCAGTCGCGCTCGATAATCATCGAGCCGTTACAACGTGAGCAGACGCGCGGCAGTGCTTCTTGCATGAAATGTTCCCCTTTTGGTCGTTCCGGCAACAATTTTTTCGTTTGTGAAAGCAATAACACATTACTAATGTGTTAACACGGTGTCAACGCTTGTGAAGCCTGGAACCAACCTATTTGTTTGGATTGTGAGATAGGGGCTGTCTATTTCACTGACGTTGCAAGATGCCGCGCGATCCAGACCATTTCCTGGCTTTCATCCTCGAAGGGACGGCGGTCGAACCAGCCGTACAGGGCCTCGACTTCGAAGCCACAGAGGGCGAGCAGATGCTCCATTTCGAATCGGTAGACGTACCGGACGTGCAGGTTCCGGTAGACGCGAGAGATCGTCGCGTTGTCGTCGCTGAGCAGGTCGTCTCGGGTTTCGTAGTCGAGGGTCTGGCCCGCCGTGGAGTAGTACAGCGATTCCCAGCGCTCGGCGTTGCCTTTGCGCTCGACGAGGCGTCGCATATTCGGGTTCTTGTTCAACCATGACGCCATGATGGCGAGGTTCGGGTTAAAGAAGTTGAGGGCAAGGCGGCCGCCATCCACGAGATGGGCGTGGATCTGCTGCAGGCACGCCTTCTGGTCGGCGACGGTGAGCAGGTGGAGGAAGGAGCGAAAGGGGATGATGACGAGGCCGAAGCGCTCCTCCAGCTCGAACGATCGCATGTCGCCCTCAACCCAGCGTGGGTTGTCGCGGCCGGCGGTCTTCTCGCGGGCAACCTCCAGCATCGCCGGGGAGCCTTCGAGTCCGGTGATCGGAACCCCGGCATCAGCGAGGGCCAGGGTCACGCGGCCCGTGCCCGATGCGAGCTCGAGAACGCGATGACCGGCGGCGGCCGCTTCGAGCGCCAGGTCGCGGTAGAACGGGATGTCGTCGACGGCGATGTCACGGCCGAGATGTTCGGTGTCGTACGCGCGGGCCACACGCGGGTCGTCGTAGTAGGTGTCTCTCATGCTTCCGACCTCCCGTGTGCGGCGTAGAAGGTCTCAGCGAAGGTTGCCATGACCACGGTGTCCCAGTAGCGGCCCCGAGCGAACCGGTGCTGCCGCAGACGGCCTTCTTCGACGAAGCCGCACTTCTGATAGCAGGCGATCCCGCGGGAGTTGCGCTCGTCGCAGGTGAGGTCGACACGGTTCAGGTTCAGCTCCTCGAATCCGTAGCGCAGCAGCGTCAGGATCGCATCGGTGCCGTAGCCTCGGCTCCAGCAGCTCTTGTCGCCAATCATGATGCCGAGCGTCGCGCGCCTGTCCTCGTGGTCGAAGGCGTGAAGGTTTATCGACCCGATGTGGTGGCCCTCGTCGATGGTTTCGATCGCGAGCTTCACTTCAGGCGGGCGCGTTTGCAGTGTTGCGCCCTCGACGTAGCTCTGCTCCTGGACGAGGGAGTAGAGCCAGCGCGCTGCGAGGAACTGGGCGACCTCCGCGTCGTTGATCCAGGCAAAGTAGCGGTCGCGGTCTGCGATCTCGATCGGTCTCAGGCGAACGAGTTTGCCGCTCAACATGGTCATTCCCTCTTCAAAACAAAGAGCAGGCCTGAATCGTGGGCCTGCTCTACGGTTCCGCTGATTCCGGTTCTTACGCCGGGAGAGGTGGAGCAGGCCCGCGACACGTCACGCACGTATCGGCGCCGTTGGTCTCAAAGGCGGACGGGGCGACATGTGAGTTGGCGGCAAAGGGCTGCAGCATTGGCGCGACTCTATCGGCGCGGCGGGACGGTGTCAACGGCGGCTCCCTTGACAGCCTGGGAATTTCTGCCGATAAGATAGAGACGATTCGTTCCTTTAAGAAAGGAAGAGAGCAGGAAGCAGGACGGCGCCTTATCTCGAAGCCCTCGGGCATCTGACCGTTACTGCTTAACCCATGCACCTCGACCAACCCCCAGATCCTCCCTCTGAAGACTGCGATACGAAGCGGCTGGTGACCCGGTGAGCCGGCCCACTGTCCTCGTCCTTGCCGGCGGCGTTTCGAACCGCTTCTGGCCCCTGCGCGACAAGCTCTTCATCCCCTTCGGTACTGCTTCGCTGCTCGAGCGCCACCTGTTGCAGCTGCGTGCGCTCGGCTGTACGAAGTTCGTCGTTGTCGCCCGACGGGAGAACCTCGACGAGATCATGGCCCTGAAGCCGGTCCTCAACGCCGACCTCCAGGTTGCGGTCCAGGATGAGGCGAGGGGTATGGCCGATGCCGTCCTCTGCGCCCGCGACGCGCTTGCCGCCACAAAGAACGACTCCCTCTACGTCACCCAGGCGCACGACGTCGTCAGCAGCGTCCTGCACCAGGCAATGCTCGGCGCGCTCGATTCGGACCGGGCGAGCGGGTACGTTGCCGCTCAGCGCGTGACGAGCTACTTCCCCGGCGGTTACCTCACGTTCGATGGCGCCCGGGTTGCTTCCATTATTGAAAAGCCCGGCGCCGGCAATGAGCCAAGCGATCTCGTGAATCTGGTCGCCCACGGCTTCACATCGTGGCAGAAGCTGATCGATGCAATTGAAGCTGTCGCCGGCCAGACCGAGGCGGACGACGTCTACGAGCGCGCCCTCACCCACCTGATGGCTACGACCGAGTTTCGCGCCGTCGTCTACGAAGGGCGCTGGGCGGCACTGAAGTACCCCTGGCACCTCCTCGATGTCATGGACATGCTCTTCGAGCGCTGGGCCAGCGGCGCCGAATCACCCGGCCCCGACTACACGGAGAAAGACGGCGTCTGGTACGGACGCGACGTGAAGATCTACAACGGCGGCTTTGCGGCCGGACCCGCATTGCTCGACCACGGTGCGGTGATCGGCAACAACGCCCTTGTCCGCGGCTCGATCATCGGGCCCGGGAGTGTCGTCGGCTTCGGCAGTGAGGTGGCGCGCAGCTACCTCGGCGCGCACGTGGAGCTGCATCACAACTATGTCGGCGACAGCGTCTTCGGCAACCACAGCTCGATGGGCTTTGGCGCGACTACGGCGAACTACCGCCTTGACGGCCGCACCGTCCCGTCACGTGTCCGCGATGAGCGCGTCGATAGCGGCCGTATGAAGCTCGGGCTCATGCTCGGCGAAGGCGCGAAAATCGGCGTCAACACGAGCACCATGCCGGGTGTAAAGATCGGCGCCGGCGCCATCGTTGGCGCCAACCTGCGCATCAGCCGGGACCTCCCGGACGGTGCGCGTCTCCTTGATGAGAGAGGCTATGGACGTTTTCAGCTGGGTTGAAGCAGCGCTTCTGCTCGCCTGCATGACCCTCGTCGTTTTCGTTGCTGCTGCTGAAGCCGGCCTGATCACAATCAGCCGCGCCCGCGTTCGGATTATGGCCGGCCACGGCGTTGCCCGAGCCGCGGTGCTGCACGACTACATCCAGGAACGCGACTCGCTGCTGAGAGCGCTCGCGGTGGCGCATAAGCTGGCGCTGGTTGCCGGTGCGGTGCTCGCGACCAGCCTGCTCAACCGCGAGCGCGGCGAAAGCACGAGTCAGAGCGTCGCACTCGTCCTCGGCTCGCTCGTGGTGCTCGCATTGCTCGAGTCGATCCCGAGGACGATCGTCGCCCGCAACCCGGAGCGCTGGGGCCTGCGGATGGCGCCGCTCATGGGTATCTTCAAGCTGCTCTTCGGCGGGGTCGCGCGTCTGCTCGACCTGCCGCTGCGCATCGTGACACGCCGCACGGAGCAGCAGGCCCAGGAAGAAGAAGAGATGCTCCGGCTGATGGAGCTCGAGGACCACCAGGGCAGCATCGAGGACGATGAGCGGCGGATGATCCGCGGCGTCTTCGGCCTTGACGAGACGCTGGTGCGCGAGATCATGACGCCGCGCATCGACATCATCGCCGTCGATACGGAGATGACGCCCAAGGACGCGATCCGTCTGCACATCGAGCATGGCTTCAGCCGCCTGCCCGTATACGAGAAGAACGCCGACACGGTCGTCGGCATCGTCTACGCCAAGGACCTCCTTGCTCACCTGTTCAACGGGACGATGCATAAGGGCCTGCTGGAGATCGCCCGCAAGAACGTCTTCTACGTGCCGGACTCGAAGCGCGTCGATGACCTGATCACCGACATGCGCGCCCAGCGGACGCATATGGCGATCGTCGTCGATGAGCACGGCGGCACCGCCGGCCTCGTCACCTTTGAAGATCTGATCGAGGAGATCGTCGGCGAGGTCGAGGACGAGTACGACCGCGCCGAGCAGCAGATCGTGCAGATCTCAGACCGCGAGGCGCTGTTCGAGGGCCGTGTGAGCATCGATGACCTCAACGACCTCTTCCACACGTCGATCGCTGCAGAAGAGTTCGACACGGTCGGCGGTTGCGTCTTCCACCTCCTGGGCCGCATGCCGGTGGTTGGCGACGAGGCAACGACGGACGGGCTCAAGCTTCAGGTCGTCTCGGTCGATCGCCACCGCGTGCGCCGCATCCGCGTGACGAAGGTGGAACGCCCGACCTCCGAAAACGGTCACTCCGAGCCGGAGCCGGAAACCAACGGCAAGAAGGAATACGGCGTAGCGTAGCTCAAGCCCCGAGATGTAGCTGCAGCGCTCTAGCTCTGCTGCGAATGCTCAACGTGCCTCTCGCAGCAGAGCTAAAGCGCGGCAGCTAGGTGATCCTGGTGCGGCCTGAGGTCGAATTACTGGTGCAGCCTCTTTCGACAACTGGCACCAGACGCGCTGGAGTATCTCGGCCGAGGACTCCAGCGCAAGACTTCGTCTCCGCAGGATCGTTTTTCGAACGTAATGTGCCGGCACTTGCCGCTGCGGCTGTTTCCTGTTTACCATTCCTGCCCAATGACCACCGGTACAGATGAACTCCGATACTGGGTCGCCTTTTCGCGAATCCCACGCATCGGCGCAGTGCGCGCGGCGACGCTGGAGTCGTACTTCGGCAGCCTCGCCGATGCCTGGCGCGCCGGCCCGTCCGAGCTGCGTGCTTCCGGCCTCGACCGGTCGAGCGTCGAGAGCATCGTCGCCGAGCGTGCGTCGATCTCGCCCGACGACGAGATGGAGAAGCTGCAGAAGGCGGGCGTCAAAGCCTACAGCTGGCGCGAAGAGGCATATCCGGCGCGGCTGAAGGAGGTCGACGACCACCCGCCGGTCCTTTACGTCCGCGGCGACCTGCTGCCGGAGGACGAGTGGGCGGTAGCGATCGTCGGCACGCGCAAGGCGACGCCCTACGGCCGCCAGACAGCAGAAGAGTTCGCGACCGACTTCGCCCGCCAGCGGATCACGGTGGTCAGCGGTCTCGCTCGCGGCATCGACGCCGTCGCCCACCGCGCTTCGATGAACGCCGGCGGCAGGACGATCGCGGTCCTCGCCTGCGGTCTCGACGTCGTCTACCCGCCGGAGCATGCGAAGCTGGCGGTTGAGATCACCCAGCACGGGGCGCTGGTCTCCGACTACCCGCTCGGTACGCAGCCCCGCAGCGAGTTCTTTCCGAGACGCAACCGGATCCTCAGCGCGTTGAGCCTCGGCGTCCTCGTCATCGAGGGTGGTGTTGACAGCGGTGCTTTAATTACTGCTCGGAATGCCATCGACCAGAACCGGGAGGTATTCGCGGTTCCGGGGAGCATCTACTCGGCAGGTTCGATAGGCACCAACAAGCTGATCCGGGAAGGCGAGGCCCGGCTCGTAACGAAGGCTGAGGATATACTCGAAGAACTCAATCTCACCGTGACCTCGCAGCTGGAACTGCCGCAGATCACGGTCTCCGACCCGACCGAGGCAGCAGTACTGAAAGTGCTGTCCAGTCAACCGACACATATAGATGAGGTACAACGGGCAAGCGGCCTGCCAATATCGGCCGTATCAAGCGCACTCGCCCTGCTAGAGTTGAAGGGCACGGTACGCCAGGTGGGCGCGATGAGCTTCGTGAAAACCCGCGAAGCCACTCTCGTCACCAAGACAACCGGATAGGAACCACTACTGACCTGATGCCAACCAAAAAGACTACTACCCCCGCGACCACGTCCAAGACCACGACCAGGAAGCCAGCAGCCAAGAAAGCTACCACGAAGGCAGCGAAGGGCTCGACCGCGGCTTCCGGCCGCCGCTCGCGTGCCAGCGGGAGCCACGACCTCGTGATCGTGGAGTCGCCGGCGAAGGCTCGAACGCTGCAGGGAATCCTTGGTTCGGGCTACGAAATAACGGCTTCGGTCGGCCACGTCCGCGACCTGCCGAAGTCCCGGCTCGGCGTCGACGTCGACAACGAGTTCTTGCCGCAGTACATCGTGCCGCGTGAGAAGAAGGAAGTCGTCAACAAGATCAAGGAGATGGCGAGCACCGCCAATACGATCTACCTGGCGACAGACCCTGACCGCGAAGGTGAAGCGATCTCCTGGCACCTCGTCGAGGCTGCCGGTCTCGAAGGCCGCCCGCTGCAGCGCGTCGTCTTCCACGAGATCACGCCCGGCGCGATCCAGGAGGCCTTCCTGCACCCGCGCGACATCGACGTCGCCCTTGTCGACGCGCAGCAGGCCCGCCGCGTGCTCGACCGCCTCGTCGGTTACAAGATCAGCCCGCTGCTCTGGAAGAAGGTCCGCCGCGGCCTGTCTGCCGGCCGCGTGCAGTCTGTTGCGCTGCGGATGGTCGTCGAGCGCGAACGCGAGATCCTCGACTTCACCGCCAAGGAATACTGGAGCATCGAGACCGAGCTCGCGAAGGCGACGGCCCCCACAGCTGCGACCTTCACGGCGAAGCTGCGCGGCCCGGTCGGCGTCCGGAACTTCGAGATAAACAGCGGTGAGGACGCGGAGCGGATCAGCAACGCCCTGCGCGCCTCTGACTTCAGCGTGAAGGGTGTAACCCGGCGCGACGTCCACCGCCGCCCGGCGCCGCCGTTCACGACGAGCACGCTGCAGCAGGAGGCCTCTCGGCGCTTCGGCTATACGGCTCGCCGCACGATGGCGCTCGCGCAGCAGCTCTACGAGGGCATCGACGTGAAAGGCTCCGGCCGCGTCGGACTCATTACCTATATGCGAACCGACTCGACGAACCTGGCCGAGACGGCCGTTGCCGAGATGCGCGGCTACATCGGCCAGCGCTTCGGCGGCGACTTCGTGCCGAAGGAGGTGCGCGTCTACCGCGCTCGTAAGGGTGCCCAGGAGGCGCACGAGGCGATCCGCGCGACGTCCGTCGACCGCGACCCCGACTCGGAAGCGATTCGCGAGCTCGAGCCGAACCTGCGCCGACTCTACACGCTGATCTGGCAGCGCGGCGTCGCGAGCCAGATGGCCGACTGCGTCCTCGACAGCGTGTCGGTGGACGTTGAGGCAGCGGCGCCAGGCGACGAGACCTACGCGCTGCGTGCCACCGCCAGCTCGGTGCGCTTCCCTGGCTTCCGGCAGCTCTACGAGGAGCAGAAGGACGGCCCGGAGAGCGACGAGGACAAGATCTCGATTATCCCGCTGCCGGAGCTCGCCATCGACGATGCGCTGGCTCTGCGGGCGCTGCGACCGGAGCAGCACTTCACGGAGCCGCCGCCGCGCTACACGGAGGCGACCCTGGTGAAGGGCCTCGAAGAGAACGGCATCGGCCGTCCTTCGACCTACGCGCCGATCATGTCGACGATCCAGGACCGCGGCTACGTCGAGCGCGAAGGCCGCCAGCTGAAGCCCACCGAGCTGGGCTTCGTGGTGAACGACTTCCTGACGGAGCAGTTTCCCGACTTTGTCGACCTTGCGTTCACTGCCGGCATGGAGGAAGAGCTCGACGAGATTGCCTCCGGCCTGCGCCCCTGGCAGCCGACGGTGCGTGAGATCTACAACCCCCTCAGCGTGGCTCTCAAGGCTGCCGAGGACGCCCCGGCCCTCGTCCAGGAGACGGGTGAGCACTGCCCTGAGTGCGAGAAGCCGCTGATCCGCCGCTTCGGCCGCTTTGGTCCGTTCTTCGCCTGCAGCGGGTTCCCGGAGTGCCGCTACACACGGCCCGACGGCGACCAGGAGCCACAGATCGAGACGGACGAGAAGTGCGACGTCTGCGGTTCGGCGATGGTCGCCAAGCGCGGTCGCTTCGGCGCCTTCCTCGCCTGCACGAAGTACCCGGAGTGCAAAGGCACGAAGCCGCTTCTCGCGAAGACCGGCATCCCGTGCCCGAAGGACGGCGGCGAGATCGTGGAGCGTTCGACCCGCAAGGGCCGCAAGTTCTACGGCTGCCAGAACTACCCCGAGTGCGACTGGACGAGCTGGCAGCGGCCGATGACCCAGGTCTGCCCCGAGTGCCAGGGCATGATCGTCGCCGAGCGCGGCCGCAAGGCGCGCTGCACGGTCTGCGACTGGAGCGGCCCACAGGCTGAGGCGATCGACCGCATCGATGCGCCGGAAGCACCTGCCGCCGCTCCGGCCGGAGCCAGCTAAGGCAGACGCATGACCAGCCGCGCCGGGGTGTCCCGCCCATCCAGCGCTGCATCAGCCGCGGTTGAAGCACCCCAGGCAGATCCGCGCGCCCTCGAGCTGATGGAGCGCTATCTCCTGCAGCGCGGCGCCACCCGGAACCTCTCCGAGTACACGGTGCGCAACTATCGCACCGATCTGGAGGACTTCCTGGCGGCGCTGGGTGGCTGGGGTGTCGACCCGGTGCAGGCCGGACGTAGCGATCTACGCCGCTACCTGGCGCTGCAGCAGGGCAAGAGCGTCGCTGTAGCCAGCATTCGCCGCAAGGTGAGCACGGTACGCGGCTTCTACAAGTGGCTGCGCAGCGAGGGCGTCCTCGACAACGACCCGTTCTACGGCGTCCAGGGACCGAAGGCGCCGAAGCGGTTGCCCCACGTCCTCGAGGCACGGGACATCGAGCGCATGATCCACGCTGCCGCCCAGGACACCGAGCCCGCCGGCCTGCGCGACCGCGCTCTCCTCGAGCTGCTCTACGCGGCCGGCCTTCGCGTCAGCGAGATCTCCGGGCTCGACGTTAACGACGTCGACCTGCGTCAGACGACGGTGCGAGTCCGCGGAAAGGGCAATAAGGAGCGCGTCGGCGTCTTCGGCGGCCCGGCGACTGAGGCGCTCGACCGCTACCTTCGCAACGCCCGCCCTGAGCTCGCCTCAGGCAAGGACGACGCGCTGTTTCTGAATCGCTTCGGCGGCAGGCTGACGGTGCGATCAGTGCAGACGCTGGTGCGCAAGTACGCGCTGATGGCGGGGCTGCCGGTGGAGGTGCACCCCCACCTCCTGCGCCACAGCTTCGCCACCCACATGCTCGACGGCGGCGCCGACCTCCGCGTCGTCCAGGAGCTCCTCGGCCACGAGAGCCCGAACACGACGCAGATCTACACCCATGTCACCGAGAAGAAGAAGCGAGAAGTGATCGAAAGCGCCTTCGAGGAGCTCGGCCGCATCGAGTTCGAGCGGGGTCAGAAGCGAACAAAGTAGGCAAACGGCCGGCTCTGACCATCTGCCGCGAGGCATCCCAGAGCGAACAGCGGCCTCAGAAGCCAGTTCTGCCTTGTCGCTACAGCAGCGTACCCTGCGCCGGCTTTGGCGGCCCCACAGTGGGCTCATCGAGCAGCGAGGCGTCATCGTTGCGCACCGAGTTGACGCGCTGGGAGACGAACTTCGGGACGAGGAGGTCGTTCGGGGCGGGCTTGAGGAGAGCCTGGAGCTTGTCCATGTCCTTCTCGTCGCGGTAGAGCCACTCGTCGACCGCCTCGTCGGGCAGGATAACCGGCATCCGGTCGTGGACCGGCGATGTCACGTCGTTGGCGTCGGTCGTGATGATCGTGAATGTGCGCTGCCAGGTATCCGGCGTCGGGTGCCATGACTCGTAGAGGCCTGCGAAGAGCATGAGACCGCCGTCGCCGCGGTGGTACCAGACAGGCTGGCGGTTCTCCTTCGGCCCCGTCCACTCGTAGTAGCCGTCGGCGGGCACGACGCAGCGGCGCTTGGCGAAGGCATCGCGGAAAGCTGGCGTCTTTTGCAGCGTTTCGCTACGGGCGTTGATCTGGGCGGCGGCGCGTTTGGCGTCCTTCGCCCAGGTGTTCACCAGGCCCCACTTCGCGATTGCGGCGTGGTGGTCCTCACGCTGCAGCCTGACGATGACGTGCTTGTCAGTCGGGGCGATGTTGAAGCGGGGGAGGTCGAGCTCGTCCAGCTCTTCGACGGGGATGCCGAGCTTGTCAGCGAGGAGCTGCTTCTCTTTGAAGCTGAGGGTAAATCTGCCGCACATAGGCCAAGTGTAGCGTGCGAGATCGAGGAGAAAAGCAAAGGCACCAGTCAACCGAGAAATGACTGGTGCCCTCGCTAGCTGCCGGCAATTGGTGGTGGCGGGGTTTGCCGGCACTGGTTGCCAGCAAATAATCTCTCATCCCCACCACGGCTCACATCAGGGAACACCCTGATTTCGGCGCAGCCGATGATTTTGCCCTGCGGCAAAGGCTACGCGCCGCCGCTGCCTGGTTCCGTCCAGACCGAGAACGGCCCATAGAAGGCGCCGCCGGTCACCAGGAGCTGCTCGATTTCCGCGCTGTCGGGCATGGAGCCGGCGAGGTCCGGGAAGCTCGCTTCGACGAACGCCTGCCAGTGCTCCGGGTTCATCTCGTCCACCCGGTTCTGCACGAGCTCTTCGAACTGCCAGCCGAGCTCGAGCAGGCCGGGGATGATCAGCCCGAGCGCCTTCTGATGGTCTGCCGCAGCGGCGAACGCACCCACGTACGCGCCCTTGTAGATCTCTGGGATCGACGAATCCGGGCTGCGGCTGACCTTGATGCGGCAGTAGTAGAGGTTGTTGGCGGCGGGCTCGGAGTGCTCCATGCCTCCAGTGTAGGCAGTACAGGGCTTACGAGGCAGAATGTTCCTAACTTTTGGTAACTTTACTAAAAAGCTATTAACTCCCTTGACGCCGCAGGGGAACTTACCTAATATAAGGCCACCGGTGAGAGGTACCGGTAGAAGGAACAGAACGATGATTGACCCAACCACCCGCAAGATGATGCTCAAGGCCTGCCCCCGCTGCCACGGCGACCTCCTCTTCGACTCTTACGAGGAAGACTTCGCCTGCATGCAGTGTGGCCGCCACTTCGGCACCGCCGCCGTTCTCGCGTCCCAAGCGACGCCGCAGACGGTGAAGCAGGACGTACCGGCGCCCGCGCTCGCAGCCTGACATCAACTTCGTTAACACGCAGAAGAGCCCGGCTTTCGCCGGGCTCTTTGTATGTCACTCGGCAGCTGTGGCTGCGAGGGGACTTCGGCGGCAAGCCGTTGTTCAGGCGATCATGCTCCAGGTGCCCTTGGTGATTGCGACGCGCACGCGGTTGGCCACGTCCGCCGCGTCTTCGTCGCTGCAGCCCCAGCGTCCGAGGCCCAGCTCAAGTAGCAGGGCGGCTTCTGACGGCATGCCGGCGCTTCTCGGAATGAGCTGCCATGCCACATGCGCATTCGTCTCGCCGAGGCTGCCTGCATAGATGCGCTCCGGCGCGGTAACGTCACGCAACGCCTTCGCCGTGCGGCCGAGTGCCTCGCTCAGCGTTGCGTGCTCGCTCAGCGTGAGGTCGGCGAGGTCGCCAACGTGGCGTTTCGCGGTCACGAGAAGGAGTCCACGGAGCGGCGCCGGGTCGAACGCATGCGTCACCAGCCAGTGCTCGTTCTGGTAGATGACGCCGCCGGGAGGGGTTGTCCTCCCGGCGACCGTGTTGCAGGCTCCACACATCTCAGCGCTGGTCACGCGAGCCGGACCGTCACCATCCGCTCGGCCGGGTTCTCGGGCTGCCAGACGCCGCCGACGAGGTTGTAGATGCTCTGCTCCAGGAACTCCATGCCGGGCTTGCCGTAGCGGCGGTCGGGCGCCGGCGGGCGGTTTGCCGGCAGCGTGCCGTAGTTGTAGACGCGCTGGCCGTTGCGGTGGATGAAGTGGCGGTCGTAGATGTCCTGGCTCGACCAGAGCTCCATCGTGATCGCGTTCTCTTCGAACTCGATGCCGCGGTAGTGTTCGAACTGCAGGCAGCCTGGCTCGCTGCGGGTCTCGTGGTAGTACTCCACCGGCGGGCGCCATTCGACCGGCGCGGTGCTCTGCAGGATGAGGCGCAGGGCGCTGCGGACCGGCCAGCGGAGGGTCTCAGCGCGGTCGGCGGTGTCGGCGGGGATGAAGGTGCCCTCGAAGCCGGTCGACAGCGTGTGGCGATAGAACTCAACGCTGTTGATCCCGTCGCGGCGAGGCGACTGCGGCGTACCCCAGTGGTACGGCGCCTGCACGTAGGCCAGCGGGCCATCGGCAAACTTCTCGAGGCCGCCTGCTTCGGCGGTCAGCTTGTTCCAGTGCTCGTCCCAGGCCGCCGTGCTCTCCCACAGCTCGAGGCGGGCGAGGTTCTCCGGCAGGTCGTGGCTGCGGAAGTACTCGAACTGCAGGCAGCCCGGCTCCTTGCGTACCTCCTGCGAGTACCGGATCAGGTCGGGGATCTTCTCGTCGAGGTCCTGGTGGCAGGTGGATACCATCACGCGGACGGCTGAAGGCATGCGAAGCTCCTTTGCTCAAAGCCCAATAACAACAGTTATGCCCGAAAGCCCGCTCATTCTAGAATCGGCAGCGCGCGGTCACAAGTGAGGATCCGGAGCAGACAGAGCTGTCCTGTCACGCTGCTTGTTACCTGTTCCTGCTCCCCCTAGAATCGCCCTGCTCATCGCATACCACCGAGGAGGGCGCAATGGAGATTCACCACATCTACGTCGGCGAGGACGGCAAGAGCTGCATGAAGACGGTCGACGTGCCGATGGAGGCGCTGCCGAACAACCGCGGGACGCTCTCGGAGATGCTCGCCGGGCCGGGCTTTCACATCCGGACGATGCCGCCGGACATGTTCTCTGACTGGCACAACGCGCCTCGACGCCAGATCGTCTGCACGATCAGCGGTGAGGGTGAGCTCGAGACCGGTGATGGGCAGGTGCTCCACATTAAGGCCGGGACGATGGAGCTGCTCGAGGACACCCACGGCCAGGGCCACATCACGCGAGGCAAAGGCACCGAGACACGCGTCTGCCTCTTTCTGCCGCTGAACGACGACGTTCTCGCCGGCCTGTAAGAGGTTCTTTCGGTCCGGCTCCTTCCCATCGCCGTGGCCTATGAGCTCCCCGGTGCGATATCGGATTGTGCGCGATACATAGTCTTTCACCCTTGAAATAGTGGAGGCGAACCGTCCTCATGTGGGAGAATGTCGGCGGCCAGTTCGGGAGGCTGATCTCGGAGCCAGGGACGGCTTCGACCCCTCAGGGGCAACGGCATGGACGCCGGAGCAGCCTCCCGGCGGATCAACGACCTGAAGCTGGCATGGGGCCAGCCGTAAACAGAGGAGGACGCTATTGGCAACCGTTACCCGGGAACAGACGAAGAAGCTCGTCAAGACCAAAGAGTGGGACATCGAGTACTACGAGGCTGGTGACCCGAACGCGCAGGCGGTCATCATGCTCCACGGCACCGGCGCCGGTGCGACGGGCTGGAGCAACTTCTACCCCAACGTCGGCCCGCTGTCCGACAACTTCCGCGCGATCGCGATGAGCTTCCCCGGTTGGGGCGACTCCTCCGAGCACGTCCCGACCGCTGCCGGCCGCAGCGCCGACAACGCCCGCGCCGTGAAGCTGCTCATGGACGAGCTGGGCATCGAGAAGGCCGCTCTCGTCGGCAACTCGATGGGTGGCGCCGCGACGATTCAGTTCGCCGTTGACTACCCGGACCGCCTGTCCCACCTGATCACGATGGGTGCCGGCGCTCCCGGTGTGAACATCATTCAGCCCGCCGGTCTGACCGAGGGTCTGACGATCATCCGCGAAGTCTACGAAGACCCGACGCCGGAAAACTTCCGCCGCCTGGTTCGCGTCATGGTCTACGACAGCTCGTTCGTCACGGACGACCTGCTCCAGGCCCGCTCTTCCGCGGCGCTGGCCAACCGCAACCACCTGACGAACTGGCTGAAGCCCAGCCCGGTGGTCCCCACCGACGTCGTCAAGCTCGGCCAGTACCAGGGCCCGGCGCTGATCATGCACGGTCGCGACGACCGTGTCGTGAACATGGAAGGCTCCATGCGCCTGCTGACGATCCTCCCGAACTCCCGCCTGCACGTGTTCAACCACTGCGGCCACTGGGCCCAGATCGAGCACGCAGCGGAGCTCAACTGGCTCGTCCGCGAGTTCATCAACAACAACCCGGCGAAGTAGTTTCGAGCTAACAGCTTCGAGCTTCGAGGCAGAGAGGGCGGTCATTGCGACCGCCCTCTCTTTTTTCCGCCCGGCGTCTCGTAGCTTGAAGGCGCCCTGAACGTTCGCCAGCTCGGAGCGCAGTTGTTAGCTCGCAGCTTCGTGCGGCACGATCGGGTTCAGGTAGGGCCGGATCTCGCGGATCGCGGCGTCCTCGAACCGGAAGTAGTCGAAGCCCTTTATCAGGCCGTTCGCGCGGTCGTAGTTGAAGAGCACGCCGACCTGGTCGCCGTCCGCCACATATGACTCGACGCGGACATCGGTCCAGGTGAGGCCGTTGAGGAAGCCCGTCACCGCGTCCTTGCCCTCGTAGACGTTACCGTTCGGCTGCTTGAACGTGACCTCGCCATGCAGCGGCACCGCGCTGACGTCGTGGGCGATGATGCCCTTGAAGTACGCCTCGATTGCCGCGACAGCATCGTCCTTCGAAATTGCCAAGAGTGTCCTCCCCCAGGTATATCGTTGCCGGTCCAACCGCGCCGATCCTAGTCGCGATAACAGTCGTTGTCGAGATGGCGGTGCTAGCGTCGGCCGAGGAGGCGGCGCCTGGAGCTATCCTTGAGCGCCGTTCGTACCTTCGCCTCGTCCATCCAGTTCGGGTACGGCACGGCAAAGGGCGCGGGGGCACTGGCGATTAGCTCAGGGGCGTGGCGCTGCAGCGCGGCCTCGGCGAGGACGTAGCCGTGGTTCTCGAGGACGGCCTGTTCGGCGGGGCTGAAGGCATCGAGGTCGGTGCGTATCTCCGAGACTACGTCGTCGACAAGCTGTGCCGGGTAGCCTCCACTCATGCCGAAGTGCTCGGCGGCGCTGCCGATGCCCCAGTAGGTGCCGCGCAACTCCTTGTTGATAAACCCGGCAATCAGCCAGCGCTTGCGGATCGCGCCGGCCTGATCGCCCATCACCGCGGTGAAGCGGGAGAGCTGCCAGAAGAAGCCGCGGTCCGGCCCCGCGTCGAAGGTTGCGCCGCCGTCGGAGACGAGCAGCACTTCGTGGCTCTTCCAGACCGGCTCCAGGCCCATGTTGTCGTACACGCCTCCGTCGGTGAGGCTGAGGCTTCGGACGATTTCGTCTCGCAATGGGCTGCGGTCACTGCCGCCCTTGAGGTCAGCCGGCGTCAGGCGGGGCTTGAGTGGGCTGAAGATCGGCGGGAAGCAGGACGAGGCCGCGACGGCGCGTGCGAGCGGGTAGTCTGGCGGTGGCGTGACGTAACCAGCCTGGTAGTCGCCCATCCGCTCCCGTTCGAACACCCAGTTCACTGCGAAGGGCAGGTCGGTCGCGCAGTAGACGAAGTCGGGGTGCTCCGGCAGCGCTTGCAGCGTCCGAGCGCTGATTTCTCGAGAGTACGTATCCGCGAGGGCGTTGACGGCGGTCTGTGAGTTGAGCCAGTTCCAGGGCAGCAGACGTTTGACGATCGGCGCGGTGCGGATGTTTCGGCCGCAGAGCTGCTTGATCGGTGCCGCGACTGCCGATTCGAAGTCTTCGAAGCGCTGACCCGGGGCGGGCCACGGCCGCAGCCGGTCGGCGAGGAAGGCAGACACGATGCTGCCGCCGGAGACCGACGAGACCGTATCAACCCGTGACAGCGCGCCGAGATCGTTGAGCCGCCGCAGCGCACCGAGGTGAAATAGTGCGGCCCGGTAGCCGCCGCCGGACAGCGCCAGCGCGACACCGCGACGCTGACGCGGCGGCCGCGCCATGTACGTCGTCTCGGCGTGCTGGAGAGCGGCCTCGTCCTCGTTCATCGCGGCGCCCATGATAGGGCAGCGACGGTGGTTTGGTGCGACTGCTTTGGCGCTACGGCACCCGGCGGGTACTGCTAGTCGGCGTCGGTGTGGAGGATGCGCTCGATCGCGGTGTTGTAGATCGCGATCGCTCGCTCCTCGGTGTAGTTCTCCGGATCGAGCGTGCTGAGGATGCCGAGGCCGTAATACAGGGCGTGGGTGATGTCGGCGGCGAGCTTCGAGTCCATCCCGGGGTTTGCCTGGCCAGCCTTGATCGCCTCTTCGACATCCTCGCGCATCGTCTGAGTGCCGGCGCGCGACATCTCGATGTGGTGCTTGCGCAGGTCCTCAGAGCGGGTAGACGCGGCCCAGTACTCGAGGAAGTACTTCCACGAGGGCACCTCTTCGTCGCGGCCGCCGCCGTGGAAGCGATACTCGAAGCGCTTCTTGAGGCGGTCGATGCCGGGGCGGGCGCCCGCCGCGGCGAGGGACTGACGGAAGCGGGAGCCGGCGGAGCGCAGTGCTTCGACGATAAGCTCGTTCTTGCTGCGGTAGTAGTGCGTGATCATGCCGGTCGTGGCGTTCGCGCGCTTGGCGACCTTGCGGAGGCTTGCTCCCTGGATGCCTTCTTCGACGACACACTGGGCCATAGCCTGGAGGATGCGTTCCCTGCGCTCGGCGGACAATTCTGCCATGACGTACCCCTTCGGCCGTGTGCTTCGTTAATCGCTAAGCATCATCGGTTTTCACAGACGCTCTGGCAAATCTAGCGCGCCCGTTGTCAGGCTGCATCATCGCAGCACCTATCTGCATGCGCCATGGTTGGTGGTGTGCCCATAACACCTGTTAGCGGGGCGCGGGGACAGCAGATGAGCATCCTGGCTCGCACGTGAACAGAATTGTTCCATGTTTTCCGATAGGTGACAGGAATGATGCCTGGTATATAATTCTCGGGCATCAAAACAATCCATCGGCACAGGGAGAAGCAATTATGGCCAAAGACGGATACCTGATCTTCGACTCCGACACGCATGTCGGACCCAACATGGACGTCCTCAGCCCCTACCTCAGCGAGGCCGAGAAGAAGGCGCTGGAGCCGCTCGACGGCTACAAGCGCGGCAACCGCTACATGATCGGTGAGCGGAAGTACGACCGCGTGCTCGGCAGCGCTGAGGCGAAGAAGGCCGACCCCACCGCGTACATGAGCGGTCTCTTCACCGGCGCCAAGAAGGACGAGCGCAAGCGCCCGACGCCGATCGACGGCGACCAGAAGCTGCGCCTCGCCGACATGGACTTCGAGGGCGTCGACGTAAACCTCATGCTGCCGTCCGGCTGGTTCGGCGTCTGGACGACCCCTGAGGTCAGCGTCGAGACCGAGATGGCGATGTTCAAGGCCTACCACCGCTGGCAGGCCGACTACTGCGCCGGCTACGAAGACCGCCTCACCGGCGTTATCCTCTGCTCCGGCCGCGACGTCGAAAACGGCGTCAAGGAAGCAGAGCGCGCCGCCAAGGAGAAGTGGCCCCTCGGCATTCTGTGCTACGCGCCTTACGGCATGCCGATCGACCACCCGTCGCTCGAGCCGTACTACGCCCTCGCCCAGGAGTACGACCTGGCTGTGACGCTGCACACCTTCACGGTGATGCCGCCCTACGCGCCCGGTGGCCTGGACACCTGGGAGAACCTCTGGCTGCAGCGCTCCGCCGCCCACCCGTGGTGCGGTATGCGCAACATGGCCGCGATCATCGGCTCGGGCGCGCTCGACCGCTACCCGAACCTGAACCTCGGTCTGCTCGAGGCCGGTCACGGCTGGCTGCCGAGCTGGGTCCGCCGCCTGGACGAGCACGCTCATTCGGTCGCCGGTGCGCTGCCTGCGCTGCAGCACGCGCCCAGCGAGTACGTGACCTCGGGCCGCTACTTCCAGTCCATCGAGATGGGCGAGGGCCAGGACGTCACCGAGTCGGTGATGAACATCCTTGGCGACGACATCCTGATGTACGCCTCCGACTACCCGCACGGCGAGAGCTGGTTCCCGATCTCGGTCGACACCGTGATGGCGTGGACCCTCTCTGAGGAGCGCAAGCGGAAGCTGTTCTGGGACAACGCGGTAAAGTTCTACCGCCGCTACAAGGCCTCAGACGCAGTCCTCGCGGGCGCCTCGACGACCGCAGCGTCGCGCTAAGCACAAGAGCGTCAGCTCTCAGCGAAGACGCCCCGGCATCGCGCCGGGGCGTCTTCGTTTTGTGGCACTGTGGACCGGTTTCTAAATTTCATGAACCGGTGAAGTATTCGGCGGGATTCGCTCTATACTCTGCGCATGCCTACACCGAAATTTGGTCTCAATCGCTTCGATGAATCCTCGGTTGCCGCCTTTGCGGATGACGTGAAATGGGCGGAGAGCCTCGGCTGGGACGTTGCCTATCTCGGCGACTCGCAGCTGCGCCACCGCGACATGTATATCCTCCTCGCCGCCGCGGCTCAGGCGACCCAGCGCATCGAGCTAGGTCAACTTGTCGCGAACCCGGTCACGCGCCATCCAACGGTCATCGCCTCGTCCACCGCGACGATCGAGGAGCTCGCGCCGGGCCGCACGCTGCTGGGTATCGGCGTCGGCGACACGGCCGTCCGCCTCGCCGGCCTGAAGCTCGCGAAGGTCAGCGAGCTCGAGGCGTCGATCCGGCTGATCAAGGGCCTGCTCGCTGGCGAAGAGATCGACGTCGGCGCCCTGCGGCCCGCCTATCTCCCGTTTCATCACGAGGTCCCGGTCTGGGTTGCGGCGAGCGGCGCTCGGGCACTGAAGATGGCAGGCGCCGTTGCTGACGGCATCTTCCTGCGCATCGGCACCTCGAAGTCGCGGCAGGACCAGACGATCGCGACAATTCGCGAGGGCGCCGTCGCGGCAGGTCGAGACCCGGACAGCGTGCGCCTGGGCTTCATGATCGAAGCGATCCTCTGGGACGACCCGGATGAGGCCCTGCTCATGGCGAAGTCGGTTGCCGCGGGCTTCTACGAGCAGAGTCCCGAGCTGTTCACCGGCGTTGGCCTCGAATGGCAGGGACCAAGCCCGGAAGAGCTCAAGCGCGATCACGGCGTCTGGCCGGACTTCCACCACAACAAGGACCTGATCGCCAGCGGCAAGCTCGTCGACTTCCTGCCGCGTGAGGCCGCCGACCTCTTCGTCCTCTGGGGGCCGCCGTCGCAGATCGTCGAGCAGCTCGTCTCGCTCATCAAGTCCGGCCCTGCGAACGTCGATCACGTCGTCCTTCGGCCGCTGCCCGACCCCAGGCTTCCCGACCGTAGCGACAGGAGCTACGCGGCGCGGATGGCGAAGGAAGTGCTGCCCGCGGTCCGAAAGGCGCTGAGCTAGCGTCGAGGTCCGCTGCCTGTATGCAGGGCAGAGAGAAACGCCTCGCGCCGTAATCAATTAGGCCGAGGCGTATCAGGAGTAGGCGGGGTCGATTTGCTTAACAGGAATTTATAGAACGCGTCTTTAGGGGGCTTGCATAGCGGCGTATACTCAGATCACTGCGGCTCTGGTCCCAGTAGCAGGACCGCAGGCTCCCCTAAGGAACGGAGTCGAAGCTCCACTCGGCTCCGTTCCATCTTTTACTACGACCATTCAACACCACTCGGATTTCTCCCAGACCACTTGATGGCAAACTTTTCAGGGTTTGGCTCGATCGTGCTCTCGCGCCCCGGGGTGAAACGCTGAACATCATCCTTTTCGACCCTGGTGAACTGCCGCGTTTGCCTCG
>JBFWZE010000012.1:0-7946 GCA_050185685.1 Dehalococcoidia bacterium
GCAGCGCCGCCTCGTCGTCAGAGAGCTGGTAGCGGCTTGCCACGCGCCAGACCCGCGACACGTCATCGCCCAGCCACCAGGCGTGGATGCCCTGCACGTCGGGCGCAGAGACGCGCACACGGCGCTCCAGCGCGTCCCAGGTCACCTTGAAAACGCCGTCACCGAGCACCGAGGCGTCGATCTCGCTGTCGAAGTCGAGCTGGAGGAGGTCGTTGCCGTCGTAGACCTGGCGCAGCGCCCGCTCTGCCCGGCTGGCGCGTTCCTTCTCGGCCGGAGAGACGTCCTCCTCATCGACGACGAAGCTCACGCCCGACATCAGGTAGGACGCCGTCTTGTCGATCAGGGCGCGGGCGTAGTTGAAGACGAGGCGGCGGTCGCGGCGGTGAGCGTTGCCGCTCCACTGCTGGCCGCGGTAGAACGCGAGGTTGTCTCGATACGCCCGCAGCCGCTGACTGTCGCGCCGGCCCAGGCTCTCGACGAGGGCGCGGTTGTCCTCGAGCAGCGCCGTCATGAGCAGCCTCCTTCGCTGCGCGCGCGCGCCAGGATCCGGAAGACGGTGCGCCGGGAGACGCCGACCTGCCTCGCGATCTGCTCGATGCTCCGGCCGCCGCGCCGCTGCAGGGTGAGAACCTCGTTGTCGCGGTCGCGGCTCATGACCTGGCGGGCGCCGCCTGGCTCGTCGTAGCGGCAGCGCACTAACGGGCAGTGGAGGCAGCTCGGGTGGAGGTCACAGCCGCTGTCGTGGTAGTTGGTGTGCTCCGGCAGTGCGTCCCGGCGGGGCTGGCGTCCGTCCTCGGGAAGGACCAGCTCCACCAGACGCAATGCGGTCTCGGGAATCGCCTCGTGTTCTTTGATCAGGGCTACCATTGCCGTTCCTCTCGATACGTCCTCCCGCGGGCACGACGAGGCGAGGCGGTCTCCAGGGTCGCGGCGAGGAGGGCTAGGCTGATGACGTAGTCGTCGTGGCCGTCACGGGCCTCGACATAGAAGTTCATGGTCTTGTTGGCGCGATAGGCGACGCGGCAGAGCTCGAGCTCACGGCGGCACTGGCGCAGCTCCGGCGTATCGCCCGCGTAGAGGCGCAGACGGCCGCTGTTCACCGCCGCCAGGAGGTCGAAGCCGAGTGTCGACTTCGCCTCGGCGCTGAGCTTCTTCGCGATGACGCGGGTGTCGCCGAGGCGGCGTTTCAGCATCGTCGCCAGCGTCTCGCCGAGGCCGGTAGCGTCAACAGCCACCTTTGCGACGTGCCACGTGTCGCGCAGCAGTGAGACGAGGGCGCCGTACAGCTCGTCGTGCGGCGCCCCCTGCCAGGCGTAGTGACGCACGACCTCCACGCTACTCTCCAGCGCACCATCGCCCCCGACGACGCGGCCAATCGTCAGCACCGTGTAGTCATGATTGACCGCGCTACTGCTGCCCGAGACGCCGCCGGCGACATCAAGGCCGGCGACGTAGGTCTCGCCCGCAACCGGTGCGTCGAGGCAGTCATGCGACCCCGAGAGCATCGACAGCTGCTGCTGGCTGAGCAGGCGCCCCTGACCCGGGATCGGCTTGAGACAGTACTGCGTCAGAAAGAGCGGGTGGCCGGCGCCCAGCCGCTGCTCCTCCTGCCTGACGTAGCGTTCGTACGCAGGGTTACAGGCTGCAACGTACTCCCATCCGTACTCGAAGTGGCGGCGGACGCCATCGGCGCGCTCAGCCTCGAGATGGGCCTGGCGGGCGCGCTCGAGGAGGCTGGCATCGTCCCAGGCGGTGCCGTAGAACACGGTCGTGGCGCCGGTGCTCGCCGCCATCGGCCGCAGCTCTTTGTCGAACTTGTCGACGTCGACATCCTGCGCCTCGTCTACCTCCAGCAGCAGCCCGGCGGTGTGGCCGACGATGTTGCTCGTGGGTTCGGCGGACACGAAGACCTGGCTCGCCCTGCCGACGCGCACGGTATTGCCGCCCTCGACGCTGCAGATGGCCGTCAGCTCAAGCTGCTGCACGAGACCCCAGAGGCGGTCGCGGCTGATCAGCGCCTGGGGACGCAGGGTCGGCGCCGCCTTGATCGCGGTGACGGGGCGATCGGAGTTGCGCAGCAGCAGCATCAGCTCGAGGCGCGCCGAAAGCTCGTTCTTGCCACCCTGGCGCGCGATCTCGACGGAAAACGAATGACCGCGCTCATGCACCACGCTGTCGACAATCGCGCGCGCTGCTTCGAGCTGGTACGGCCACAGCGGGCTGAAATCGCTCCTCCCCGGTTCATTGCCCAGGCTTTCAAGCCGGGGGCTCAGAGAGGCCATCATGACGCCACCCGCAACAGCACCTGCGCGAGCACCGTGCTGGCGATCACGAGGTAGAGGCCGTTGAGCCGGCTCTTCACGTCCACCAGCTCTGCTTCCAGGCCGCGAAGGCGCTCATCGACGCGGGCACGAAACGCCGCTTCCGCGGAGGTGCGGCCGCTGCGCTGAACGCGGGCTTGCGCCTCGCTCACGGCGCCGGTGAGGCGGCTGCCGAGCTCGAGATTGCTCTCAGGCATCGGGCGCCTCCCCTCCCAGCTCGGCGAGCGCGCTAACGGCGTACTGAATCGCCGCCTTGAGGTCGCCGGCGTCTTCTTTCGAGAGGTTGAACTTCGTCTGCACGAGCCGAGCGAGCAGCGCAGCTCCCTTGAACATCAGCTCGATGTCCTCCGGATGCTCCGCAATCGCCTCCCTCAACCGCAGGCGGAGCAGCGCGATCTCCTCGTTGATGCCCTCGACACCGAGCGCGTCTTCGAGGAACTGCTGCTCAGTCTCGGAGAGTGCCTTCGCGTAAAAGCCCCGCGCGCCTCGGACGGCGGCGGTAGTGAGCTTCGAATCAGAGGTGACCACGGTGGCCTCCTCTCCGCGGCCGTCCTTCACCGACGAGGTCCAGGAGCTCCGCCAGGGACTCCGGCGGCAGGTTCGAAGCAACCTCCGTCACGCCGAGAAGGAGCATGAGCGAGACGAGAGGCCACTCTTTGCGTTCGACTGCCTGCGCCAGGGTCATTTCAGCGCTCCGTTGCTCTGCGCAGCGGTGAGCGCCAGATCAGCAGGCTGAGCAGCGCTGTCACGAAGACGAGCGCCCAGCGCACGAGCAGCGTCGCCAAGATCGGCAGCACCGACTCGCCGCCCAGCTGCCGCCAGCCGAAGCCGAGAAAGAGCCCGGCTTCCAGGCACAGCGCTATGCTGAGCAGGGCGAGCGTCGTTGAAGCTACCCGCCGCGCAGTCGAGGCCGTTGTCCTCGCGTAGCGCCAGAAGAAAAGCAGATTCGCGCCGGCTGAGAACGCCTGCGCGACCGTTGGTGTGACCAATCCGATATCTATCCACTGCACCATTCCCTCGCATCAACATCCACCTCAGGTCGGTCGATATTAGAACGCATATTCTAATTTGGGAAGAGGGATGGCACCGGGTAGGAAAGGGAAAGGTGAGATGAACTCGGAGACAGTCGGGCAGTTTGACGCTCCCGGCCCCCAGACCGCCTGTTCTGTGCTGCCTATTCCATGCCCTGATTTGAACGCGACACGCCGGGCGGTTAGCATTCACCTCGATGAATGGACCTGAGATTCTTTTCAAGTACCGCGGGCAGGTTGAGGCCGAAGTGCTGGATTTCCTGCGCGAGGGATCCACTCAGGTCGACGAGATGCTCCGCTATCAGATGGGATGGAGCGATGGCCAGCTTGCCAACCTCGGCAAGTGCCTGCGGCCGACCTTCTTCCTCCTGGCCTGTGAGTCGCTCGGCGGCAACCTGAAGCAGACCCTGCCGGTCGCGGTCGGGATCGAATTCGTGCACAACTTCTCGTTGATTCACGACGACATCGAGGACGGCGACGACATTCGCCACCACCGCGCGACAACCTGGGCCCAGTTCGGCCGGGACCCGGCGATCATCGGTGGCCTTGCCCTCTGGAATGAGGCCTACCGCGTGATCGGCACGGCCCTCGCCCGGGGCATGTCGCCGGAGCGCGTACTCGAAGCGCGGCGCATCCTCAACCTGACCTGCAGCGAGATCATCGAGGGCCAGCACCAGGACCTCAGCTTCGAGACCCGCAACGACGTCTCGCTCGCCGAGTACATCCAGATGATCGGACGCAAGAGCGCTGCCCTCTTCGGCACCTCATTGCGGCTCGGCGCTCTCGCTGCCGGAGCGAGCAACGAAGAGGCGTCGAGGTTTGACACCTACGGCCGCCAGCTCGGGCTCGCCTTCCAGATCCGCGACGACATCCTCGGCATCTGGGGCGAAGGCAGTGCGACCGGCAAGCCCGTCGGCGCGGACATCGCCCGGCGCAAGAAGTCGCTGCCGGTCCTGCACGCCTTCGAGCAGTCTGTCGGCAAGGACCGCGCGTTCCTGCTCGATGTCTACAGCCGCGAAAGCGTCGACGACGCCGACGTCAACGACGTGCTCGAGATCCTGCAGCGCTGGAACTGCCGCTACTTCGCCCAGGGCCTCGCGGAGGATTACCGCTCCAAAGCGATGGACGCGCTTTCGAAGACGAATATTCCCTGGGAGTTCCGCCTCAACTTCGACGCGCTGACTTCCTTCATTTTGGAGCGTGATTACTAGCATCTCCCTACGTCCGCCGCCGAAAGCGGCCGAAAATACTCGTAGAGATGCCAAGCCTTTCGCCTCGGACCGATTTCAATAGCCCGACCGGCTCCTCGGCGCTCCTGCGCTCGTACGAGAAAGCGCAGTTCTGGAGGCGGTTGATCATCGCCGCGTTCTTCACGGTCTTCGTGGCGACGATGCTCTATACGATCCCCTGGCTGCCCTACGGCCTGAGCGAGGAAGACTACAGCAGTCAGGTGCAGTTCCTGGTCATGCTGATCCTGATGGCGACCTGCCTGGCCTTCGCGGCGATCTATCTGCGCGACATCGGTAACCGCGTCGAGCAGACGATGCTGACATGGAACACGGTCAACGACGGCCTCAGCGACCTCCGCCGCCGCGAGTACTTCTTCGACCGTATCGTCCTCGAATGCTCGCGCGCCGGGCTCACCGGCCAGCACTTCGCCATCGTCACGCTGCGGCTCACCGTGCCCCAGAGCAGTGACACGGAGAAGATCGCCCGCGCGATCAAGGCCCTCGAACCGGTTGTGCGCGAGTACGACTGTCTTTCATCGCTGGGCCCGCACGAGATCGCAGTCCTCGCCCACGGCATCGGCGAACAAGAAGCGCCGCTCCTGGCCAACAACCTTGCCCGCCTCGTCACGGACGCATTCCCGGAGGCCCCCGTCACGAGCGACGAGGTCATCGCCGGCTACGCGGTCTTCGACATCGACTCGTCCGATGCAGGCACCCTGATCGGCATCGCCCGCGAGCGGCTGATGCGCAACCGTCAGAAGGCAGTCGAGATGAACGACGCCGGCAAGGCCGTCGCCTAGGCACCTAGTCTGACTCTTGCGGGCCTAAGACGCCGAGCTGCGCCGGCTGCGCGTCCTGACAATCTCCAGCCAGAGCTTCTGCCAGCTTGCATCCACCATTGAGTCCATGCGGTCGACCAGCGAGTTGCATTCACGCATCTCTGCCGCCGTCATCTGATGCGAGATCCGGATATCAGCCCAGCGAATGTGCCGCTCCTCATCGCGTGAGATCTGTCCCATCAGCCCCGCCGTCGAGGGCTCGACGACCTGAATGAGCTGCGAGGTGCGGGAGTGGGTCGTCAGCTTGACGCCCCGGTAGTAGCAACACAGGCGCCGGAGGTCGGTGGCCTGGGAGCGAATCAGCCCGAAAGCACGCCCCAGGGGGCCCTCGCGGCGCTCAGAGGACACGCGCCCGCCGAGCCGGCGAATTTCCTCGCCGATCAGCCGCAAATGGCGCCGTTCGTCCTCGAGCTGCATGTGCAGGCCGGAGCGGATGTCAGCGTCTTTGCTCTTGCCGCTCCAGAAGTCGATCAGCGCAATGCTCTGGATCTTGGTCTGCCAGAGGCGGTCCAGCACAGAGAGGACCGGCGATTCGGCCTCAGGTTCAGCCTCAGAGTTTGAAAAGAAGAGCTTCATCCACCACCTCTACAGAAGAATCGGCCGTGAGAAGAGAAGCTTTCGGGGGCGGATGTAACAGTTTTGCGATGCAATATTACGTTTTGTCGAGCGCGGCAGTCAGGCGCTGTGGCGTCGCCCGGCGAGTCGGAGCTGCTGGACCGGCGTCAGCTGCCGCTGCGGCGCCATCATCTCCCGGCGTTCCTTCTTCGCCTGCTCCAGTGAGATCTCGGCCGCGGTGAGGAGCTCTTCGCGGCTGCTGCCATCCTCCGGGTAGGAGACGATCGCGGCGGAAACCGAGACGCCGTAGTTGTCGTGCTGCTCGTCCTCGAAGACGGACAGCTGGCCGAGACGGTCGATGATCTGGGACGTGAGCTGGACAGCGACGGCGCGGTTCGACTCCGGCAGCAGCAGGACGAACTCGTCTCCGCCGTAGCGCGAGACGAGCTCAGGCAACGCGATAGACCCGGCGAGCGCCATCGCCACCGAGCGCAGCATGCGGTCGCCGAGTGAATGGCCGTAGTCGGCGTTGAACTTACCGAAGTCGTCAATGTCGAAGAACACGAGCGAGAGGCCGCGATTGAAGCGGCGTGCGCGTACGACCTCCGACTCCAGGGCTTCGAGGAAGTAACCGCGGCTGTGGGCCCAGGTCACCGGGTCGATGCCGCCGAAGCGGGTGGTCTCCTCGCCGGCCATGAGGTCCTTCAACGCCAGGGTGCAGTGCCCTGCGGCAAGCTCCAGGACTTCGATGTCGGGCTCGTTGCGTGAGAACAGGAAGACGCAAAGGCCGAATGCCTCCCCTTCCATCACGAGTGGCACAACCGCGACGCTCGTGATTTCGAGGCGCTGCTTGATCTGGTCGCACTGCTCGCGGCTCAGGACCTCGTCGAAGATGTCGTACAGGTCTTCCGCCAATGCCGCCTCGCCGCCCTCCATCACCTCGCGCCGCCAGCTGCGAAGGCCTAGCGGGAAATCGAGGTCGGCGAGATTCTCTTCGGCAGCAATACAGGCCTGCTCGAGGCCGTGGTCTTCGATTGAGGCGAGGCGCTGGGCGGTGAGTACTTCGCGGCGGCGGTCGAGCAGCAGCGGGTACGTGACGATGGCGCCTGTGGCCCGCGGCGCCCGCTCGAGGAACAGGGCGAGCATCTCCTCAGGCGTTCCGGCGCTGTGCAGGAAGAGGCTGAGGACGCCCAGCTCGCGGAGACGCTCCGCCTGCTCCCGGGCCTGTTCAGCACTCATGCTCGAGCCGTGACGACGCTCCGAGCGGGTCGAGCGGCGCAGCTCGTCCGGGTCCAGTCCCTCTGGTCTCTTCTGCCGCGAAAACAGCTTCATGTTCTAACCTACGGGATGTGTCCCGACCTCGATAGCAGTGCGATTGCCTTCCGCTTTCACGGTGCAGGAGCGGCCGAAAACCGCCTGCGCCGCAAGGACGAGCTGGTTCGGATCCGGGACAGGCGTCGTCATCCCGAGGCCGATGGTCACGCTGTGCGGCGAGTAGTTCAGCAGCGCCGCCTGCGCCGATCGATCGACCCTGCTCAGAGTCGCGAAGACCTGCGAAAGCTCCACGCGACCGAGAGGGTCCTCGATAACAATGACCGGCGGGCCGTTGAAGTCGGCGCCCTTCGGTAGCGGTGCGCCCGGCCGCGGCGCGAGCGGCACAATCTTCGGACCATCGTCCGGCGGCGCCATCTCGGAGCGGGCAGATTCAACGGCGCGGCGGACTTCTTCGCGGCGTGCCTCCTCCGGGTCCTTCGGCAGCGGTTCTTCACTGCGCTCGAGCGGCCGGGGTGGCGCCTGGTCGGGGCCGATGCTGAAACCGCCGGGCTCAGGCTTGAACTGGCCCCAGCTGCCCGTATCTGCCTTCATCGTGTTCCAGCTGAGGGCGCCGCGTGTGCTCTCGACCATGCGGCGGACTTCTTCACGCCGCGCTTCGTCATCGTCCACGACGGGGGCCTCGGTCTGCCCCATCAT
>JBFWZE010000012.1:8046-23804 GCA_050185685.1 Dehalococcoidia bacterium
CCATCATGTCGGCTCGCGCTCGCTCGACGGCCAGCCGTACCTCTTCACGCCGAGCCGCTTCGTCGTCGAGAGCAACCGGTTCAGCCGGCACCTCGGGCGCTGCAGGCGCGTCGAGAGGCTCCGTCGGCGCAAAGCTGAAACCGGAGTCGACGCGGAGATTCGACCAGGAGAGCTCCGCCCGAGACGCTTCTACAGCCCGGCGCACTTCGTCGCGGACTGCTTCCGTGGGTTCAGGTGCGTCGAGCTCGGCACGAGCGGCCTCGACGGCGCGGCGCACTTCATCGCGCTCGGCGTCAGACGGTCCGACCACTGGAAGAGCGGCAGCTGGCTCCTCAAGCTCGGCGACTGGCTCAGGTTGATACGCTGGAGTGAACGGCTGGACGGGCGTCTCAACCGGTCGAGGGGCCCACGAGAAGACGCCTTCAGTGACGTCTGATGGTGCCGGTTCGGGTTCTGCAATGTCCGCGGGCGTGTGCTCGACGACCGTCAGGAGCGGGGCGGCAGATGCGGGAGCCTGCTCGATGCTCCGGACCTGCTGTGCAACCACGCGAATCGTCGCGCGAAGGCTGTCAAGCGATGCAGTGAGCGCATCGAGGCCCTGCTCGAGCTCATCGACAACCGAGAGCAGGCTTGCCTGGTTCTGGTGTTCCGTTCGTTCAAATTCTGACAATTCGGTCTATCTCCCGCAGACTTCACGATCATTTTCGACACCAGGAGATGATTCCTGCAGACGTTTGGGGGCCGCATGCTAGAATTCGCCGAGCCGGCCCCAAGCGCCCGGGACCAGGCTGAACGGGCGGTATCCTGCTGATTCAGTCGATTCCTCGACAACCACTCGCCACGCTGATCCCGGCTGGCCTCGTCTTTGCCTGGCTTGCCTACCTCGTACTTAGCGGTCAGCCGCAGTTCGAACTGAACGTCTTCCGGCCGACGCTGACCCTCCAGTTCGTCAACACCGCCCTCATGGCCGGCTACCTGGCGTACCTCTTCATTCACCGGCGCCTGCCCGGCCCAACACGGCTCGACTGGCCGATCGCGGCATTGATCGTCGTCTACGCCATCGCCATCGCCACCTCCATCTACCCCCGCGTAAGCCTCGAGGCGTCACTTGCGGTCGGCATGGCGCTCGTCACCTTCTACGTCTTCCATGACCTCGACCTGATGCGGCCGCCCGTCCTCATGCGCGGCCTGGCGGCAGTCGGCGTTCTTGCTGCCGTTTACGCCCTGATCGACGTCGCCGGCAACTACCTCGACTGGCTGGAGCTCGTCCGCGAGGTCGACGGTGGCGTGAGCGCGAGCGCGATCCTGCCGCCAGCCGTCCCCCGAGTCACCGGTGTCGGCGACAACGTCAACGTGCTGGCCATGGCGCTGAACCTGACGCTGCCCTTCACCCTGGCGCTCGCGCTGCGACCGCTCTCGCGCTTCGAACGGCCCGCCGGTGCCGCCGGGGCGCTGCTGATCCTCGCCGCCCTGTTCTTCACGCTGTCCCGGGGGGCCTGGCTGGGCACGTTCGCCGCCCTGGGCGCCTTCTTCTTGCTCTACGTCCTGCGCGACTTCGACGCGAGCCGTCTCTCCAGCATCCAGGCGCGGATCCCGCCTCGGCTCGCGATCGGCGTTGGCCTGGGCGCATTGCTCATTGTGGTCGTGGGAGCTGTCGGCCTCGCCAGCTGGGACTCGCGGCCGGAGTTCCTCTTCCGCCCCTCCCTGGGACCGCGTGCCGATGCCGCGGAAGTGGGAATCGAGATCGTGCGCGACCGGCCGTTCTTCGGCTCCGGGCCGTATACCTACTCCCTGCTCTACAGCATCTACAGCGGCAAGTACCCGGTGGAAAACATTCACCCTCATAATGGTTATGTAAATGTGCTCGTCGACATTGGCTTCGCCGGCGGCCTCGTCCTCCTCGTAGCCGGTTTGATGCTCGCGAAGCACCTGTACGTCTCGTTCCGGGACGCGGATGCCCGCCAGCGCATCCTCGTTGCTGCCTGCGTCGCCTCACTGGTCTCCCTCGCAGTGCACAGCCTCGCTGACTCGCCGAACGCCTGGACGACCGCCTTGATGCCTCTCGCCGCCGTGCTCGCGCTGAGCCTGCGCCTCCAGCCGCGTCCCGACCCGGCAGTTGTCGAAAATGCCGGCCTGGCGCCACGCCTGATGGTGCTGGCACTGCCGCTGCTCATGATCGGCCTGTGGGTCCACTTCGACGGACCCCATCGCACCTTCAATAGCGCTCTTGGTGACCTGCGTGACGGCGAATTCGGCGATGCCTACAACGCATCACGTGATGCGGCCGGCAGCGATCCTTCTCTGGCCGCCTACAACCTCAAAGCCGGCGTCGATAGCGCCATCCTGTATCTCGTCGTCGGCGAGAAGGGCCGTGCCTCTCCGCAGCTGCTGGAGAAGGCAGCCGCCTCCTTCGAGAAGGCGATCGAAGACGAGCCGCGCGGCGCGATCAGCTACGCGAACCTCGCCCTCGTCAGGCTGCTGCAAAACAACCGGGACGCGGCCGTCAATGCCGCCCGCCGCGCGCTCGGCCGCACGAATTCTGATGGCGCCGTAGCGATGGCAGCCGGTACCGTCCTCGAGTGGGCCGGATATCGGGACGAGGCCGCGTATGCGTACGGCCTCGCGGTCTCACGTGACCCTGGCCTCGTGCAATCGCCGTTCTGGACGGCGGCGAATGGCCGGTTCCCGCTGCGCCAGGTTGCTATCGAGTCGTCGGGGCTGACGCCATGTGACGTCGGCCGCATCGACGCGCTCTTTGCCGGCTATGGCGACGACCTCGATGCCATCGAGCGCGGCTGTCGAGAGATCGTTGACCGCTCGCCCGGTAATGCACGCGCCCGTGCCGACCTGGCGGTTGTCCTGCTCGCCCTCGGCCGCGATGCCGAAGCACGGCAGGAGGCCCAGGCGGCGGTGAACCAGGTACCCGACAACCCCTTCATCCGGACCAGCCTCGGCATCGCTCTCGCCGGCAGCGGTGACCTGGACCGCGTGCGCCACGAGCTCGCGATCGCCTCTCACCTCGGCGACCCTGATGCGACGCTGCTTCTGACCTACACGTACGAGCCGCCGTCACTCGACACACCGGTAATCTCGCGCATCAAAGCGCTTGCGAAGCCTGGCTCCCTGCCGGACCCGGTGCTAGACCGCCTTCGGGTTGCATTGCCGGCGTCATCGCCGATGGTCTTCGACAACGGCATCCAGTACTACCCGCTCGGGGCGCTTTACTACCGCGTGCGCTTCCTCCGCGAATCGCCAACTTCGATCCTCGTCCCGGGCGAATGGCTGGGCTTTGGCTCGCCTCGAAGCTCGCTCATCGCCGAAGCACTGAAAAAGCACTGAAATGAGTCGGCATAGACGGTTCTGTGGACGCCCGCTATGCTGCTGAAGATTCACTATGACTACCGCAGAGCGACAGATTTACGAGCTGGGTGAGGCACCGCCGGTAGGCGTTCTGCCGGAGAAAATGTATGCCCAGGTTATTCGGCAGAGCCGCTACGGCCCGCCGATTTCCGGCTATCAGCGAGAGGTCATCTCGCTGCCGAAGCTGGGACCGAACGACGTCATGGTCTACGTCATGGCGGCCGGCATTAACTACAACGGCGTCTGGGCGAGCCTTGGCACGCCGATCGACCTAATCCGCTCCCACCGTCAGTCCGGTGACGGCGGTGACGAAGTCGGTTTCCACATCGCCGGCAGCGACGCATCCGGCATCGTCTATGCCGTCGGCCGCGACGTCGAAAACGTCAAGGTCGGCGACGAGGTCGTCCTCCACTGCGGCATGTGGGACAAGGGCGAGGAACAGGGCCCGCTGAGCACCTCCTTCAAGATCTGGGGCTACGAGAGCAACTGGGGCTCCTTCGCCCAGTTCACGAAGGTGCGCTCCCACCAGTGCCTGCCGAAGCCGAAGCACCTGACGTGGGAAGAAGCGGCCTGCTACATGCTGGTCGCAGCGACTGCCTACCGCATGCTCGCCTCCTGGGAGCCTCACACTGTCAAGAAGGACGACCCGGTCCTGATCTGGGGCGGCTCCGGCGGTCTCGGCTCCATGGGCATCCAGATTGCGAAGGCGATGGGAGGCATCCCGGTCGCCGTCGTATCGAACGACGAACGCGGCGCTTTCTGCACGAACCTGGGCGCTGCCGGCTACGTCAACCGGACGAAGTTCAGCCACTGGGGCCGCCTCCCCGACTGGTCGAACGAAGAAGCGATGACGAAGGCTGTTCTGGGCTTCCGCGCATTCGGCAAGGCGATCTGGGAGGTCCTGGGCGAGCGGCGCAACCCGCGCATCGTCTTCGAGCACTCCGGGCAGGACACGATCCCGACCTCGCTCTTCGTCTGCGACAGCGGCGGTATGGTCGTGATTTGTGCCGGTACCACCGGTTACAACGCCGACGTCGACCTGCGCTACCTCTGGATGCGCCAGAAGCGCCTGCAGGGCTCCCACTTCGCGAACAACGCCGAGGCCGCCGCCGTGAACCAGATGGTCTCCGACGGCCTGATCGACCCCTGTCTGACCCACGTCGGCGCCTTCGACGACGCGGGTCTCGTGCACCAGATGCTCTACGAGAACCGCCACCCGAACGGGAACATGGCGATCCTCGTCGGCGCCCCCCGTCCCGGTATGAAGACTCTGTAAGGAAGCAGCATTGACGGCATCAGTCATCGCAATGTCGGTTCAGGCAGGCTCCGGCGGCTTCAACATCGCCCATCACGTAGCCGAACAGCTCGGCCTGCGCTACTACGACTGGGAGATCACCTCCGAAGCCGCCAACCGCGCCGGCGTCCCCGCCGCGGAGGTCCTCGCCTCCGAGCGCGTGCCCGGCTTCGTTGAGCGAATGATGCGCCGGCTTGGCGCTGTCTCCACCGTCTCGGTCGAGGGTGGAGCGTCTTTCGCCGACCCGTCACCGGCGATGTGGAACACGGCGGTCGCCAGCCTGAACTCAGATGACTACCGTCCCTTCATCGAGCGCGTGGTGAATGAGCTCGCCGACCAGGGCCACGCCCTCATCGTCGGCCACGCCGGCCAGTACGTCCTGCGCAAGAGGCCCGACGTGATCAAGGTCCTCATCCTCGGCTCCGAGGACAAGAGGGCAAAGCGGCTGATGAAGGAGCAGAACCTCGACGAGAAGCAGGCGCTTATCAACGTCCGCACCTCAGACAAAGACCGCGCCGAGCTGCTGAAGAAGGTCTACAAGTTCGACTGGCTCGACGCGAGCAAGTACGACCTCACGATCAACACCGACAACATTTCGACCGAGGTCGCGATCGACGCGATCATCGCGGCCGCCAAGAACGTCAACCTCTAGCGTTGGCAGCAGCGTCACTCGAAGGCAAGGTTGCGCTGGTTACCGGCGCCTCTCGCGGCATCGGCAAGGCAATCGCGCTCGAAATCGCCCGGCACGGCGCTGCCGTCGCCGTGAACTATGTCTCGTCGAAAGCGCTGGCGGACGCCGCGGTCGGCGAGATCGAGGCGCTGGGCGGACGCGCTGTCGCCCTACAGGCTGACGTCTCGAACGCAGACGAGTGCCAACGTCTCGCCGAAGCGACGGAAACGGCCCTGGGTCCGATCGACATCCTTGTGAACAACGCCGGCATCGTCCGCCCGCGAATGGTGCACCGAATGAGCACCGAGGAGTGGGACGACGTGCTCTCGGCGAACCTCGATAGCGCCTTCTACCTGACGGGGCCCGTCGTCCGCGGCATGCGTGAGCGCCGCTACGGCCGCGTGATCAACATAGCCAGCGTCATGGGTCAGATGGCCAAGATCGGTTCGGCGAACTACTCCGCGGCTAAAGCCGGACTTATCGCCTTCACCCGAGCGACGGCACTGGAGCTCGCGCCGTACAACATCACGGTCAACGCGGTCTGCCCGGGCTGGATCATGACCGACCTCAACGCGAAACTGGAGCCGGAGCAGCGAGAGCAGTTGCTCCGAGGCATCCCCCTCGGCCGCTTCGGCGAAGTGGAGGACATCGCCCGCATGGTGCGATTCCTTCTCACCGAGGGCGACTGGATCACCGGACAGCAACTGAACGTCAACGGCGGAGAGTACATGTGAGCAGGACAGCAGTCGAAACCATCGCGGCAGTACAGAACGGCGAAGTCACTCCCGCCGAGCTCGTCGAGGAGAGCCTCGCGCGCATCGAGGCCATCGAGAAGGACATCCTCGCCTGGGTCACCGTCGACGCTGACGGTGCGCGTGAGGCAGCGAAAACGGCTTCTGGACCCCTCGCCGGCGTCACCGTCGGCATCAAGGACATCATCGACGTTGCCGGCCTGCGCACCGGCCTCGGCGCCGACTTCGCTGCATACACCCCGCAGGACGACGCGGTCGTGGTGAAGCGCCTCAAAGACGCTGGCGCCATCATCATGGGCAAAACCCACACGACGCAGTTCGCCTCATCCGACGCAGCGCCGACGATGAACCCCTGGAACACCACTCACACGCCCGGCGGCTCATCGAGCGGCTCGGCCGCAGCGGTCGCGGCGGGAATGATACCGATCGCCCTCGGCTCGCAGACGGTGGGCAGTATGCTGCGGCCCGCAGCATACTGCGGCGTTGTCGGACTGAAGCCGACCCACGGCCGAATCAGCACAGGGGGCGTCTTCCCCTTCGCCTCGATCTTCGACCACGTCGGCGTCTTCGCCCGCAGCGTCGAGGACACCGCTCTGATCCTCAACGTCCTCGCTGGATACGACGCGGGCGACCTCTACTCGCAGAACGTGCCGGTTGACGACTACCTGAGCGCCGCCCGCAGCCCGAAGCCGCCGGTCATCCTGATGCCGCGGCGTTACTACCGCACCGCGGCGGGCGAGGAGGTCACCCGGCACATTGATGCGGTTGCCGACGCGCTCGCAGCCGCCGGCGCGACGATCAAAGAGGTCGACATCCCGGCCGAACCCGAGGACTTCTACGCCACCGGCCGGATCATCCAGGGCGCCGAGTCCGCTGCCGTCCATGCCACGCTGTTTGAGCAGTTCCGAGACAGCTACCGCCCGCTGATCAAGGAAGTGCTGATCCGCGGCAACGAGATACCGGCTTCGCAGTACGTGCGAGCAATGACCCAGATCCGCTACGTCCGCCGCGCACTCACCGACATCCTCGACGGCGGCGACGTGCTCCTGATGGCGACGGCCCAGACGACGGCACCGCTCGGGCTGAACTCCACCGGCAACCCGATCCTCTGTGCTCCTGCCAGCTTCACCGGCCTCCCGTCGATCTCACTTCCCAGCGGCATCGGCGAGGGCGGACTGCCGCTGGCGGTACAGCTCATCGGCAAGCCCTGGCAAGAGGCCACGATGCTCAATGCGGCTGCCTGGGTTGAGGGCGAGCTCGGTTTCGACAAGTCGCCGCCGCTTTGACGCTACCTCGAGCCGTCGTCTTCGACTTCGACCTCACCCTCGTCGACTCCCGCGCAGGGATCGCAGCCTGCCACGCCTACGCGATGCGCGAGCTGGCGCTGCCCAACGCGGACGCCCTCGTGGCGGAGGCGACGACGATGATCGGCCTGCCCGTGCATCAAGTCTTTGCGAGGCTGTTCCCTGAGAGCGAACTGGTGGACGAGTACGCGCGTCTCTACTTCGTGCGCGCCGAGGAAATCATGACGGCGAGCACTTCGCTGCTGCCCGGCGCTCGCGAAACGGTCGAGGAGCTACGACGCCGGTCCGTGCGTCTCTCAATCGTCAGCACGAAGCTACGTGCACGGGTTGAGGAGTTCCTGCGCCGCGAAGGCCTGCTCTCGAGCTTCGATGCGGTCATCGGGCCGGAAGACGTGCCTACTTACAAGCCGGAACCCGAGGGACTACTCCTGGCGCTCGAACGTCTCGGCGTCGAGAAGTCAGACGCACTCTACGTAGGTGACACGCTGATCGACGCGGAGACGGCACGACGGGCGGGCGTTGCCTTCATTGCCGTCCTCAGCGGCTTCGTCCCCAAGGAGCAGTTCGAAGGCTTCGAAGCGGTGGCGTTCCTCGAAGGAGTGAAGGATCTCCCGGCGCTCCTGTTCGACTGAAGCGGACCGTTATCATGTCGTTCATGAAGGGCCGCCTCGATGACTTCGGCTGAGACAAGACCACCACGACAGACGGCGCCGCGACGGCGGATGCTGCTGGCCCAGCTCGGCGGGCCACTTCGGACGTTTCTTGCGACCGAGGCCGGCAGCGCGGGACTCCTCCTCGGAGCAACGATCTTGGCGCTCCTCTGGGCCAACTCCCCCTGGTCCGACAGCTATGAATCGCTCTGGCATACACAGCTCCTCATACGGCTCGGGGATCACGAACTGGACCTCGACCTGGAGCACTGGCTCAACGATGGCCTGATGGCCATCTTCTTCTTTGTCGTCGGCCTCGAGGTGAGGCGCGAAGTCTCGGTTGGTGAGCTAACCGAGCGCCGCCGCCTGATCGTCCCGACGATTGCGGCCGTGGGCGGCCTCATGGTGCCGGCCGTCCTCTACCTCGCGGTGAACCCTACCGGCGACGCGGCGAACGGCTGGGGCGCCGTCATCGGCACCGACACCGCCTTCATGCTTGGCGCCCTCGCCCTCGTCGGTCCCCACCTGGGCACCCAGCTGCGAGTCTTCCTCCTGACCGTCACCGTCGTCGACGACGTTCTGGCGGTCAGCGTCATCGGCTTCGTCTACTCCGAGTCACTCAACGTCGAAGCACTGCTGATCGCCGGCGCTTGCCTGCTGGTCCTCGCGATGCTCAGCCGCTTTGGCGTCTGGCGGCTCTGGGCCTACGGTGTCGCCGGCATCGCGCTCTGGCTCGCGACCCTCGAGTCAGGCCTGCACCCGACGATTGCCGGTATGCTCGCGGGACTCGTCATCGGCGCCGAGGCTCCCCGCCTCGAGTACGTCGAGCGCGCCGCCTCCCTGTTTCGTGCTTTCCGCCAATCGCCGATGCCCAGCGTCGGCGACTCCGCGCGTCGCGGGCTCGAGCGCGCCGTATCCGTAAACGAACGGCTGCAGATCCCGCTGCACCCGTTGACCAGCTTCGTTATCGTGCCGCTCTTCGCCCTCGCGAACGCCGGCGTCGACCTGCGCGGCGGTCTCCTTGGTGATGCGCTGCAGTCCCCGATTACCTGGGGTATCGTCCTCGGCCTGGTTGCAGGCAAGCTGGCCGGCGTTGGCGGCGGCGCCCTGCTCGCGATCAGGCTGCGGGCAGGCACGATACCGCGAGGCGTCGGTCCGGGGCAGGTCCTCGGCGGTGCGGCTCTTTCAGGCATCGGCTTCACGGTGTCTCTGCTGATCATCGGCCTCGCGTTCGAATCGACCGAGCTGCAGGAGGAGGCGACGGTAGGCGTGCTGATCGGCGGCGCGCTCTCGATCCTCTCCGGCTGGCTCGTCTTTCAGCTCGCGGCGATCTTCCACAACGAGCGGACGGCAACCCTGCCGCTCGTCCTCGACCACCCGGTGGAGCCCGGCCGCGATCACATCCGCGGGCCGGTCGACGCGCGCATGACCCTCGTCGAATACGGCGACTTCGAGTGCCCCTTCTGCAGCGCGGCGACGGGCACGGTGCGGGAGCTGCAGGCGCGGTTCGGTGACGACCTGCGCTACGTCTTTCGCCACCTGCCCCTGCCGGACGTCCATACACACGCCGAGCTGGCGGCAGAAGCAGCCGAAGCAGCTGCCGCCCAGGGCCGCTTCTGGGAGATGCACGACCTTCTGTTTGCGAACCAGGACCAGCTCGAGTTCGAAGACCTCGTCGGCTACGCAGGACAGCTCGACCTCGATGTCGAGCGCTTCACACGAGCGCTGCGTGAGGGGCGCCACGCCATCCGTGTCCAGGATGACGCCGCCAGCGCGGAGGCCAGCGGCGCACGCGGTACGCCGACGTTCTTTGTCGGCAACAAGCGCCATGTCGGCCCGTTCGACGCCGCGAGCCTCGCCGCGGAACTTCTCGCCAGTCGGACCGGTCAATGACCCGGTCGCTCCATCGCGAGCGTCGTGAAGATGAGACAATAGTGACGGAGGATCCGCTTGAAATCAGTCACAGTGCGCAAACTGCCGGGCCACACCTACACCATGGAAATGGACAACGGCCGTCACCTGGTCGTCATGGACGAAGACCTTGAAGACGGCGGTGAAGACCTCGGCCCGACGCCGAGCGAGATGCTGCTCTCAGCCCTCGGCGGTTGCACGGCGATCACTGCGCTCATGTACGCTCGGCGCAAGGGCTGGCTGGTAGAAGACATCACCGTCTCACTCACCCATGACAAGATCGACCCGCGCACGAGTGACGCATTTACGGCTGAGGAGATCGAGAACGCCGGTCCCACTGGCAAGCTCGACCTCATTCGCATGACGCTGCTGGTGAAGGGCGATCTCGATGCCGAGCAGCGTGCGCGCCTCCTCGAAATCGCCAATCGCTGCCCGGTTCACCGCCTCATCGACCTTCGTCCGAAGATAACTTCAGAGCTTATCCGGGTCGAATGATCAGATTTAACATGGTCGTAACATCGGGGAACCTCGTATAGGAGGTTGAGCCGATAGGTCAAAAACCAGCTATGTTACGCTTCGATAGCAGACATAGAGCATTATAGAAGGTGCCTTTGTGAGCTATAGGGTCCATCTCTTACGATGGGGGCGGAAAGCCTACCGAAACGCCTGGGAGGAGCAGGAAGCTGCTGCCTCCGACGTGCGCGCCGGCGGCGAGGATTGCCTCGTGCTCGTGGAACACCCGCCTGTCTACACCTTCGGCCGCCGCGTCCGCCCTGAGCACCTGCTCGTGGCCGCGGAGGAGCTCACGAAGCGCGGCGCCGAGGTGGTCGAGTCCGACCGCGGCGGCGACATCACGTTCCACGGCCCCGGCCAGATCGTCGGGTATCCAATCCTCGACCTGAAGCGCCGCGGCATCGGTCCCAACGAGTATGTTCGCGGCATCGAAGAGGTGCTGATTCGTGCCCTTGACCGCTTCGGTATCGTTGCAGAGAGGGCTGCCGGGCGCCCCGGCGTCTGGGTGGGCAACCGCAAGATCGCGGCGATCGGCGTGCGGCTTCGCGGCGGCGTCACCACCCACGGCTTCGCTCTCAATGTGTGCACCGACCTCAGCTGGTTCGAAGCGATCGTGCCCTGCGGCCTCAACGGCTTCGGCGTCACTTCGATCGGTGAGGAGACAGTCGAGCATGAGGTCGGAGGAGGATTTACGAGCTTGCCCGACGTGGAGAACGCCCTCGTAACAGCCTTCGAGGGCGTTTTTGATTCTGAGATGATTGTGAATTCACATACAAAGCCGGGGGAACCCCGGACCCCGCTAAAGAACGCGTGGAATGGCCCCTCAAGAGAGGCGGTGCTCGCCCATGGTCACTAAAGAGCGACTGCCGAAGCCCGAATGGCTAAAGGTTCGCTTCCCCGCGGGCGACCGCTACAGCGACATCAAGGGGCTGCTGCGCCAGCACCAGCTGCACACGGTCTGCGAAGAGGCGAAGTGCCCCAACATCGGCGAGTGCTTCAACCTCGGCGAAGCGACCTTCATGATCCTCGGCGACGTCTGCACGCGCGCTTGTGGCTTCTGCGCCGTCACCTCCGGCAAGCCCGGCAGCTACGACCTGCTCGAGCCGGTGCGCCTCGCCCAGACGGTCGAGACGCTGAAGCTCGACTACGTCGTGATCACTTCGGTGAACCGGGACGACCTCCCGGACGGCGGCTCTGAGGTCTTCGCTGCCTGCATCCGGGCGATCCACCACCGCATGCCTCACACCCAGGTCGAAGTGCTCACGCCCGACTGGGAGGGCAACTGGGAGAACCTGCGCCGCGTCGTCGAGGCAGGCCCGGTCGTCTACAACCACAACGTCGAGACGGTGCCGCGGCTCTCACGCCAGGTCCGCTCGAAGGCGCGCTACGACCGCTCGCTAGAGCTGCTGACCCAGGTCAAGAAGATCGACCCCAACATGACGACCAAGTCCGGCATCATGCTCGGCCTCGGTGAGACCCTGCCCGAGATCGTCGAAACGATGGAGGCGCTGGTCGAGCACGAGTGCGACCTGCTGACCGTGGGCCAGTACCTCCAGCCTGACAGCCATCACCTGCCGGTGAAGCGCTACTACCACCCTGATGAGTTCGCCGAGATCAAAGAGATCGGCGAGCGCATCGGCTTCAAGCACATCGAGTCAGGACCCTTCGTCCGAAGCTCGTATCACGCCGGCGAGCAATCCCGAACTGCGCTCGCGGCCGCTGCCCGAAAGGACGTACATTTCTTCGATGCCTGAGTACGACGTTGCGATCATTGGCTCCGGACCCGGCGGCTACGTTGCCGCCATCCGTGCAGCCCAACTCGGCCTCAAAGCCGCCGTTATCGAAAAAGACAACGTCGGCGGCCTCTGCCTGAACTGGGGCTGTATCCCCAGCAAGGCCCTGCTCTACAGCGCCGAGCTGATCAACCTCTTTCAGCGCGGGCCGGAGTTCGGCATCGGCTTCGAGAACCTCACCGCCGACCTGAGCGTCTCCGTAAACCGCAGCCGTGACGTCGTCGCCCGCTTCGTCAGCGGCGTCGAGCAGCTCTTCGTGCAGAACAAGGTCACCCTGATCAAGGGCACCGCGACGGTGAACAGCCCGACCAGCGTCAGAGTCGAGCCGAGCGGCGAGATCGTCCAGGCGAAAAACATCATCGTGGCGGCCGGCGGCTTCACCCGCTCGCTGCCGAACGTCGCCATCGACGGCGTCAACGTCATCACGAGCCGCGAAGCCCTCGAGCTACGCGACCGTCCCGCATCGATCGTCATTGTTGGCGGCGGCGCGATCGGCGTCGAGTTCGGCTACCTCTACAAGTCATTCGGCGCCGACGTCACGATCGTCGAGGTCCTGCCGCGCATCCTGCCGAACGAAGACGAGGACGTGAGCCGACAGCTCAACCGGTCGTTCACGGAGATGGGCATCAAGATCAAGACCGGCACAAAGGTCGAAGAAATCAAGAACGAGGCGGGCGGCGTCAGCGTCACCGTGAGCAGCGGTGACAAGACGGAGACCCTGCAGGCAGAGAAGGTGCTCATCGGCATCGGCTTCGGCCCAAACACGGAGAAGCTGGGCCTCGACAAGGTCGGCGTTGAAACGAACCGGGGCTGGATCCAGGTCGACGACTACTGCCAGACCAACGTCCCGACGATCTGGGCGATCGGCGATGTCACAGGCAAGCTGCTGCTCGCCCACGTCGCCTCCCACCAGGGCGTGACGGCGGTCGAGAAGATCGCCGGGCTGAACCCGCCGCCCCTCGAGTACGTGAACATCCCGCGTGCCGTCTACTGCCAGCCTCAGGTCGCCAGCCTGGGCCTGACGGAGGCGCAGGCGAAAGAACAGGGCTTCGAAGTACGCAGCGGCCGCTTTCCCTTCCGGGCGAACGGCAAGTCAATGGCCATCGGTGAAAACGACGGCTTCGTCAAGATTGTCACGGACAGGCAGACAGGTCAGATCCTCGGCTTCCACGCTATCGGCCACGGCGTGACCGAAATGCTGGGAGAGGCGACGATGACCGCGCTGCTGGAGTCTACGAATGTGGAGCTAGGATATGCTGTACACGCGCATCCGACGATGTCAGAGGCCATTAAAGAGGCGGCCCTGGCCGTTACCGGCGAAGCAATCCACTTCTACTCACCAAAGCGTGAGTAGGTATTGATTCGAGTCTGGACCGGGCTTCATAGGCACGGGAAAGTCCGAGGTACATGTTGGTAATTTCAGAACGATCTATCGCAACTGCAGGAAAAGACGAGCTCCTGAAGCTCCTCTACCAGATGGTCCTGATCCGCCGCTTCGAAGAGAAGGCAGCGGAGATGTACGCCCGCGGCAAAATCAAGGGCTTCCTGCACCTCTACATCGGCCAGGAGGCCGTCGGCGTCGGCGTCTTCTCGAAGCTGCAGCCGCAGGACTACATCTACACGCACTACCGCGAGCACGGCCACGCCCTCGCCCGCGGCATGAGCACTGACGGCATCATGGCGGAGCTTTTCGGCAAGAAGACCGGTGTCAGCGGCGGCCTCGGCGGCTCGATGCACCTCTTCGACGTCTCGAAGCGCTTCATGGGCGGCTACGCCATCGTCGGCGGGCACATGCCCCTCGCCTGCGGCACCGCAATGGCGGTCAAGCACGCCGGTGAAGACGCTGCCGTCCTCTGCATCATCGGCGACGGCTCCGTCAACGAGGGCGCGTTCCACGAGTCTCTCAACCTGGCGGCGATCTGGAAGCTGCCGGTGCTCTTCCTCCTGGAGAACAACGGCTACGGCATGGGCACGGAAGTATCCCGCGTCTGCGCCTTCCCCGAGATCTACAAACACGCCGAGGCCTACGGCATCCGCGCATCCACCTGTGACGGCATGAACGTCATGGAGATGCAGAAGGCGACTGAAGAAGCCCTGCAGTACATCCGTAGCGGCGCCGGCGCCTACTTCCTCGAGGCGAAGACGTACCGCTTCCGCGGCCACTCGATGGCTGACCCGGAGTTCTACCGCGACAAGAGCGAGGTAGAGCACATGCGCCAGATGGACCCGATTACCACCTTCAGCGCCGCCCTCATCGGCAGCGGCCAGGTGAAGCAGGAAGAAATCGACGCCATCGCTCAGCGCGTGGAAGAAGAAGTGGAAGCGGCGACCCAGTTCGCCGAAGAGTCAGAGTTCCCCAGCGTCGACACGCTGCTCGACAACATGTACGCACCCTCTCCGCTCGACCACCTGTCTCGCGGTGGAGCAGTCGGAGGACACACAAATGCCTGAGATGGCAATACGCGACGCGCTGCGTGAGGCGATTCGCGCCGAAATGCTGATCAACGACAAGGTCTTCGTCATGGGCGAGGACGTTGGCGCCTACGGCGGCTCCTATGGCGTGACCAAGGGCCTGCAGGAAGAGTTCGGCATCGACCGGATTATCGACACGCCGATCAGCGAGCTTGGTTTCGTCGGCGCCGGCATCGGTGCTGCGATGGCGGGCATGAAGCCGGTCGTCGAGATCATGACGATCAACTTCAGCTTCCTGGCGCTCGACCAGATCATCAACAGCGCCTCGAAGATCCACTACATGTCCGGCGGCCAGATCACGGTCCCTGTGATCATCCGCATGGCAAGCGGCGGCGGCCTCGCCCTTGGCGCTCAGCACTCGCACAGCTTCGAGGGCTGGTACGCCCACATCCCGGGCATCAAGGTCGCCTGCCCCTCGAACCCGTACGACGCGAAGGGCCTCCTGAAGGCCGCCTTCATGGACAACAACCCGGTCGTCTTCATCGAGTACACCGCTCACTACGGTCTACGCGGCGAAGTGCCGGACGAAGACTACTACGTCCCCTTCGGGCAGGCCAAGCTCGTCCGGGAGGGCAAGGACGTCACGATCATCGGCTACTCCGGCAGCGTCATGCTCGCGGAGAAGGCTGCCGCGATCCTGGCCGAGGAGGACGGCATCGACGCCGAGGTCATCGACCTGCGCACGCTGCGGCCCCTCGACATGGAGACAGTGCTCGCCTCTGTGAAGAAGACGAATCGCGCCGTCGTGGTCGAGAGCGCCTTCCGCTTCGGTGGCTTCGCCGGTGAGATCGCGACCCAGATCCAGGAGCAGGCCTTCGACTACCTCGACGCGCCGATTGGCCGCGTCGCCGGTGTCGAAGTGCCGATGCCCTACACCACCGTGCTGGAACGCGCCGCGATGCCGGACGAGCACCAGGTCGTCGAGGCTGTCCGGGCCCTGTTCTAAGCGCACAAAGTAGAAGGTCGAAGGACTCCGCCCAATGAGCATCACAGAAGTCGTCATGCCCCAGATGGGCGCCGACATGAAGGAAGGCACGGT
>JBFWZE010000012.1:23904-40348 GCA_050185685.1 Dehalococcoidia bacterium
TCCTCGACAACCTGAACGAGAAGCGCGACCCGAAGATCACGATCAACGACATCGTGGTCCTCGCGACCTCCCGCACCCTCGCTCAGCACCCGAAGTTCAACGCGTTCTGGGTCGACGAGCACGTCCAGCTGCACAGCCAGATAAACATCGGCATTGCGGTCGCGATGGACGACGGCCTCGTGGCGCCGGCAATCATGGACACCTACAACAAAGGCCTCGCCCAGATTTCTCTCGAAGCACGCGACGTCGCGGCGCGCGCCCGGAGCGGTAACCTGCGGCCCGAGGAGTACACGGCGGCGACCTTCAACATCAGCAACGCGGGCGTCTTCGGCATCACCGAGATCGCCCCGATCATCACCCAGCCCCAGGTCGGCGTCATCGGCGTCGGTGCCGCGGTTGAGACGCCTGTCGTCCGCGACGGCGCCGTGGTCATCCGTTCGATGATGCACGTCACCCTGGCAGCCGATCACCGCGCCACCGACGGTGCGGACGGCGCACGCTTCCTCCAGACCCTCAAGCGGAACCTAGAGCAGCCAGGGCTCATGCTGCTGTAACGAGCTTCGAGCTTCGAGCAACAATAAACGCCCCGTCGATCGACGGGGCGTTTCGTTTCAGCGTCTGTGACCTGCGAGTCCTAGACCCGCGCTGCTCGCGACTCGGAGCTTGCAGCTCCTCAGTGCGTGACGGCTTCGGCGTTCGCTTCGCGGATCCGGCGGGCGAGGATGCGGAACATCGCGTGAGTGATCGTCGGCGATGTCGTCAGCTCGGCGTTGAAGTCCCACTTCGTCAGAACGAGGCACTCGGTGGGCTCGGCCGCGCGGACACTGGCAGAGCGGACCTCGTTGTCAAAGAGGGCCATCTCGCCGAAGAAGTCGCCTTCGCCCATGGTGGCGAGGACCTGCTCATTGCCGGTGCCGAGGCCCCGCACAACTTCGACCTTGCCCTTGGCGATGGTGTAGAAGGCAACGCCCAGCTCGCCTTCGCGGACGATCACATCACCGGCCTCGAAATCGCGCGAGACTGTCACCTTCGCCAGGCGCTCGAGGTCATCCTTCTCGAGCTCCGAGAACAGTTCGACGTGGGCCAGGGTTTCTTCTACGGACAATGCACTTCTCCTGCTTCTAACGATCCCATGCCGTCGCCTGCCCCGACGATCCAGCCGTGGCAATTCTAGGCAGCAGATGACGAGGCGACAAGCCTTTCAAGGCGGGTGTTATCGTCAGGGTAGCGATGAGCGAAGTTGAACCCGCCGACCTGCTGCGCGCGTACGCCTATGGCATCTTCCCGATGGCGGAATCAGCCGACGACGACGAGCTGCTCTGGTTCGAGCCGTCGATGCGAGGACTGCTGCCTCTCGATGGCTTCCACGTCCCGTCGCGGCTACGGCGCACCGTCCGCCAGGGCCGCTTCGAGGTGCGCTTCGACGGCTGCTTTCGCGACGTGATGACCGCGTGTGCCGCCAACTCACGCCCGGGACGCGAGTCGACCTGGATCAACGGCCGCATCCTCGACCTCTACACCGAGCTGCACGAGCATGGCTTCGCGCACTCGATTGAAAGCTGGCGGGACGGCAGGCTCGTCGGCGGTCTCTACGGCGTTTCACTGGGTGCAGCCTTCTTCGGCGAGAGCATGTTCAGCCTGGAGACGGATGCCAGCAAAGTCGCGCTGGTCCATCTCGTCGCCCGGCTGCGGGCGGGCGGCTACCGGCTCCTGGATACGCAGTGGATTACGGAACATCTCAGCCAGTTCGGCGCCTTCGAGGTGCCGAAATCACGCTACCGCCGGATCCTGCAGGACGCCGTGAGTACACTGGCGGACTTCGACGCACTGCCCTCCGACGCATCCCCTTCAGAAACATTGGAGTGGGTCGATCATGGCCATAGGGAAAAAGCCGGAAACTAAGTTCCGGCATCCCGTATAGATCGGACCTTCTCACGCAGCAACTACGCACGACCCTCGCGTTTGTTGGGGCGCTCGCCGCAATCCTGGCGGGCGTCGTCATCTTCGGCGACCGCGCTGTGCCCTCGAACGCGAGCACTGCGCCGGCGGCCGCTTCGATTACCGTCACCGAGGCCGGACGGCACCTTGGCAGGCCGGCGGTCGCTCCGACATACCTGCCAGCGTCCGTCGCCTCCGGACCAGAGATCGCGCTCGAACCAGGAGGCGAGGTCTACTTCACCTACTACGGCAGCGACCGGCGAGCCGTTCTGAAGATCTCGGAATCGACGACGGGCAATGCTTCGCGGCCACAGACGGGCTGGACGGTCGTTACGCTCCGCGGCGTCGATGTAGCTCTGCTCCTCGAAGCGAACCTGGCGCGGTTCCAGGACGGCACGATCGCCCGCCACGCCTACGCCGAGTTCACGACGCAGGGGCTCAGCATCACCGTCGAGTACTTTGCGCCGACCTCGGACACGCCGGAGCAGATGGGCGCAGAGCTGGCCGCCATCGCGACGTCGATGCTGCCCTAGCGGTTCGCCACCGCCGGATCGGACGGGCGCGGGATGCGGTACCACGCCTCGTTGATGAAGGCGAGCTCCTCGTCCGTGAGCTCGATGTCGACAGCAGGCAGCGTTTCCTTGATCTGCTCAGCGCGGCTGGCGCCGACGATCGCGCTGGTGATGCCGGGCCGGTTCGCGACCCAGTTCACCGCCACCTGAGCGAGGTTGCGGCCGCGGGCGCTGAAGTATTCCTGCAGGTCGGCAACGACGTCGAACTGCGCGTCCTGCCAGTAGCGGCGGCGGTAGTTCTCGCCTGCACCGCCTGCGAGACCGAAGCGGGTACCCTCCTGCCAGTCCTGGCCCTTCACATAGCGGCCGCTGAGGAAGCCGCCGGCGAGCGGGTTGTACGCCATGATCCCGACGCCCTGGTCGAGGCAGAGCGGCACGATTTCGGTTTCGATTTCACGGTAAAGGAGGTTGTAGCGGGGCTGGTCGCTGACGATTGCGTGCCAGCCATTCTGTTTTGCCATGCCGAGCATCAGCGCAATCTTCCAGCCGGGGTAGTTCGAGACGCCGATGTAGCGCACCTTGCCCTGCTCGACGAGGTCGGACATCGCCCGCGCCGTCTCCTCGAGAGGCGTCGTAGGGTCGGGCTGGTGCATCTGGTAGACGTCGATGTAGTCGGTCTGCAGCCGGCGAAGCGAGCCCTCTACCGCCTCCATGATGTGGCGGCGGGAGGAGCCGTGGTCGTTCGGGCCCGGACCGGCTACGCCGGTGCACTTTGTCGCGAGGACGTACTCGCTTCGGCGCCCCTTCAGCCAGTTGCCGACAATCTCCTCGGTCCGGCCGAGCAGGGGTGAGCCAATCGGGTAGACGTTGGCAGTGTCGATGAAGTTCACGCCAGCGTCCGCAGCGGCACTGATAATCGCGTGCGCTTCGGGTTCTTCCGTCTGGTTGCCGAAGGTCATCGTGCCGAGGCAGAGCTCGCTCACCTTGAGTCCTGTATTGCCGAGGTTGCGATATTTCACGAAGGGCCACCTGTTCCGAGCTATTCCGTCGTACGATTCCTCCGCATTGTCGATCATCGAGCTACGAAGGAGATACGCGGTGAGCAGCAGCGATTCTCAGACGGTCTGGCGCATCTTCACGATGGAGGATGGCCGCAGCAGCATGGAGCCGGTCGAAGTGCCGCTGGAGGCTTCCGGACGCGGCGGCGGTGCCTCGAAGCTGCTCGCGGGCAAAGGCGTCGTGATCCGCAAGATCGCCCGAGGCGGCGTCCCCGACTGGCACACCGCACCACTGCGTCAGATGACGGCGACGATCAGCGGCGAGGGCGAAATTGAGACCGGCGACGGCCAGGTCATTCACCTCGTCCCGGGCGTCGTGCTGCTACTCGAGGACACGCACGGCGACGGGCACATCACCCGAACCCTCGGCGAAAGCGACCGCATCGCCCTGTTCTTGCCCCTCGACGAGGAGACGACGCTGCCGTAGAGAGCCAACCCCGCGACGCAAACCCACCTTTTGTAGCCGGAAAACACACCGAGCGCACCCGACCAGGAGTACACCGATGCCCCCGATGAGCTTCAGCACCTTCCACATCTTCTCGCAGCCGCCGTGGTACACCGACCGCGAAGTGCTGCTCAACGAGATCGAGCAGGGCGTCTGGAACGAGGAGCTCGGCTTCGACGAGGCGTGGCTGGCGGAGCACAACGGCCGCGTCTACGGCATCACCGGCTCGCTGCAGGTCACGGCGGCGGCGCTGGCAGCCCAGACGAAGCGCATCCGGATCGGCGCGGCGGTGACGCGGCTGCCGCTGCATCACCCGCTGCACACCGCCGAGGACCTGGCGATGGTCGACATCATCAGCAACGGCCGCTTCGACTGGGGCATCGGCAAAGGCTACGACCCGCTCGAGTTCGAGTCCTACGGCGTGCCATTCGAAGAGCGAGAAGAGCGCTGGGCGGAAGCGCTGGAGATCGTCCTCAGCGCCTGGCGCGACGGCCGTATCGCCTACGACGGCAAGCACTACCAGATCCCGGAGACGGAGCTCTTCCCGAAGCCCGTACAGCACCCGGCGCCGCCCACCTTCGTCATGGTCACCCAAAGCGACTCCTCGGTGGAGTTCGCCGCGCGCCGCCTCTTCCCGTTCATCCTCGGACAGGGGCCGGACTGGGATGACGCGAAGCATAAGGTCGAGCTCTATCGCCGCATCGCGCAGGAAGCCGGCCACGACGAAGCCGACATCGACGCGACGCTGGGGCGAACCGCCCAGCTGAAGCAGATCCACGTCTCGACCAGCGTCGAGAAAGGCCGCGAGGAGTACGAAAAGGGCCTGATGTGGTACTTCCAGACCTCGGCGAACCGCGGCATGTTCGGCTTCAACAAGGAACCGCAGCCCTTTGAGTACTACACCAACCACCGCTCCGTGATCATCGGAGCGCCAGAGATGGTCCGCGACCAGATCGAGGAGTACCGCGCCTACACCGGTATCAACAACATCGTCTGCTGGTTCAACTGCGGCAGCCAGCCCCAGGAGCAGGTCCGCGCCTCCATGCAACTCTTCGCCGACAAGGTCATGCCCCACTTCAAATAGCTGTTGCAGTCTGTCGGTGCCTTGCATGCAAGGTACCGACAGATTCTGACGCATGCATCGCGGCGCTATACTCGATATCGTTATGCCTTTTGCGCCGGTGAACGGCATCGAGCTCTATTACGAGGTGCATGGCTCCGGGCCGGCCGTCCTGTTCGCGCATGGCCAGGGTGGCAACCACCTGAGCTGGTGGCAGCAGGTGCCCACCTTCAGCCGGCACTACACCTGCATCACCTACGACGCCCGCCACTTCGGCAAGAGTATCGACCTCGACGGCAAGGGACGTCGGGCGTTCGGCGACGACGCGATGGGGCTGCTCGACCACCTTGGCGTCGAGGACGTACGAATCGTGGCGCACTCGATGGGCGGGCGGCCGGCGACGGCGATGGCAGTTCGCGACCCGAAACAGCGCGTGAAAGCGCTCGTCCTGTCCGGCACCACCGGCGCCGTCGCGGATGAGGCGGTACGGGCCCGTCGCGAAACCGCAGAGGAAGCTCGCGGCGGCAAGGGTTTGGGCGCGTTCTCTGTCCACCCGTCGTACAAAGAAACGAACCCGCACGGCTACTTTCTGTTGCGTCAGATTTCGCGGCTTAACCCGTCCCGGCCGAAAGATTTCCTCGGACCGCCGAACCCGCCGCCGCTCCAGCCCGGTGAAGCACCCCGCAAGCCGATCTACGAACGCCTCAACGAGTCCGGCACGCCGGTCCTCTTCCTCGTCGGCGAGCACGACATGATCACACCCGCCGACCTTATCGAGATGTGCGCCGGTTTGCTGCCGACCTCGCGTTATCACATGAGCCGCGGCTCCGGTCACTCTGTGTACTGGGAAAAGCCGGAAGAGTTCAACGAGGTGGTCCTCCGCTACCTGCAGGAGATCGACGGCGCTTCGGAGCCTCCCGACTAGTCGTAGTATTCCCAACCACGCCGAGCGGCTAGAATCGATTCATGCAGCAAGCACTCAAGGGGCTGGTGCTGAGCGGCGGCAAGGGCAGCCGTCTGCGGCCATTCACCTACACTGGCGCCAAGCAGCTCGTCCCGATCGCCAACAAGCCGATCCTCTTCTACGCCATCGAAGAGCTGGTGAACGCCGGCATCACCGAGATCGGCGTGATCACGGGTGACACCGGCGACCAGATCCGCGAAGCGCTCGGCGACGGCTCCAGGTTTGGCGCGAACCTCACATTCATCCCGCAGGACGCGCCTTCGGGCATCGCGCACGCCGTAAAGATCGCCCATCCCTTCCTCGGCGACGACTCCTTCGTCGTGTTTCTCGGCGACAACTTCCTGCGCGGCGGCATTAACGACTTCGTTAACGCCTTTCGCGCCTCTGACGCCGACTGCCAGCTGCTGCTGACGCCGGTGCCGAACCCGACCGAGTTCGGGGTTGCCCTCCTCGATGAGGCCGGCAAGCCGGTGAAGCTGATCGAGAAGCCGAAAGAGCCGCCGACCGACCTGGCGATCGTCGGCATCTACATGTTCAACAAGAAGTTCTTCGACGCGGTGGAGCAGATTGTGCCCTCCGCCCGCGGCGAGCTCGAGATCACCGACACGATTCAGAAGCTGCTCGACACCGGCGCCGACGTCCGTGCCGAGACCGTGCGCGAGTCGTGGATCGACACAGGCCGCCTCGTCGACCTGCAGATGGCAAACCGGCTCGTCCTCGACGACATGGAGCCGAAGCAGGATGGCGCCGAAGTCGATGCCAGCACGAAGATCACAGGACGCGTCGTCCTGCAGCGCGGCGCCCGCATCGTCAACAGCGTGATCAATGGGCCGGCGATCATCGGCGAGAACACCGAGGTGATCGACTCTTACGTCGGGCCCTACACGTCGATCTACCACGACTGCCGCATCGTCGACACCGAGATCGAGGCGAGTGTCGTCCTCGAGCGGTCGAGCATCAGCAGGCCGGGCACCCGAATCTACGAGAGCATGATTGGCCGCGACGTAACGATCAGCGCCGACGGCGGCCGTCCGCTGGCCCTGCGCCTCGTCCTCGGCGACCACTCGAGGGTCCACGTACCTTGAAGCGCATACTTGTCACCGGCGGCGCCGGCTTCATTGGCAGCAACTTCGTCCGCTACCTCCTCAAGAACAGCGACTACGAGGTCGTCAACCTCGACAAGCTGACCTATGCGGGCAATCTCGAGAACCTCCGCGACGTCGAGAACGACCCGCGCTACCGCTTCGTCGCCGGCGACATCTGCGACACAAAAGCGGTCGAAGAGGCGATGCGCGGGTGCGACGGCGTCGTCAACTTCGCCGCCGAGAGCCACGTCGATCGTAGCTTCGGCGACACGGGCGAGTTCATCCAGACCGACGTATTCGGCGTCTACGTGCTGCTCACTGCCGCCCGCCAGCACGACGTCGAGCGCTTTCTTCACATCTCGACCGACGAGGTTTACGGCCCCCGTTTCCCGACGGCGCCGGCACGTGAGACCGACATGCTCGCGCCCGCCAACCCCTACGCCGCGAGCAAGGCCGGAGGTGAGATGCAGTGCCAGGCGTTCTTCCGCAGCTATGGCATGCCCGTCATCGTCTCGCGCAGCCGGAACAACATCGGGCCCTACCAGTACCCGGAAAAAGCAATCCCGCTCTTCGTGACGAACGCCCTCGAGGGCAAGCCGCTGCCTGTCTACGGCGATGGCCAGCAAATCCGCGACCGCTTCTACGTCGAAGACAACTGCGAAGCGCTGCTCATGCTCCTGGAACGCGGCCTGCCCGGTGAGATCTATAACGTCGGCGCCGACAACGAGCGCTCGAACATGGACGTCGTCGAGACGATTCTGGAGTTGCTCGAGAAGCCGCGCGACCTGATCCGCTTCGTCCAGGACCGCACCCTCCACGACGCCCAGTACAGCCTCGACATGTCCAAGGTCCGGGCGATGGGCTGGAAGCCGCGCCATGACTACCGGGCGGCGATGGAGAAGACGGTCGCGTGGTACCGCGACAACCCGGCGTGGTGGCAGAAGATCAAGAGCGGTGAGTACGCCGCCTACTACGAAAAGCACTACGCCCAGCGCCTCGCCAACTCCAAGCCCGCGGACTGACCCATGGCGCCCAGCGTCGCCATCGTCGTCGTCAACTACAACAGCGCCGCGTATATCGGCAGCCTGATCGATTCGCTGCTTGGCCTCAGCTACGAGAGCTGGCGGCTCTACGTCGTCGACAACGCCTCGACCGACGGCTCCGCGGACCTGATTGCAGGGCGCATCCCTGCAGCGACGGTCGTCCGTAACCCCATCAACGCCGGCTTCGCGCCCGCCGTCAATCGCGGACTTGGAGCCTGCCTGGGTTACGAGCCCGAGTACGTCCTCCTGCTCAACCCCGATACGACCTTCGAGCCCGAGATGCTCGACCGCCTGGTCGCCGCCGCCGATGGCCGCACGATGCTGGTGCCGAAGGTGCTTTCGACTGCAGACGGCAGCCTCGCCGGACACGCAGGACGCTTCGATTGGCGCCGCGGCCTGCAGCTCGATACGCACGACGGCGAGCCCGACAATCCGGCGCTCGACCAGCCGCGCGACCTTGATACGGGGAGCTTCTCCTGCATGCTGATCCCTGCCGCAGCGTTTCGCGTCGCCGGGCCGCTCGATGAGCGCCTCGCCTTCTACTACGAGGACACCGACTTCGTCGAGCGAGCGCGGCGGGCCGGCTACCGGCTGCGCTACCAGCCTGCCGCCGTGATCTACCACCGCGAAGGCGCGTCGAGCGGCGGACGCGCGTCAGCCTTTTCGACCTATTACACGACCCGGAACCGACCGTACGTCGTGAACAAGCACGCCGGCGCCCTCGACCGCGCCTTCTTCGGCGTCTATTTCCCGGCGACGCGGCTGCTGCGCTGCGCCGAGCTGCTGAAGTCACGGCAGTGGCGGTTGCTCTTTGCGGTGCTCCGAGGAATGCGGGACTACTACACCGGTCGCATGGGAATGACGTACACGCCACAGCAACTCGTCAAACAGCGGTAACGGGTCCGTAACCTCGATTGCCATAATCCGAGGTATAATTCGGGTATTCGCCGAATGAATCTGCGACAGGGTAGCTTCTGGTTCTGCTCTATGCTCGGGCGATCAGCTCAGCTACTCTGTAAGTAAGCTCGGATCAAGGAGTCGACGTGAAGAAGCGGAATCTTCAACCTTCGCCGCTGCGTCGCCCCGGCAACGCTGGCATCCGAGAAGTGGAAGGCCAATAGATTGCGTGTACTGGTAACGGGGGGGGCCGGCTACGTCGGTTCTGTCCTCGTGCGCCGGCTGCTTGACCGCGGCCACCAGGTGCGCCTGCTGGACCGTCTCTACTGGGGCCATGGTCCTGTCAACGACGTCCTTCACCAGGTCGAGCTGGTCCACGCCGACATTCGTGAGGTCCAGGACGAGTGGTTCGATGGCGTCGACGGCGTCATCCATCTCGCCGGCCTGTCCAACGACCCGACGGCGAACTTCGACCCGGAAGCAAACTGGCAGATGAACGCACGGGCGACCGCCGACCTCGGCGAGGCAGCGCGGCGCAACGGCGTGCGGCGCTTCGTCTTCGGCTCCAGCTGCTCGCTTTACGACGGCCTACCGGACGGCGCCGTCTACGACGAGGACGCACCGATACGGCCGCAGGGCCCCTACGCCGAATCAAAGCGCTTCGGCGAGGAGGCGCTGCTGGCGATGGCCGGCAACGACTTCTGCCCGGTGATCCTCCGGCAGGGCACCGTGTACGGGATGAGCCCGCGTATGCGCTTCGACCTCGTCGTCAACACGTTTGTGAAGGACGCGATCTGCCAGGGGAAGCTTCACCTCCACGGCGGCGGATCGATGTACAGGCCACTGGTCGAAGTCCAGGACACCGCAGACGTCCAGGTCGCCTGCCTCGAGGCGAACGAGGAAGACGTCTCAGGCCAGATCTTCAACGTGGTCCAGGACAACTACCAGATCCGCGACCTCGCGGCGATGGTTGCCGGCTCTGTCGGGCTCGTCCGCGGGCCGGTGGAGCTAACGGTGGCGCCGGAGCCGCCGCTGGTGCGCAACTACCGCTGCTCGAATGAAAAGCTCTTTCAAACGCTCGGCGTTCGTCCCTCACGGACGGTGCATGAAGCGGTCAACGAGATGGTCAGCGCCTTCGGCAGCCTCGAGCCGGCGAAGCTTGCCCATCCCCGTTACTACAACCTTGATTGGATGGTGCTTCTCAACGAGGCCCATGGCAGCCTGAGGCCCTTTGATTACGTCCTCCGCCGCGGCGAATCGGCGCCCTAGCGTCTGCACCGCGGCTTTAGCGATAGAAGAGTTCAAATGACACGCGTAGCCCTTATTGGAAGCAACGGCCAGCTTGGTTCAGACATCGCCCGCCTCTGGGCAGCGTCTGAAGGCGGCAAGCGTGGCGACGAGCTGATCGGCCTCGTTCACAACGACATCGAGGTTACGGACGAAGTGCAGGTGCGCTCCGTCCTCAGCGGCATCCAGCCCAGCCTCGTCATCAACACCTCGGCCTACCACCGCGTCGACGAGTGCGAATCGAACCCGCTGCAGGCGCTCGAAGTGAACGGCCTCGCCGTGAAGTTCCTCGCCGAAGCCTGCCGCGAGGTCGGCGCCGTCCTGATGCACTTCAGCACCGACTACGTCTTCGACGGCGAAGCGACCACACCCTATGCCGAGACCGACGCGGCGCGCCCGATCAGCGCATACGGCATCTCGAAGTTCGCCGGAGAGCAGTATCTGCGCTACCTGATGCCGGAAGACCACATCATCATCCGCAGCTCTGGCCTGTACGGCGTGGCCGGGGCAAGCGGCAAGGGCGGCAACTTCGTCGAGACGATGCTCCGCTTCGCCCGCACCGGACGCGAGATCAAGGTCGTGCAAGATCAGGTGTCAGCGCCAACCTCGACCGTCGATGTCGCCGCCACGGTGCTCGATATCGTCGCGAAGGGTGGTCGTGGCACCTACCACGTCACGAACGCCGGTCAGTGCTCCTGGTTCGACTTCGCGCGCGAGATCTTCTCGCTTACCGGTCTCTCACCCGACCTGTCACCGACCACCTCCGCGGACTACGCCGCGGCGGCGTTGCGCCCTGCCTACTCCGTGCTGGCCAACACCCGCCTCGCGGAGCTCGGCATCGCCCCGCTACGGCCGTGGCAGGAGGCCCTGGCGCAGTACCTGCAGATCAAGGGCCACCGGCTGGCCGCCTAGAGGTGTCTCGTCCGCTCATTGCCTTCGACGTCACGATGGCCCCTGCCCGGCCTACCGGCGGATCGTTGTATGCGCTGAACCTGGCTCGGGCCCTGCCCACCGTCGATCGCGATCATGATTATGTCATCTATGCGAAGAGCCACAGCCTCCCTCTGCTCGAGGGTGTCCCCGCGACCATCGTCGACGTCGGGCCCCTTCGGCGCCTGCGACGCTACGTCTGGGAGCAATTCGAGCTCCCGGCGGACCTGAAACGCCGCGGCGTAAGCCTGCTGCACTCTCCGCACTACACGCTTCCGCTCCGCAGGCCGTGCCCATGTGTGGTCACGGTGCATGACCTGACCTTCTTCCTGCTGCCGGGCCGCTTCCGCGCAACGCGACGAGTGCCCTATCAGCTCGCCACCTTCGCTGCGTCCCGCCTCGCCGACCGGATCATCGTGCCGAGCGAGAGCACCGCTGCCGACCTGCGCCGCGTTCTGAAGACGCGCGCCTCGAAGATCGTCGTCACGCCCGAGGGGGCGGGACCGGAGTTTCGGCCCGTAGAACCAGAGGAAGCTGCCGAGGTCGCCGCGAAGTACGGTCTCAAACCGGGCTACCTGCTCAGCCTTGGCACGCGGGAGCCGAACAAGAACCGCGGCGCGATCATCCGTGCGCTGCATTTCCTCGTGAGCGGCGGGCGCGACCTCCAGCTCGCGGTCGTAGGCGGTGGCGGCTGGCGGACCGAGACGGAGCAAGCGGCGATCGAGGGCCTCGGTCTGACCCGCCGCATCGACTACACGGGCTACGTCGAGCAGGAGGACCTGCCAGCTCTGTACAGTGCCGCCGGTGTCTTCCTCTTCCCATCGCTGCACGAAGGCTTCGGCCTCGCCGCGCTCGAGGCGATGGCCTGCGGCGTTCCCGTCGTAACCTCGAACACCTCGTCATTGCCGGAAGTGGTCGGCGATGCGGCGCTGATGGTGAACCCCCAGGACCCGCGTGCCCTCGCCGACGCGGTTGCGCGCATCCTCGACGATCCGGCGCTGGCAGCCCGTCTGCGCGAGGACGGCCCCAGGCGGGCGGCAGCGTTCACCTGGGAGGCCTGCGCGGAGAAGACGATTGCGGTGTACCGGGAACTCCTGGGCGAAGCCACCGCCACTCCTTTGACGTAAGTGCCCTCCACCGGTCACAGTGCCCTCGTGCCTGCAGAACGCGTCTCCATCGTCATCGTGAGCTTCAACGCCCGCGACCATCTGCGCCGCTGCCTCGCGTCAACCTCGCAGATGACCGGCGACTACGAGGTCATCGTCGTCGACAACGCGTCGAGCGACGGCGCCGCGAACATGGTCGAGAGCGAATTCCCGGACGTGAAGCTGATCCGGAACCCGCGCAATGAGGGCTTCGCGGTCGCGGTGAACATCGGCGAACGCGCGGCCACCGGCGACGTTATCGTCCTGCTGAACCCCGACAGTATCCTGACAGGCGACCCCTTCGCCGCGCCGGCCGCGTTTATGCGCGCGAACCTCGACGTCGGCGTCGTCGGCATCAAGATCCTCGACCCGGACGGCGGTCTCCAGCTTTCGGTGCGGCGCTTCCCCGGCTTGCAGGCGGCGCTGTTCAACCGCTACTCGCTGCTGACGAAACTCTGGCCGAGCAACCCGTGGTCCAGCCGCTACCTGATGAGCGACTGGCACCACGATGAGCAGGCGGACGTCGACTGGGTCTCGGGCGCCTGCCTGCTGACGACTCGCGCTGTTATCGACCGCGTCGGTTCGCTGGACGAGGGGTACTTCTGGGGCTTCGAGGATGTCGACTTCTGTCAGCGGGTGCACAAGGCCGGTCTGCGCGTTGTCTACTACCCGCAGACCAGCGTCATCCACGTGATCGGCGCCAGCGCGAAGACGGTGCCGACGAAAGCGCTGGTCGCCCGCCACAAGGGCATGTGGCGTTACTACAAAGCTCACGTTTCGTCGAATCGCGTCGTAGACGCCCTCGTGGCCGCAGGCATTGCTGTACGCTGCACCCTCACAGTGCTGATGAGTACGGCCCGGCGCAAGCTGCAGGAACGGCGCGCCTAGCGTCCGCGGTGGGCCCGGCGACGCAGAGAGACCACTCTGTCACTATTCCAGAGCGTCCCCGTGTAGCCCAGCCGCCAGATCACCGCGGTGACGACGCCGACGACGGCGAAGAAGATGCCCGCCTCAATCGCCAGGCCTTCGAGATAGTGGGTCGCGAGCGCCGCCGCCGCGAATGACGCAGACAGCACATAGAGCAGACCCAGGCTGACACGCGGGCTATCACTCAGTGCCTCGAAGCGATGGTGAATGTGATCGAGGTCGCCGCTGAACGGGCTGCGTCCGGCCAGCATCCGGCGCGTCGTCGAGAGCAGGGTGTCGAACACCGGGAAGCCCATCGCTAGAAACGGCACGCTGAGGAAGACTGCGTCCTCGGCGCCGGTCGCACCGCGGATCGAGAGCGTCGACAACACGAAGCCGAACACGAGCGAGCCATTGTCACCGAGGATCATCGATGCAGGCGGCAGATTAAAAGGCAGAAAGCCCAGCCCGGCGCCCGCGAGCCCGACGAAGAGCAAGGCGACCGCCGTGTGCTCTGTATTGGCCGCCACCGCCGCGAGTGCCGCCGCGGCGAACACGGCGACTCCGGTCGCAAGGCCGTCCTTGCCGTCGATCAGGTTGAGGGCGTTCGTGAAGAAGACAACCCAGATCAGCGTCACCGGCAGCGCCAGGATGCCGAGGTGAATCTCACCACCCCACGGCGGGCCGATGACTTCGAGGTGATAGCCGGCGGCAAACACGGCACAGCCGGCGATTACCTGGCCGCCGATCTTCTGCCAGGGTTTGATTGCCCTCCAGTCATCGATGACGCCGGTAAGGAAGACGAGTCCGACGGCGGCGAGGTAGCCGAAGAACTCGTAGTGCTTCGGCCCGAAGTAGATTGAGGCCTCGTCTGAGACCGCTGCGGCGATGAACGGCGCAAGCGCAAAACCGATCAGCAGCGCGAAGCCTCCGACCGGCGGCGCCTTTCCCGGCGAACCACGCAGATCTCCCGCGGGGAAGGTTGCCGGCAGACGCTTGAGGCCGGCGTTGATCAACGTCGAGGCAAGAAAGGCGACGACGCAGCCGGCCACCAGCGCTGCGACGTACGGGTCGATGTTCACGATTCGTACTCTAACACCGTGCCTGCTACCCTTGGCCTCGATGCAGCCGGACGCAGCGCCTCCCGCCGACGCCCAACGACGCCCCCGCGGAAGCAGCGCCGCCGTTCTGAGCCCCACCGTGATCGCCGAGACGGTCGTCGCGGCAATCATCACTCTGGCGGCGGTCTACCTCTTCTTCAACGGCAGCTTCGTCAGCTCCTACGAGGCTCTGCACATCGACTTCTCGATCAACTGGACCGCTTCGAATGCCCTGCGCAACGGCGACATTCCTTACGGCAAGACCACCCTGGCAGAGCTCGCTGCGCAGCTTGGCGGCCCGACCGACCTGATCTACAGCCAGCTCTACACGTCCTACATCCAGCCACCGACCTCGGCGCTCCACCTCCTGCCTCTGACCGAGCTGGGCTGGCGGCACGCGACCCAAACGTACCTCTTCCTCAACCACGCCTTCCTCTTCTGCGCCGTAGGGATCACGCTCGCGACGATTCGCCCGACGCTGCCGGTGCGCTGGGTGATCGCCGGCGTGGCGGTGATCGTCGCGCTCTACAGCCAGCTTTACATGTCGTTCTCGCTGGGGCAGGTGGACGCCACGATCTTCCTGCTCCTGAGCATCGCGTTCTGGGGTTACACAAAGGACAAACCGGCGCTTACCGGCGGCGCGATCGCCTGCGCCGTGGCGATCAAGATCATCCCCGGCGTCCTGCTGCTCTACCTGTTCTGGCGCCGCGAATACCGCTCGGTGTTGTGGGCATGCGGCGTGGGCGCCGCGCTGATGCTGGCGTCGGTCGCCTACGTCGGCATTGACGTCTACCGCGCCTTCTTCGAGGACACCTTCCCCGCGCTGATGAAGGGCAGCACCCAGTACTCGAACATCTCGTTCGGGGCGATGGTCGCTCGCCTGAACGCGCCTGACTCCTTCGGCGGGCTGCCTGCGGTGTTCTCGCTCGACGAGCCGCCGACGGGCACGAAGGCGCGGCTCATGAGCATGGCGCTGACGTTCGTCACGCTTGCGGTCGCGGCGGTCGTGCTCGGCATCAAGCGGCGGTCGCCGGAGGAGAAGCGTCGCGAGGTACCGGTCTTCGAGTTCTACTTCGTCATCTCCGTGGCACTGCTGATCTCGAGCGTGACCTGGGAGTTTTACGTGATCTGGCTGATGCCGGTGTTCCTCGCTGCCTTCCTGGCGCCGGGGCGATATCTGCCCGCCGGCCCCGCCCGATACGCCCTCCTGGCCGGCTTCGTGATCGCGTACGTCTGCATCAACTACCCCGGCGACCTCTACCTGCTCGCCCCCGGCTTCAGCCCCGCAGAATCGCTGTATCACATCGACCGCGTGCCGGGGATCTGGGCGGAAGACAAGCTACAGCTCTACCACAACCACTTCGACGCGGTGCTCTACCTCCGGCTGCCGGCGCTGCTCTTCCTCAGCGGCCTGCTGGCGACGCTGGTTGTCTGGGGAAGACGACGGCCGCAGGACTTTGCAGGCGTGGAATCGGACAGCCGTGCAAGGGCCTCTTAGCTTGCCCGATTGCACTGTTGCCGGATTGCACGCTGTCAGTAGAGCCGCTTCACCATCCGCAACGACTGCTCCTCGACGCGGTCGCGGGTGCCGTTGTCATTGAACCGCCACCAGGTGTTGACGAAGGCGCTACCGACGCGCCGGAAGCCGAGGCGGTGGTAGAGGCGTCGTGCCGGGTTGTCGGTGCGCACCTCGAGGTACACACGCGTGCAGTCCCGGCGCCGTGCCTCCTCGATGACCCACTCGACGATGGCGCCGCCGATGCCCTCGCCGCGCCGCGCCGTCGCGACCTCAAGGGCGAAAAGGTGCATCGATTCAGCGGTGGCGTTGTGGCGGATGCTGACCGTCCCGACGAGCTCGCCATCGAGCTCTGCGCCCATCAGCTCGCGATAGCCAAGGTCCTGCTCGTGCCAGCGGTTGCGGAGCTGGGCTTCGCCGGCTTCGTCAAGGACCCGACCGAGGGCCGGGATTTCCTGGCGTTGCAGCGGCCGGACCGTTACGGCGGCCCTCGGAGGCTGGCTGCGTCTACGCCGGACCGGTTGCTGGGCCACAGTTGTTATCCAGCCGTATTTGACG
>JBFWZE010000013.1:0-28192 GCA_050185685.1 Dehalococcoidia bacterium
AGTTCCAGGCGGTGGAGCCGTCGAAGCGGGCGAGCTGCTCCGTGATCTCGAGCGCCGTGTGCAGGTCGATCTCGGCACCGCCGAGGTACTTCGGCTGCCAGAGTTTGAAGAGGCCCATTTCGCGCATTGCTTCGTAGACGGGCTTGGCGAGCTGACGCTGGTCTTCGCTTTCGTCTCGGTACTGCGCGATGAGCGGCGCGAGCGAGCGGACCTTTTCGAGCCAGAGTTCGGTTTCGGATTGCGTGTCCAGAGCGGTCATCCTGTCCTCCTGCTCGATGAACCCTAGCCGGTGCGACGGCTTGAGGAAGTGACTTCTATCACCCCGTTGTTCAGGCAACAGCGAACAGATTCACCGGCTTGCCTCATCGCCGCCCGAGGCTACTATGAGCGGGTATTCATTAACAAGTTCATCAATGGAGAAACGCCATGATCCTCGAACTTCGCACCTACACCGTGAACAAGGACTCGATGGACGACTTCCTCGAGCACTTCGAGAAGTACAGCATCCCGCTGCACGCGGCCGCCGGCATCAAGATCGAGGCGACCTACGTCAACCGCCCTCAGAACGAGTTCATCTGGATCCGCTCCTTCGAAAACGAAGAGGACCGCGCCGCCAAGACGAAGGCATTTATGGATGAGCGCGCGAAACGGAACATCCAGCTCGGCCAGAACATCGCCAAGATGGAGCACAAGACGATGGAAGTCGTAGAGATGAAGGATTCAGTCTTCGCGTAGAGCGCACCACTCGGTCCAGTTCATAAGCGGTCGTAGGGACAGCGGCTTCAGCCCTGTCCCACGTGGCCTCAGAAGCACGTGTGGCAGACGCGGCTATTCCCCGGTCAGAAATGACAGATGACTCGTCGAGGAAATCACGCCTCGGCCAGATGGGACAGGGCTGAAGCCGCTGTCCCTACGAGGGTTCTTCTCGCATTCGATCCCTCAGATATTTCAGACATATGAGAAGGGCGCCCCAATTAGGACGCCCTTCTTCGGCTTGCTGTGAGTCGAGCCTAGTCGAGGTGGGACGAGGGCTGGATCTTCCACTTCTCGTGCATCGCGGTGTGGTCGGGCTCGTCCGCGATCGAGAGGTCGTCGTCGTCCTTGAGGAAGGCGAGGACGTGCTTCGCGTACTGGCGCGGCTTCTCGAAGGGCACCCAGTGCGAGGCCTCCCGGATCACGACGAGCTGCGAGTTCGAGATGATGTTCAGCGAGTTGATGCCGATCTCGAAGGTGCAGGTGCGGTCCTGGCGGCCCCAGACGATCAGGGTCGGGCACTTGATGTTGATCATCGCGTCGCTGTGGTCGTACGGGTTTGGCCGCCCAAGGGTACGACCGCGCATCTCCACGAGGTCGGCGCGGCCGGTGTGCATGCCCATAATGTAATCGATGACCTCGTCCGTGATCAGGTCGGTGTCGCAGACCTGGAGGTCGAGGTACTTCTTGAAGTTCTCGCGCGTCGGTTCGCGGCTGGCCAGTCCAGCGGCCTTGACGCCCTCCTCGGGATAGTTGGAGATCAGGTACTCGTTGCGGTAGCCGCCGTTGGTGCCGATATGGCCGGCGCCCCAGACGAGCTTATTGATGCGGTCCGGGTTGTGGTAGGCGAAGGCCATGCTGCTTTGACCGCCCTGGGAGTTGCCGACGAAATGCGCCTTCTCGATGCCGAGGGCGTCCATGAGGTGCAGCGCCATCTTCGCCTGGAAGCTGTGGGTGTTCTCGTCGAGGACAACCGGGCCGGTCTTGGCGAAGTTCGGCAGGTCGATCGCGATGACGCGGAAGTGCTTCGCGAACTCGGCGATCACCTTGTACCAGGTGATCCAGGCGGTCGTGCCCGGGCCAAAGGAGTGCATGAGGATAATCGGGTATCCCTCACCCATCTCGTGATAGTGGATCGTCGTACCGAGGGCCTGGACCGTTCGGCTGGTCTCCTCCTCGGTCATCCCGTTTGCCGCGATGAATGGCATGCTGCCGCTCCTGTCTGTCTAACTGATGTCTACGTTCAGTATTTTCGCGTTGGCTGCGCCTCACAGTAGGCGAGTACCGGGGGCCCACGTCAAGCTCGCGAGGCCGCGTTTGGCGAAAGAGGCTCTATGCGTGAAGGTTCAATGAACGTTTCGTGACAGGACCGCGAAGACCTTGCAGTCTCGCTGGGGCGGAGTAGGATCGTGGCCAAACTACTGAACCGGCGCACCAACGGACCTGCATCGCTGTCTTTAGCGGGGTCCGGGTACTCCCGGCTTCGAAGCCAAAGGGACCGTCACATGACTCAACTCCAGGAACCTGACAGCCTTCTCCGTCTCGTCGATGGCGAGACAGGTCTGATCGACCGGCGCATATTCTCCGACCGCGACATCTACGATCTCGAGCTCGAGCGGATCTTTGCGCGGGCCTGGAACTTCGTCGCCCATGAATCGATGATCCCGAACCCCGGCGACTTCTTCATGAACTACATCGGGGAGGACCGCGTCATCGTCGTGCGCGACAACGACGGGCTACCGCGTGTGCTGGTGAACAGCTGCCGTCACCGCGGCAACGCGGTGTGCCGGGCGGAAGAGGGACACGCGACCTCCTTCATGTGCACCTACCACGGCTGGACCTACGACCTGAAGGGCGCTCTCGTTGGCGTCCCCGGCTTCAAGGAGGTCTACCACGAGGAGCTCGACCGCGAGCATTGGGGCCTGATCACCGCCCGCGTCGAGACTTACCACGGCTTCATCTTTGCCAACATGGACGAGGACGCTGTGAGCCTCGACGAGTTCCTCGGCGACGTCGGCAAGATGAGCATCGACCTCGTCGCCTGCCGCGGCACGTTGAAGGCGGTCGGCGGCGTCGAGAAGTACACGATCCCGTGCAACTGGAAGTTCGCAGCCGACAACGTCTGGGACTTCTACCACGCCGGTATCACCCACGCCTCAGCCGGCATGGCGGGCTGGATGAGCCGCCCCGGCTCCGGCCTGCTGCGCAACCGGTACACGCAGGACTACCTCACGCTCCTGGGCGACTACGGCCACGCGATCAGTGGTCCAATGGCGAGGACGCAGTTCACCGCGAACCGCCCCGCTTTCGACAACGCATGGCGCGATACACCGGAGGCGCTGGCGGCGCTGGGTGAGGTCGGGGTCACGGCGGCAGGCAACGTCCACGTCTTCCCGAATATGTGGATCCAGCAGAACTTCTGGATGGTCGCCATGCGCATGCCGATGGGGCCGATGAAGACGGAGATCTGGTGGTACACGTTCGTCACCGAGGAGATGGACGACGAGACCCGCAAGCACATCGTGACCCGCTCGTCGCGCCACAACGGTCCCGCGGGCATGACCGAGATCGACGACGGCGAGAACTGGAATGAGAGCACCCGGGGCACCCGCGGTGTCCTGAGCCGGCAGTTCCCCTTCCACTACGCGATGAACGCGGGCCACGGCGAGGTCATCGAGGACGAGCTCGGGCCACCGCGGGTTTACTCGAGCCTCAACGAGCACGGCCAGCTCTGGCATTACCGCAACTGGGCGCAGTGGATCGCGGCGGAAGACTGGACCACTCTTCGCGCGAACCACCCGAAGCCAACGGGTACGGTCTAGCCGTGGCCGAGCTGCCGGACCCCTTCAACGTCCTCGTCGCGGCGCCGATCGACCAGGCGACCATTGATCGCATTGAGGCGGTGGCGCCCGGCCGCGTAAAGGTCTACGCCATCTGGGACGACCTGCAGCCCGAGCTCGCCGAAGAGTGGCCCCCCGAGACGATGGCGCGTCGCGGCAGCAAGAACCCGCCCACGCGCTCCCGAGAGGAGCTCGAGGCGATCGTGCAGGCCGGGAACGCCGTGATCATCGGCGTGCCGTGGCCCATCGCGATGCCGTCGCGCATGCCCAACCTGATCTGGGGGCATCTGCCGGCGGCCGGCGTCAGCAACCTCAAGGGGACGCCCTGGTGGGAGGGCAAGGCGGTGCTCACGAGCGCGCGTGGCTCCTCCAGCGCGATCCCGATCGCCGAATCAGCGATCGCCGGCGCCTTCATGCTCGCGCGGCGACTCGAGGTTGCGGTGCGCCAGACCGACGCGCGTGCCCTCGACCCGCAGCCGTACGGAGGCACGATGCGGGTGCTGCACGGCAAGACGATGGGCATCGTCGGCATGGGCGGCATCGGGCGCGAAGTCGCGAGGATGGCACGCGGCGTCGGCATGCGCGTGATCGCGACGCGGCATTCGGCGAAAGAGCGGCAGTTCGACGTCGACGAGGTGGATGTGCTGATGCCGCCCTCGGAGACGCATGACCTGCTCGCCGAGTCCGACTTCATCTGCGTGTGCGCGATGTGGACTCCCGAGACGGAGAAGATGCTGGACAGGGCGGCCTTCGACGCGGTGAAGCCCGGCGCCTACTTCCTCAACATCGCCCGCGGCGAAATCGTCGACGAGCTTGCGATGGTCGATGCGCTCAAAGACGGACGGCTCGGCGGCGCCTACATCGACGTCTGGTGGGATGACACCTCGTCACCGCCGCTGCCGGAGCTGATCAGCGCACCGAACCTGATCATGACGCCGCATGTCTCGGGCGGCGCCGACGGTGACTACCGCGGCGGCATGACCGTCTTCTGCGAGAACCTCGATCGCCTGCTCAAGGGCGAGCCGATGCTCAACATCGTCGACTGGGAGCGGGGCTACTAACCGAAGCGGTCACTCCTCTCAGGCGCTCCTCGACTGCCCTCAACAGCGTCACCGACCTGCACCTCGAACTCAGGCCGAATGGCACCCCCAATATGTCCGTCCCGCACTGGGGACGGTGCCGCGTTTTCGACACACTGACTCCAGAAACGATTCGTCGAATGGAAGGAGCCAGTCGTGACAGAGGTAGACAGCACGGTCCGGGAGCAGCGCGCGTCGAACGCGCCTGAGGGCATCGTCCACACCGGGTCGATCAGCAGCGACGTTGAGCTCGACTACAACACCGGGCGGGCCCACAAGGTCTATCACCCGTCGCGCGCAGTCCGCCTGATGTACTGGTTCACGTTCCAGGCGCCCTTCCCGTACGTCGCGAACCATGCTGCACTCGAGGCGGCCCGTCAGCGCCGCACAATCGTCGACGTGCTGACGAAGTACTGGTTCGGCCACCACCTCGTCGCCAAGGTTATCGACGTCCTGGACGCGGAAAACGGGGCGCACGACTTCGTGACACAGCTCGTACGGGGTCAGGAGCCGCCGCACCAGAAGCGGACGCTCGACTTCATGCGCCAGCTCGACCGCCGCTTCCTCGAGTCGGGGCTGCCTACGTGGCAGGTGACGCCCTACAACCCCCACGCCATCACGAACTTCATCCTGACGCCGGACGGCAGCTACCGGATTATCGACCTCGAGTCGAGCCTGGTGGCATTCCTGTATCCGCTGACGAAGCTGCCGCGGCTGATGCAGCGAGGCCTGTTCCCCTCGTTCGACGACATCGACACGGTGCAGCTGCGCCGGTACCTCGCGAAGAACGCAGCCGATCTGAGCGACAAGCTCGGTGCAGAGTACCCGCTGCTGCTCGAGGCGGTGGGCGCGTACGAGAAGGCTGCAGACACCTGGCACAGGAGTGAGCGTCGCCTATTCAACCGCTTCTTCCAGGCTCTGACGAGATGGCTGCCGAAGGGCGGCAAGTGATGAAGGACTGGATCATCCGCGGCCGTACGAAAGTCGAAGAGTTCATCCGCAACGGCGTCGGTGTCTGGCTCAAGGAAGGCCGCATCGACCAGGCCACTGCCGATGACCTTCTCGGCTCGATGGATACGCCGGAGGTCGGGCAGGGCATCGTCCACGCCGGCGCTCACTTCGCGATCAGTCTGCCGCTTCGATTCCCCTTCGGCGCCTTAGCTCGGTTTCTTTACGCGCTGACGCTGCGCGTGAAAGCCGAGGCCGGCGGCATCAGGCACCACATGCGCCCGCGTGAGGCCCGACGGCTACATACGGTGCCCGTCATGCTGATTTCGCTGCTGCCTGGCTTCGGCAGGCTGGCGTACTTCTTCAGTCCGGCGCTGGTCAGCCAGACGCTGCTGTTGATCATTCCTCTCGACCAGGTCTCCCGCAGCCTGCCCTTCAAGGTGTACGAGCGCTTCCATCTCGACGCGCTCTATATCTACTGGGCGCAGCAGGAGCCGACGCCGCGCGGACTCAAGCGCTTCTCGCGGCAGCGCATGCTGAACGGACTCAAGTCGCGTCTCAGTGAGCTGAAACCTGAACTGCCGTGGATCGCAGCGGTCGTGGCGATCGAGGGCGTGCTCTTCGTGATCGGCACATACATCTACCTCGAGTCGGGGCGCGAGTCGATCTGGTGGTTTGACGAGCGGGGCGTGATCGCAACGATCGACGTGGCTCAGCTGCTGATCGCGGGCGTCGCCGGTATCTACGCCTACCAGAGCTTCTGGCGCTTGCCCGCCCGTCCCTCGAAGTCCGAGGCATACGGCATCTTCCTCTGGGGCATCGGTGGCATCGGCTTGCTGATCTTCGCGTTCGAGGACTTCTTCACGGTGCACGAGCGCCTCGGGCTCCTGCTCGACAGGCTGCTGCCCGGCGGGACCAACTCAAAGGATGACATCCTCGTCCTCGGCTATGCAGTGATCGGCGTCACGGTGCTGTATGTCTTCCACACCGAGCTAGTCGCGAATCGGGCATCGTCAGCGCTGCTCCTGGGCGCGGCGCTGGCGGCCATCGTGATGATCCTTTGCGACGCCTTCGCGCACGCCCTGGCCCTGAAAGCACTCGAACTGCCGGCGCAGACGCTGGCCGACACGCTCCTGATGTTCGCCTTCGTGACCCGCTACCGCGAGGTCCGCGCGCTGGCGAACGAGTCCCAAACCGCAATCGAAACCTATGTGACGGTGACGCGATGATCTACTACCTGCAACCGGGAATGCTGCGAAGGGTCGCTCAACTCTGGGCGATCGTCGCCTCAATCATCTTCGCCGGACTGGCGATTCAGCAGGGGCCACCCGTTCCGCCTGAAGGCCCCGGCATCGAGACGGACATCCAGTACATTTTCGTCCTGGTCGGCATCTTCTCGACGCTGATCGCGCTGCGGTGGCCGCGGCAGGGCGGCGCGCTGCTGGTGTTCACCGGCATGGCGCTCGGTATCGCTGCGGCCGGGCGATATTCGGCGGAGACGTCGTTCCTCGTCGCGCTGATGTTCGTGGTCCCCGGCGTCCTGCTCCTCGCGGCATGGTCGCTGACCCGCGGCATCTTCGCCCAGGGCTTCAGCGTCGCCTTCGTCGTCATTTTGCTCGCCTACGGTGGCGTGACGGCGACTGCTCGTCATGAGACAGCCTTCGGTCCGGCGCATCCGCAATCCGCCATCGAAGTTGCGCCGGTCGACCTGGTCGAGTGGGTCTGGTCCGGCGGCGTCTCCAGCGACGAGGCGACGATCAAAGCGCGGCTCGTCGATCATGAGGCGACCGCCAGGCTGGCGTTCAGCACCTCGTCTGACCTCAGCAGCGCCCGCTTCGTCGAGGGTGCAGCGCTGGGCGATGGCGTTAGCTCCTTCAGCCTCAGCAGCCTCGATCCCTACACGACGTATTACTACGCCGTCGAAGTCGGGGGCCGGCTTGATGAGGGCCGTCGCGGCAGCGTGCGCACCTTCCCCGAGGGTGCTGCGTCCTTCCGCTTCCTGGTTGCCGCTTGCGCTCGGACCGGCTCGAACGGGGCCGTCTTCGATGCGATGCGCAACGAGAACGCCCTGTTCTACGTGATCAGCGGCGACTTCCACTACGAGAACATCGTCGGCGACAACCCAAGCGGCTTCGCGCGTGCCTACAACAAGAACCTCGGTGCGGACGCACCGGGCGCGCTCTACCGCCAGACGCCGATTGCCTACACGTGGGACGACCACGACTTCGGCGGCAACAACTCGGACGCGGGCTCGCCGGCGAAAGAGGCCGCTCGGCTGGCCTACAACCGTTACGTGCCGCACTACGACCTCGTGGCCGGCACCGGCGACAACCCGATCTACCAGGCCTTTAGTGCCGGCCGTGTCCGCGTGATCCTCACCGACACGCGCTCGATGAAGAACGAGGAGAAGGGCAGCATGCTCGGCAGCGTGCAGCGCGCCTGGCTCGAGAACGAGATCAAGACGGCGAGCGCCACGCACGCCCTCGTGGTCTGGGTGACCGGCGTGCCGTGGATCGCAGCGGATGGCAGCTCGCCGGACGACTGGGGCGGCTTCGCCGATGAGCGGCGCGAGATCGCCGACGTGGTCGCCCAGAACGGCATCGACAACCTGCTGGTCCTCTCCGGCGACGCCCACATGCTGGCGATCGACGACGGGACGAACAGCGACTACTCGACCTCGAAGGCGGGCGGCTTCCCGAACTTCCAGGCGGGTGCGCTCGACCGGCCCGGCAGCGTCAAAGGCGGCCCCTTCAGCGAAGGGACCTACCCCGGCGCCGGCCAGTATGGTGTCGTCGACGTGCAGGACAACGGCAGGTCGATCACGGTGAAACTGACCGGCAAGAACTGGGAGAACACCGAGATCGTCAGCTACACGTTCACGGTCCCGGCGCGCGATCGCGGGAACGGCGCAGAGGCACGGTGACCTGCGTGTTCTCGGCGTTTGGGTGCCCGGTGACTAGCCGCCGTACTTGAAGCCGGTCTCGGCGAGCGTCATCGGCTCACCCTCACGCTGGACGCCCGCCTCGATGACCTCGCCGACGAAGATGGTGTGGTCTCCGATCGCCACTGTCTCGACAACTCTGCACTCGAAGTAGGCGAGCGCGTCCTTGAGGACGGGGCAGCCGTTGGGGCTGAGGGAAAACTCGACATCGCCGAACTTGTTGCCATCGGCCTCGACGTGGGCGAAGAACTTGCTGGCGAGGGCGGTGCTGCCGGCTTCGAGGACATTGACGCAGAACAGGCCGCTCTGGTCGATCATCTCCTTCGAGCTCGTCCCCGCCTTTGCGCCGAGGACAACCAGCGGCGGTGCGAACGAGGCCTGCGTCAGCCAGTTTCCGGCGAATGCGGTCACGGTCTCGTCGTTCTTCGTCCCGACGACGAAGAGGCCGTAGGGGATCATTCTGAGGGCGGTCTTCTTCGCTGCTTCGTCCACGCTGGCACCTCCTGGGGTGTGGCTTCTCACTCCGGCTGATTTCAGTGCTCATAGTATTTCGAGAACGGTCTCTCGGGAACGGCAAGCGCTTACACTCGTCTGATGAACGAACTGACCAGCAAGGACCTGATCTACCCGCTGCCCCTCGTGAGCCGGACGCTGCCCGCGGCAGTTCGTATCGACGGGTTTCTCACCGCGGATGACTGCGCCAGGCTCATTGAAGTGGCGAACCGCAAGGGCTTCGAGGCAATCACGCGGAGCCGCCACGGGCAGGAGTCCTTCGTCGCGGACGGCTGCTGGCTGCGCCCTGAAGACGACGAGCAGATCTTCCGCCGCTTCGCCGCACAGGCTGTCGAAACCAACGCGGCGAACTGGCGTCTGGCTTTGTCCGGCATCTACTCGCCGTTTTCGGTCCTGCGCTACCGGCCCGGCGGCTGGATCCGTCCCCACACCGATACCGACTACCGCCTCGCTGACACGACGAAGCTGAGCTGCATCATTCAGCTCGTGACTCCCGATGCCTTCACCGGCGGCGCGCTGACGATCGCCGAGAGTGAGACCTACCGCCTCAACCAGGGCGATGCGGTCTTCTTCCCGGCACAGACGCTGCACTCGGTCGCGCCGGTAGAGAGCGGCGAGCGCTATGTCCTCGCCGCGTGGGCGCAGGGTCCCGAGTTTACCTAGGCCGTCGCGAACCGGACGATCGCCTCGCGCGCCTCGGCCGCGAGTGAAGCCGGCTCGCCGGGCGAGAGCTCTTCGCCGGCGGTGATGAAGACGTAGGTCACGCGCTCGACGCGCCGACCCGTTGCCGCCTCGAGGCCGAGCACGTAGAGGCCGGCCTGCAGGTGGTAGCTGGCCAGCCGCTCTTCGACCGCCGCGCCCGCGACGTTGTCCGTCTTCCAGTCGACGATTTCAAGGCCGCCCGACTCGCTCTCGATCACAAGGTCGACGAAGCCCTCGAGGAGCACGTCGTCCTGCATGAAGGCGAACGGCACCTCACGCAGGGCGCGGCGCGCGGTTCGGGCGCGAGTTGCTGCGCCCGTGCTGAGACCCCGGCGCAGCAGCTCTGCGATGACCGGCGCATCGTCGGGGACCGCTTCGACGACGGCCTGAGCACGGGCGAGCGCCTCGATCGTAGCGTTGTCGGCGTCCCATGGCAGCACCTGGAGGGCGGCGTGGACGGCGCGTCCGCGGTGGGTGCCGGCGCGGCCGCGGGCCCAGGGTTCGGTTTCGTCCTCGCGCTCTTTCTCTTCGTCCTCGTCGTGGTTGAGCCGGCCGAGGGCGGTGGCGCTGCTGAAGCGCTGTCCCCGTGCCGTCGCCGTCAGCGCGGCGCGCTCCTGGATGAACGCCTCTTCGGACACGAGCACGGGGTCAACCTCGAGCCCCCCGAACGGCCCGCCGCCATCGACCTGCACGGCGGGGAGCTCCGGCAGCGCGGGAGCGTGGAAGCCCACGCCCTGCGAGTCCAGGAGATGACGGAAGGTACTGTTAGCCTTCTGGGCCCGATAGAGCGAAACAACGAGATGATCGCGCGCTCGGGTCATCGCAACGTAGAGCAGACGGATACGCTCGGCGTCATCGTGGTCGCGCTCTTGCTTCTTGACGGTCTCGTACTCACCGAGGCTGGACCGGTTGTTGCGGTTGTCGCTGCCAATCGTCACTGCGAGCCGGTTCGTATGGCGGTCGGCGAGAAGCGTCGGCGGGTTGTTGTTCTTCGAGACGCCGAGGCCGGCGAGGATAACGATGGGGAACTCGAGCCCCTTGGCGGCGTGGACGGTCATGATCCGCACCGCGTCTTCGTCGTCGTCGAAACCGGCGCCCTCGTAGTCGTAGATCTTGTCGCCGGTGCGACGCTCCAGCCAGTCGACGAACGCGCGCAGGCTCTCGGGCTGGTCGGCCTCGAAGAGCCGCGCCTGCTCGATGACGAAGCGGGCGCGCCGGAAGGCGTCGCGGGAGCCGCTCGTGTAGAGCCCGGCTTCGACGACCCGGCGGTCGGCCACATAGCGCTCGACGAGGGTGGCGATGCTGACCTTCGAGCGCAGCTGATGGAAGGTGCGCAGATGGAGCAGCGATGCGGCCACGCGCCCCTGCTCAGCATCGAGGTAGTAGTTCGTGTAGTCGAAGACGCCACCGCCGAGCCGGTGCTGCGCGAGCTCGACGTCGCTGCAGGAATACGCGGGGCTGCGAAGAGCGCCGACGACCGCGACTTCGTCCGTCGGGTCATCGATGGCGCTGAGGCAGTTGATCAGGTCGCGCACCTCCTGGGTGGCGTATACCAGGCTGCCGCCCTCGATGCGGTAGGGGACGCCGGCCTCGGCGAGGGCGCGTTCGAGGGGCGCCAGGATCGTCCGCGTTGGGAGGAGAATGGCGATGTCCCTGTACCTGGCAGGACGGGCGTACTCGGCGTCATCACCTGCAGGGCGGTCCGCAGCCTCCCAGCCCTGGTCGAGGATGGCGCGGCAGTAGGCGGCCACCTGCTGCGCCTCGTGGCGCTTGGCCTCGGCGGCTTTCCGATCGAGAGCGCCGCCGATCAGTGCGACGCCGGGACCGGTCAGGCCGATGTCGCGGTAGGGATGGACGGGCCGGTATTCGGGCTGCAGCCACGGGTTGTCGCCGCTGCCGATCAGTCCCTCGAAGACGCCGTTTACGAAGCCGAGGACGCGGGCGTGGGAGCGGCGGTTCAGCGCCAGCTGCTCCTCGAGGCCGCCGCCGTGGCGCAGGTCCTCGCGCGTCCGGGAATAGACCGCCATGTCGGCTCGGCGAAAGCGGTAAATCGACTGCTTCGGGTCCCCGACGAGGAAGAGACGCCCGGGCTCGATGATGTTCGTGTCCGGGTCGACGGCGAAGGCAAAGGCGATCTCGGTCTGCAGGGGGTCGGTGTCCTGGAACTCGTCGATCAGCATCGCGGCGTACCGTCCTCTGAGGCGTCGCCGTGCGCCGTGGTCGGCAAGGATGTTGCGTACCTGGAGGATGAGGTCCTCGAACACCAGCTCACCACCGCGGCTCCGGCTGCGGGCGTCCTCGTTCGCAAAGGTGACGACGTAGGGCAGGAAGGCGCCGAGGGCCTCGCTGCGCAGCTCCATGAGGGCTCGCTTGAGGTCTGCGCCGACCTCGGTCGCGACCGTGCGGGCGGCGTCAATCGAAACGCCGGCGACCCAACTACCCTTGCGGCCGGTCTGGCCGAGGCGGTCTTTCAGCGTGGAGTTAACCGCGATCAGGCGTGTGTGCCGCTCGTTCAGGGGAGACTCGATCAGCTCATCGATTCCGTGGCCCAGCTCGATGACATAGGTCCTCAGAGCGTCCCCGTCGAAGGCTCGTTCCGGGTGCAGCTCGCTCAGCCGCCGTCGCATCGCAGTGAAGTCGGGCCACGTGAAAGGTTCTGCTTCGAGGGGCTCAGCTTCGAGCTGCTGTGCGAAGGCGGGATTCTCCCATAGCGCCTCCGCCAGCCTTTCGAGGTCACGGGTATAGAGGCCGAGCTCCTGGACGCGCGTAAAGGCGGCATGGGCCTTTTCGTCCCCGGCGAGCCTGTCGAGGTACGTAACCCACTGGGCCTCGAAGCGCCGCTGCGCAGCCACCTGGTCCTGCACCTTGAAGCTGGGGTCGATGCCGTTTTCGGCCGCGAGCGAGCGCAGGACGTTGGCACAGAAGGCGTGGATCGTCGAGATCTGAGCGCGATCGAGGCTGTCGCGGGCACGGACGAGACGGGGGTCGTCGTTCGCGGCGATCATCTGCTCGAGCTCAGCACGGACGCGGTCCCGCAGCTCTGCCGCTGCCTTCTCGGTGAAGGTGATCGCAACGAGCTCTTCGACGCGCTTGCCGGACGCCACCAGCGCGACGAAGCGGTCGACGAGGGCGCGCGTCTTGCCGGTGCCGGCGCCCGCTTCGACGAACAGCGTTTCTGCCAGTTGCTCCTTGATGTGCCGTCGGGCTTCGTCGTCGGCGCGCTGGAACGCCTCGCGTTCTGCGTTCATGGCTGCTGCTGACCTTTCGCCACCTCAGCGACCTGGAGCCAGGCGATCATATCGGGGTCATCGCTCTTCGCCTGACTCTCGTAGATGCGGCGGCGGGAGCAGATGCGGGTGAAGTCGCAGTACAGGCAGTTCGCGAAGCTGTTGCGGAACTCGTCCTCTTCGCCCGGGACTGCGGGGAAGGCGCCACGCTGCATTGCGTCGATGATCGACTGGACCGTCGCTTCGAAACGGGCGCGGTTCGCCGGGTTCTCCTCGTAGGGCAGGCGCTCGAAGCCGCCGCTGCTGCTGATGAACCAGTAGAGTGCCTTGACCTCCTCGGCGTCACCTGCGGCGAGGGCGTAGATCGGCAGCTGAAGCTTCTTGCCGCCGATAAAGATGTCGGTGGGCTCGGGCGGCTTGAAGCTGCTGGCGGAGCCGGTCTTGTAATCGATGATCACCGCTTTGCGGCCGTCCGGCGAGCGGTCGACGCGGTCGATGAAGCCTGTGAAGTTGAGGCCGGCCGGCGCAGGGACCGTAATCCGCGGCTCGAATCCTGCAGGCACGACGCCCTCTTCGGAGCGGTAGTCGCTGTCCTTGTCGAGGAAGGTCGCGAGGTCGGCCCGCATCCGGTTTCGGTCGTGGTCCATGTAAATGTCCAGGCCGGCGCGACCCTGAACCCGCACCTTCTCGAACTCCTCCTCGAAGATCTGCAGCAGCGAATCGAGGTCGGCAGCGTCCCAGCGCTCCTCGACGGCGGGGCGGCCAAGCGCCATCTGCTCCTGGAAGAAACGCTGCAGGACGCGGTGGACGAGGCTGCCCTTTTCGGCCGCACCCATCGTCGGGCTCTCCTCCGGCTCATCAATTGGCCGCAGGCGCAGGACGTGTCCGTAGAAGTACTTGAGACCACAGGCGGCAAACGTCTCCAGCGCGGATGGCGAAATCGTGCCGCCCTCCTTCGGCGCCGCGGCTCCTTCCAGAGCGGCGAGGTTGCCGTCGTAGGCTGTGAAGCTCGGGCCGCGACGGGCCTCGATCAAGCTGATGCCGGGACGCAGAGGATGCAGTGGTCCGATAGCGCCGCCTTGCTTCATGCTGATCGTCTCCCGCAGACGCAGCTCCCACGCCTCGACCTCTTTGCCCTGCAGCATCGCGGCGAGCGGCGAAGGCAGCTTCGTCAGCCAGTCGTAGCCGGAGGCACGGCGCAGATCGCTGGCGCTGGTGAGGGCAGGCTCCTTGCGGCGTGCAGCCTCGGTCATCAGCGACGAAGGGTAGTGCTCGCGTGCGGCACCGGCGGCCTGCATCGGCGCGCTCCAGGTCAGGCTGCCTCCGTGGGCTGCGGCGGTCACTCGCTCGACGGCCTGCTTTGAGCGCTCGGCTCGCAGCTCGAGGTCTTCAATGTAGGGATGAGTCGTGCGCAGCTGTGCCCAGTCTTCGTCCTGGATCAGCGGTTCCGAGGTTGCGATCGCCGGCAGCGAACCCTCGTAGGCGCCGCAGAGGTAGACGCGGCTGAAGCCCAGCCCTGACGCTTGCCGGTGGTCGGTGATCAAAACGCCGTCGCCGAGGGAGCGGTCGCGCACTGCCGCAACCGTGAGGTTCGCCTCGAATGCCTCGACGAAGGACCCGAGGTCGAAGCTGCCGCCAACGGAGTCGATCGTGCCGAGCTGCTCGATTTCGTTGAGCACCTGCTCGAGACCGATAGCACCGCGCTCGAACCAGCGCTCGATCAGCTCACGGAACGGCGGTACGAAGCTGGCGGCCGGCTGCAGCTTCGAGAGCGGCGACAGCGCCTCATGGAGCGCCTCGACGACGCTCAGGAGGGCGGTGGCAGCGTTGATCTCGCGAGAGGCGCGTTCGCGGCGCCACTCAGGCTCCTCGTTTTCAGGCCTGGCGCGCTGCCTGCGGTCCTCGATGTAGAACTCGATGCTGTCCCGCCAGCGATCGATGCCGCGGGTGACACCGGCCTCGCGGGCGATCCGTTGCCAGTTCGTCGTGTCGAGGCGGACATCCTGCGAGGCGACGGGCAGGAAGCGGCGCAGCGGCGCGAGGCCCAGGACGTCGAACACGCTGATCCGCGAGAAGTCTTCGAGCGCAACACGCAGCAGGCTGAGGGCGCCGCGTCCGACCGGCGTCTCGACCAACGGAGTGCCCGGCATGTTCGAAGCGGGGATCGAAGCGGCCTCGAAGGCCTGGGCGAGCAGGGGACGGTAGCTGCGGTCACCGCCGTAGAAGACGGCAATCTCGTCGAGGCGCACCCCGGATTCGAGGTCTTCGATGACGGCTTTGACGATGCCGCGCACTTCGCTCGCCGACTCGGGCGCAAGGATGAAGTGCTCATCAGTCAGTCCATCGATCTCCTCATTCAACTCGACATAAGAGGAGCAGGTGTTTTGAACGACGTCGAGGAAGCGCGACGAGGCGGCGGTGAGCCGGACGGGCGGCACCACGTACACGGCACCCAGCTCGGGCAGGACGCGGGCGGGGTCCGACTCGAGCACCGCTGCGGCCGCTTCCAGCAGATCTTCATCGTCGTAGAAGTTGGCGGTCTCGGCGCGAAAGCGGCTGTAGAGACGGGCGATCTCGCTGAGGCCCGGCCCTCGGATGCCGGCCTGCAGGAGCTCTTCGCCGTCGTGAAATCCGCCCCGTCGGAGGCGCCTGAAAGTCTGGCGGAGAGCACGGGCGTAGCCGGGGATATCGCTCACGCCGGCAAGAGGAGCCTCCGACTCGCGCGCGATGCGGGTACTGACGTAATCGGCGATCGGCCGGGCGAGTGGCCGCCTTCCACTGCGAGCCAGACTGGCGGCGGCGATCAGCTCGGCAAGGCGGGCGAGGGGCTCGAAGCGCACACCGGCGAAGGCGCCGCGGCGGGCGAGGCGGCGGCGCAGCTGCAGCGCACTGAGTCGCGTCGGTGCGATGACGGTCGTAATCGCGAGTGGGTCGTCGCGGCGGGCCGCCAGTAGTTCGTCCAGGACACGGTCGAGGCGGGGCATGGAGGCAGGATAGCGGCGGCAGGCACGGAGATGAAGGGCTGCCTTGGACCCGTCACTCGGGCCATTTCTCTTGCGCGGAGATTTGATCGAGAATTGACGAGTATCCGGCTCAACGCTGCAGCCGGTCACCGCCGTCACCGTTCAAGGAGGGATGAGGCGTTGGATATTCTCCCGGAGCGTCTTGCCTGGTATATCGCCGGGCCCTGCATCGGCCTGTGCGTCGTTGCGCTCTACGCGCTGATTAACCGGCGTATGGGTGTCACGACCAGCTACCAGGAGGTCGTCCACGCGATCGGGCGCCGCCCGGTGCGCGAGATGTGGCGTGTCTGGTTCTTCGGCGGTCTTGCCGGTGGCGCTCTCATCGCCGTGCTGCTGCAGGGAGGGCCAAGACTGACGACGGACTACGGCGCACTCGGCGGGCTGCTGCCGCTTGCTGCGCTCGTGCCAGTGTTGTTTATCGGAGGCCTGCTCAGCGGCTTCGGTGCGCGCTGGAGCGGCGGGTGCACCTCGGGGCACGGCATCTCCGGCTCCTCCTCGCTCTCTCCGGCGAGCATCGCGGCGACGATGACCTTCGTCGCGACCGCGGTCGCCGTCACGTTCGTGATTCACACTCTGACCGGAGGCGACCTGTGAACCGTCCAGCGCTTTTCGTCGGCCTCGCCTTCGGCTTCCTGATTACCGCCGCCGGCCTCAGCGACTATGACGTGATCCATGACATGCTGCTGCTGCGTGAGCTGGACGTTTACTTGCTCATGGCGAGCGCAGTCGGTACGGCAGCACCGCTGCTTTACTTGCTGAAGCGCCTGCAGTGGAAGACGCCGACCGGCGAGCCGATCGCGGTAGGCACGGCGCCCGTCCAGCGGCGTAACGTCCTTGGGGCGGTGGTTTTCGGCTCTGGCTGGGCGATCGCCGGCACCTGCCCCGGTCCCGCACTGGCGATGACCGCCGGCGGCAGCGTCCTGGGGCTGGTCGTGATGGCTGGCCTCGCTTCGGGCGTGTTCCTCTTCGACCACGTGCTGCTGCTGCGCTCGAAGGTTTCCGAGCCCTACGTCCCGGCAGGCGCCTCCACCCCCAGTAGCCCGACCGCATAGCACCTGGATGGCGAAGACCCGGAGCGGCGGCCTGCTGATGTACCGCATCCGAGACGGGGAGCTGCAGGTGCTCCTGGGCCATCCCGGCGGGCCGTTCTGGACGAAGAAGGACCTCGGTGCCTGGTCGATCCCCAAGGGCGAAATCGACGAGGGCGAAGAGCCGCTGCAGACCGCCATCCGGGAGTTCGAGGAAGAAACCGGATTCCGCGTCGACGGCATGTTCTTGCCGCTATCGGAGGTGCGTCAGTCCGGCGGCAAGACCGTGCACGCATGGGCGGTTGAAGGCGACATCGACCCAGCCACACTGACGAGCAACACCTTTAGCCTCGAATGGCCGCCGAAGTCGGGCAACGTCGCCGAGTTCCCCGAGCTCGATCGCGTCGAGTGGTTCTCGATTGAGGAAGCCGGGCGGCGAGTCCTCAAGGGACAACTGCCGTTACTCGAAGAGCTGCGCACGCTCATCCGCGTATAGACATCAAGACGCCGCGACCTCTGTAGTAGAGGCCGCGGCGTCCGAAAACCAACGTTGAGCGGCGTTCGTGCGTCTAGGGGGCGGCCTCTGAGAGACTCGCCGTGCTCACGGCTGCGCTTAGGATGTGAGCGCCGTGAGGAGTGCGGCGGACCACCAGCTGCTGGCGGTACTCACCGCCGGGGATGGTGCGTGAGGCGACGTGCTCCTCGTGCGGTGCGTCGACGCTGTCCGGGCCGTCCGCGAGGGCCGCTTCGATCGCCTGGCCCTGCATGTGGGCCGGCTGCTCGATGCCGAGGATCTTCAGCACTGTCGGCGCCAGGTCGGCGTGGCCGGTCGTTTCCTCCACGATGCTGCCCGTCTTGAAAGCAGGACCGAGCGCCGCAGTGAAGGACCTGAACTCCCAGGGGCTGAGCGAGCCGTGCGTGCCGCGGCCAGCGGTGCCACCGAAGGAGTAGACGAACCCCGGCTGACCGTGCTCGTTTAAGCCGTCCTTCCAGCCGAACGAGAAAATGAGGTCAGGCACACGCGGCCCCTCGAGACCGATCAGGCTTGCCGGGAGCGTGCCCTCGATTGCCCCCGCCTGCTCAGAGGCGAACATTGGCCCGGCCCAGGGCTGCGCCATGAGCCAGCTCGCGAGACGGTCGAGCGTCTCGCTGTCATGTCCTTCGACGTAGAACAGTGCAGACCCGCCGTTCCCCGCCGCTACAACCCCCTTCGCCTCACCGGGAGCGGCGAAACCCTGCTCCAGGAGGAGCTGCCGCACGGGGATCGCCTCGGTGATCGTCGCCTGGCCGTGGTCGGTGGTGACGATGACGTCGATTGCTTCTGTGAGGCCCTGGTCGGCGATCCAGTCGAGGACGCGGCCGAACTCCCGGTCAGCGTCGGTCGCCGCCTGACGAGTCGTCGGCGAGTTCGGGCCGGTGCCATGCTCAGAGCTGTCCGGCTCGGAGAACCAGAGCAGGGCGACGTCCGGCGCACGCTCGCCGAGGACGTAGTCGGTGAAGATCGTCGCGACCCGTTCCATCCGCGGCGAGTTCGGCAGCTGCTTCTCCGGCCAGGGACCGAAGCGCTCGGTCATTTCGAGGAACAGCGACCGCGGCAGGGCGTAGTCCGTGTGAATCGTGGCGCCGGGCTTGCCGTCTTCGTGGTTGGGGTGGTGGATGAACGCCTGACCGGAGGTGCCCACGCCGGCCGCGATGTACTCCATCCCGTTGTCCGCGAGGATCTCGGCGAGGGTCGGGACCAGCAGCACCTTGGCGCCTCGGTTTCGGAGCTCGGTGAGCTGGGGCTCTAGCGCGTCCATCGGCTCGGTCGGGTGGTACTCAGGCACGAGGGAGAGGTTGCCGTGCAGGCCGTGGGCGCCCGGGAAGCAGCCGGTGACCATGGATGCCGCGTTCAGGCGGGTGACGCTCGGAAACACCGGGCGGTGGTTGGCCAGCTGGACGCCCTGCGCGGCGAAGGCTGAGAGGCGCGGCATGACCTCAGGGACGACAAGCTCGGGGTTGAGGCCGTCGAAAACGACGATGACAATCTTCGTCATGGACTGATCCTTTCGCTATGAACCGAAGTGCGGGGTGGACAGGCTCGGGGCGCCGGCGGTGGCATTGCCAAGGTCCAGGCGCTGGTGAAGCCACTCGCCGAGTGAGCGGTTCTCCTCTCCCTCGAACCCCTCGAAGGCCGGCCCCCAGGAGATCACCGGGACCGCCAGCTCGTGCAAGGAGCCGTGAGTGCGGATGTCGATCGCGGATTCGGCCGCGTCCCCGGCGCCGAAGCAGGTGCCGCGGTCGCCGAGCAGGACAAGGTCGCCGATCAGGTCGGGGTCGAGCTGGAACTCCGCCGCCGCTTCTTCCCGGGCGAGGACGCGCTCGATCCCGGGGCATCCGGCAAGGACCTCCCAGGCGCGCTCGACCTCACCGTTCGGCAGGTGGACGTAAGCGGAGCCCGACCGGTTGCCGTGGTGCTTCGTGTAGCGGTCCTGCAGGGTCGAGATGCTGATAGCGCTGATGCCTTCAACCGCGAGTACCGCTTCGGGGCTGATGCAGCGCTGCTTCGCGTTCATCCCGTGGTCGGCGGTGACGCCAATGCTGACGTCAGCGATGCCGTCGACCAGCTCGCCGATGAGCCGGTCGATCTCGCTCACGTTCGCACGTGCCTCTTCGTGCTCCGGCGGAAGCATGTGGCCGAGGTAGTCGGTGGAGGTGACATAGAGGAAGTCGGGCTGCTCGGCCTCGAGGATGACGCGCGCGGCCCTGAGCAGCCAGAGGTTCGCGTCGTATGAGTAGATCGGCGGCGGTGCGCCAATGCGCTCGACCACCCAGGCTGCCGGCTCTTCGACGGAGAAGCTCGTGTGGGCGTGGCGGCCGATGATTGCCGCCAGCTTGTGCTTCGATGCAACCGCCGCAACCCGCCGGCCTGATGCGGCGATCCGCTCCATCAGCAGCGGCACCCGGATCAGGTCTGGTGACTCCAGGTAGACTTCCTTGCCGTCGCGGTCGATGGCGAAGTTGGCGTTGATGCCATGCTCCGCCGGCGGACGACCGCTGAGGATTGAGACGTTGTTGACGTTGGTGACGCTCGGCATCTGGCAGGCGCCGGTCACCCATCGCCCTTCGCGCCCGAGGCGGTCGAGGACGGGGGTGTTGGTTTGCTGCAAGTACTCGGGTGCCATGCCGTCGAGGCAGATGAGAACTATGGGCACAAAGTGCTCCTTCTACTCCCGCACGCGGGGATCGACCAGCCCGTTGAGCAGGTCAACGAGCAGGTTGCTGAGGACAAACATCACGGTCATGAGCATGACCAGGGTCTGAACGACCGGGTAGTCGCGGTTCTGGACGGCAAGGATCGTGAGAGCGCCGATGCCTGGCCAGTTGAATATCGATTCGATGATCAGGGTGCCGCCGAGGAGGTTGCCGAGCACGAGGCCGAAGATGGTGAGGGTGGCAGTCACGGAGTTCGGCAGGACGTGGCGCACCAGCACGGTGCGCTGCGGCAGCCCTTTGCTCAGGGCAGTGCGAACGTAGTCTGAGTTCATCTCTGCGCGAATGTCCGTGCGCAGGGTGCGGACGAAGGTACCCGAGATGTCGACGCCAAGCACGATGGCAGGCAGGATCAGACTCCCCGTCGCGGGCAACCACTGCAGCCACACCGCGAATACAAGCAGCAGAACGATGCCGGTCGCGAACGTCGGCACAGAGATCATCAGCGTCGCCAGGATCGTCCCCGCGTAGTCGAACACGGATCCCTTGAAGGCGCCTGCAAGGATGCCGAGGGGCAGGCCAATGGCGAGCGCGATTACCAGGGAGACCGCCGTCAACTGAAGCGTCTTCGGGAGGGCATGCTCGAGCTGGCGCGTGACGGTGACATTCGTCCAGTAGGAGCGGCCGAAGTCACCGGTGACCATGTGGCCGACCCACTGCACGTACTGGATGGGAACGGGCTGGTCGAGGCCGAGGTCCTTGCGGATCTGGGCCTTCTGCTCCTCGGAGACGCCGCCCTCGACGGCGAGGACGTCGGTGACGTCACCCGGGACGAGGCGCAGCATGATGAAGGCGAACATCGACGCAAAGAGCAGCGTCGGGACGATCTGGGGTACGCGTCGAGCGAGGTAGTTCAGCATTTCAGTTACGCCTTGGGTCCAGCCATACGCGGCTCCCTTCGCCGACCAGCAGCCAGCCGAGGATGACAACACTGAGCACGACGATTGGCACGATGGCGATGTGAGGAGCGACGTAGATGATCTGGGTGCCGTTCGAAAGCATTCGGCCCCATGAGGGTTGACTGGGGTCCACGCCCAGGCCGAGGAATGAGAGCGACGCTTCTGCCACCATTGCGCCGGAGACGGCGAAGGAGGCATGGACGAGGATCTGGCCGAAGACGTTCAGGCGGACATGCTTGAAGAGGATGGCCACCGGGTTCTGACCAATCGACCTGGCAGCAAGGACGTAGTCCATCGCCAGCTCGCGGTACACCCAGCCGCGGACGAGCCGTGCAAAATGAGGGATGCCGCCGATACCGAGGGCGATGATCACGGAGCGCTGACTCGGGCCGAGCGTGACGATGAAGACGATCGCCAGCAGGATGCCGGGATACGCCATCTGGACGTCGAGAATGCGCATGATCACGGCGTCGACCCAGCCGCGCGTATACGCCGCAACAGCGCCGATTACCGAACCGAACCCGACGCTAATCACGACGGCTGCCATCGCAGTCATCAGCGTGATGCGTCCGCCATAAAGGATGCGCGAGAGGATGTCGCGGCCGAACTCATCCTGTCCCAGCCAGTGCGCCGACGTCGGGCCGGTCCAGCGTGCGTAGATGTCCTGGGCAAGCGGGTCGTACGGCGCGAGCAACGGCGCGAGAATCGAGAGCACGACGGCGGTCGAGACGATGGAGACCCCGATCCAGAATTGCAGATTGCGGGGCAGCCGGCGCGGGATTTCACGCCGGCTGACCTGCTCTGCAACGCGGATCCCGGGGAGGGTCCTCGTTGCCATCGCGGTCCTCTACTTCTTGAAGGTGACGAAGGCGACGCCACCATCGATGCGGTTGGAGTTTTCGACGGCACCGGTCTCGAAGCCCAGCACCTCTTTGCGGACGCCACGGAAGCCCGCGTTGTGGTACGTAGGAATCGTGTAGAGCTTCTCCATTACGACTTTCCAGGCTTCGAGGTACTTCGCTTTGCGCTTCGCCGCGTCAACCTCGGCCCAGGCTTCTTTGACGAGCCGGTCGTACTGAGGGTCCTGCGGTGAGCCCCAGAGACCCGGGTTCGGGCCGTCCGACATCAGCCGCACGAAGCGCAGAGCGATGTCGGCACGGGCACCGGAGCCGGCGTAGTAAACGTCCCAGTCCGTCGTGCCGGAAATTCGCTTCTCAGTCGTAATGTCATCCGCGACTTCCAGCTTTGGCTTCACGCCGATCTTCGCGAGCTGAGCGGCGACTACTTCGGCGTTGGCCGGGTTGGTGTTCACCGGCATAACCGGTGTCAGGTTGCTGACGCCGGCGGCGCTGAGCAGCTGCTGCGCTTTGGTGAGATCAGGCTTGGCGTAGGGGTCGACCAGCTTCTCGTCCCAGTAGAAGGAGCCAGGGGCCGCCATCTGGTTGGCGATCTTGCCCGTACCGCCGGTGACGAACTGGTTCAGAGCTTCCTTGTCGAGGGCGTAGGCGAGGGCCTGGCGCACGCGAATGTCGTCATACGGCTTGTTCGGCTTCTTGTTCTGGAAGGAGAAGAAGTCCCAGCTTGTCGCCTTCTGCTGCTTCAACTCGATGCTCGAGTTGGACTGCGCGAGCTTCATGTCGGAAGCGCCGACGCTCGTGATGTGCAGGTCGCCCGCGAGCAGTGCGGTCACCTTGCCGTCGGCGATGTTCTTAATTTCGATGCCGTCGATGCGCGGCTTGTCCTTCTGCCAGTAGTCGGGGAAGCGCTCGAGGATGATCTTGTCGTTGGGGATCCAGTCCTTCCAAACGAAGGGACCGGTGCCGATCGGCTTGCTGATCGTTCCGTCCCAGCCGGGCGATTCCGGTGCCATCAACCACAGCTCTGAGAGCAGGGCGATCAGCGGCGAGTAGGGCGCGGAGAGCCGAAGCGTAATCGACTGCTTGTCGGGGGTTTCCATGCTCTGGATGTAGTCGGCGGTGCCTTTCATCCAGGTGCCGGGGGTGCTCTTGATGCGCTGCAGGTTGAGCTTGACGTCTTCGGAGGTCATCTCGCGCCCGTTGTGGAACTTGATGCCCTGGCGGAACTTCAGGGTGTAGTTCGAGGCGTCCGGCGCTTCGATCTTTTCAACGAGCATGTTCTGCGTGGCGCCGGTTCCATCGATGCCGGTGGGGCAGTCGCAGACGATCGAGGGGCTCGGCATTGAGCCCGTGTGGCGGTGAAAGTCCTGCGTCTGGGGAATGTCCGCCAACCGCAGCGTGCCGCCGGAGAACGTCGTCGGAGCGCCGGCAGTCGAACCAGCGGGGGTGGCCGCAGCCTCGTTGCCCGCATCGTCGCTGCCGCAGCCGATGAGGGTAGTGCCGACGAGTCCTGCAACTCCCAGCGCGCTGGCGCGAAGCATCCTTCGCCGGCTTAACGCGTAACGGAACCAGTAATCGTTGCGGGCCATGGTGTCGTATTCCTCCCGGCGCCGAGCGGCGCCAATCACGAGCTTTGTCTGCCAGAGCAGGCTTGCTGGTTTGTTCCACCAGTAGCTGCCGAGCTCATGACTACTCTCGTCGTGATCCAGGGAGTCAGGCCATTAACGTCGGTAAAGGGCAGGTCAAAACCAGCTCAATGCCCGGTTAAAGCGATGTAAATTGCTGCACCCAAATCGCCGGAGAAGCCGTCATCAGTACTCGCGGTGAGGCGGCCTCAGATCCCGCAGGCGGTTAGACGCTGCATCGGCGGGGCGCGCGTGGGGGCAGTGCCGGTTGGGGTTGTGCTGGCCAGGCCGAGCCAAATTGAAAAGCGGCACCTCCCGAACATCGAGAGGTGCCGCTATGTGTCGCCTGGCGACCCGGAGGGGATTCGAACCCCCGATCTCCACCGTGACAGGGTGGCATGTTAGGCCGCTACACCACCGGGCCGTGTGTTAGCTTCATCATCCTATGTGGCCCCCTCGGTAGTGTCAATTTCGAGGCCATCACCGGGGTAATCCACGGACCGTCTTCGTCTACTGGGTGAGCTCCGCCGGCAGCTCCTCGGGGACCGCAGCAGCACCGGTCGCGAAGGCGGCGTCGATCTCGGCGTCGGTCATGCCCAGAAGGGACGCTAGGACCTCGCGTGTGTCGCGGCCTGTGGTCGGCGGACCGCCCCGGATCGCGGCGGGGGTGCGTGAGAGCTTGATCGGCGAGTTCGGGATCGTCACCTCGTTACCGCGCTCGCTGCGAACGGGGACGAGCATCTCGCGCGCCTGCACCTGGGGGTGATGGGCAGCCTCCGGGATCGTCTGCAGCGGGCCGCAGGGGATCTGTAGCGGCTCGAGGTCGATGAGCCACTCGGCGGTCGTCTTCTGCATCAGCGCTTCGTTGAGGATCGGCTCCAGCTCGGCGTGGTGCTGCGTGCGGAGGCCCGGCGTCTCGAAGCGAGCGTCATAGATCAGCTCCGGCACGCCGAGGATGGCGCAGAACATGCTCCAGATGTTATCGAGGCCGAAGCCGAGGGCGATGACGATGTAGCCGTCCTTTGTCGGGAAGGCCTGGAAGGGCGTCGTCGAAGGGTGGCGCGTCCCGAGGGGCTTCGGCGCCTCGCCGGTGACGCTGTAGCGCGCGAAGGCGTTCTCGAGGACGGCGATCTGACAGTCGAGCATCGAGATGTCGACCATCTGTCCCTTGCCACTCCGCTCGCGTTCCTGCAGGGCGGCAAGGATGCCGATCGCCGTGTAGAGTCCGGCGGTGATGTCGCCGAGCGAGAAGCCCGGCTTCACGGGCCGGCCGCCGGGTTCACCAGTGATGCTCATGACGCCGCCCATGCCCTGGACGACGACGTCGAGTGCCGGGCGTTCGCGGTCGGGGCCGGTCTGGCCGAAGCCGGAGGTCGCAGAGTAGATGAGCCGGGGGTTGCGCGCTGACAATACGTCGTAGCCGAGGCCGAGGCGGTCCATCGAGCCAGGGGTGAAGTTCTCCATCACCACGTCGACTTCATCGACGAGCTTGAGGAAGAGGTCTTTGCCCTCCTGCTTCTTGAGGTCGAGCATGATGCTCTTCTTGCCGCGGTTGATGCTGAAGAAGTAGACGCTCTCGCGGTTGACGAAGGGTCCGGTGGTGCGGGCGACGTCGCCGTAGGGCGGGCGCTCCACCTTTATGACCTCGGCGCCAAGGTCGCATAAGGTCATCGCGCAGTAGGGGCCCGAGAGCACCCAGGTGAGGTCGAGAACGCGTATTCCTTCGAGTGGTCCGGGCATGATTCCTCCGCTGTGCTTTTCTCGGCTGGATTATAGGCTCGGCGCGGTGGCTCGGAGAAACGGCTGCTGGACGGAGGTCCCTCCGCTGCCTACGATCACTGGCGGAGAGGGAGTGCAAAGCAGATGGCAGAGGCAACCAGCGTCGGCAGGCAGTTTTTCGAAGCGCAGGACCGGCTGCGCGGTGGCCCTGACCCGGTTCTCTGCGCCGTCGACTACACGGCCGACGTAAACGGGAACCACCTCGACCTCGAGGCGCACCAGGCGATGGCGGCTGCCTTCTACGCCGGCTTCCCCGACCTGCACCACATCGTCGAGAACGTGCAGACGGCGGAGGCGGCCGAACGAGTCCGCGTGCGCGCGGTCGGTACGCACCAGCAGGACTTCATGGGCCTACCCGCGACCGGCAAGCCGATCGACGTCAGCATCGACGCGATCATGATGATCGAGGACGGCAAGGTGGAGTCTCTGGTCATTGCGTTCGATCAGGTTGGCATGCTGCGGCAGCTGGGGGTGCAGTAGGAGTCGCTGGACGCTCCCGGATCGCTGCTCTACCCTCGGATCAGCAGACCATCCCGAGGAGCCACATGACCGACGACGATATCGCCACACTGGGCCGCCGCTTTTTCGAGTCGCAGGACGTGCGGCGCGGCGGTCCCGACCCGGCCCTCTGCACCGACGACTACACCGCGCACATCAACTCTCGGCCCGACACCGACGTCAACGGCCATGACGAATTCGCCCGCGTCCTCTACGATGCCTTCCCGGACATGAACCGCGTCTTCGACGACATCATCGTCACGCCGGACGCCCAGGTGATCCGCTTCCGCCTTCTCGGTCACCACGAGGACGCCTTCTTCGGCGTCCCTCCCAGCGGCCAGCCGATCGAAGTCCCATGCCTCGCAATCCTGAAGATCCGCGACGGCAAGGTCGCTCGTCTCGACGGCATCGTCGACCTCGCGACCGCCCTGCAGCAGATAGGCGCGATGTAAGAGCAGAGGTCCAGTAGGCGCCCAGCATGCTGGGCGCCTACAGATTCAGGGCACCGTCAGCGGCAGTAGCGTAGATGCGTCGCCGAGTTCGTCGAAGTGCCATACAGCGTTGATAAGCTTCGACACATCGAGGGACGGCACGGCGAAGTCAACGAGGCCGCGGAACTTCGTTTCGATATCGGCATCGGTGAGCGGGCGGGCGAGACTGCCTCTCGCGGCGGGCACGTAAGCGCGCAGGTGGCGACCGTCCTTCGTCGTGACCTCGACCGCCGCGCCTTCGACCGGGATCGAGAGGTCGTCTTCGCAGCTGACACGCGCACCGAGGGCACGGACGTCGGGTGCATCAACCACCGCGTCGGTGAACTCTTCGACCCCTGCCTTGCCGTAGATCAGGGCGATCGCGACGCAGTGGTGGTTGCTGACGAGAGCTTCGCGACCGTTCACCGGCTTCGGGCGGTCGCCGCGCTCGCGTAGCAGCGGTGCGCCCTTCACGACCACGTGCTCGACGTCATCGGCGTAGAGGCCCTGCGCCCGAAGCTCGAGACAGGCGTCGATTACGGGGTGCATGACGACGCCGGACGGGTAGGGCTTGTAGGTGTTCTGCAGCAGCTCCCAGGTCTCGCCCAGGCCGGCCGTGATCGCGTCGTAGTCGGGCGGAGCCGCCGACATGACCTTGAGGAACCCGAACTGCCCCTCGAGCGGCGTCGGTGAGGATGCGAAGCCCTCGTTCGCCAGCATCGCCGCGAGCAAGCCGCCCCGGGGTGCGTTGCCCACGGTGATGTTCTTCGCCATCGTGCCGAGGTTCTCGACAAGCCCGCCTGACTGCATAGCGCCGGTCCCGATCGCCCAGAGCATCTTCTGCTGGTCGAGGCCCATCAGCTTGCCCGCGCCCGCTGCCGCGCCGATTACGCCGCAGGTGCTGGTGATGTGCCAGCCGTGCGAGTAGTGCTGCGGCGACACCGCGTTGCCGATCCGGCACATGACCTCGACGCCGAGGACGTAGGCGAGCAGGAGGTCGACGCCGCTCACCGGACGCAGCTCGGACATCGCGAAGAGCGCGGGCATGAGCGGCGCGCTCGGGTGGATGACGGTGCGCAGGTGGGTATCGTCGAAGGCATAGACGTTGGCGCTGACGCCGTTGACGAAGGCGGCGCTGAGAGCGTCGAGGCGCTCGGGACGGCCGATGACGGTCGCCTGGGGCTGCCCGGCGAACGGCGTCAGTACCTTCAGCGAGGTTTCGACGGCGATCTCGGTCGAGCCGCCGATCGCGCAGCCGAGCCAGTTCAGCAGGGCACGCTTCGCCTCGTGCCGCACCGGCTCCGGGATGTCTTGCCAGCGTGTTTCGACGACGAGGCGGGCGAGCGCCTCGCTGAGCTTTGCTTCCTCGGTCACGCGACTACCAGGGCTTGCCGAATTGCTCGCGGTACGTGACCTCGGCGACGGGCAGGCGGTTGCCACGCCCGTACTTGCGGGCAGGCCAGCCTACCGGCAGGATCGCGTGCGCCTCCCAGTCGTCCGGCAGGCCCATGAGGGCATTCATCTCCGCCTCGCGCTGCTTCCATCGAGTCGTCAGCACGGAGCCGAGGCCCTGCCCCTGGATCGCGAGCAGGAAATTCTGCACCGCCGGGTAGACGGAGGCGACTGCACCACCGGCGCCGGCGATGCCCGCAGAGCGCTCCGTGATCACCGCTACGAGCACCGGGACATCCTCCCAGGGCGTGCGCTCCGGCGGGGCATGGCCGATCAGGCTGTTGCCCAGCTCGTCGAAAATCGCGC